>JBJXEJ010000202.1:0-39540 GCA_046154125.1 Rhizobacter sp. | reverse complement strand
ACATCCTGCACGGCCACAGCGTCGAGATCCATGCCAGCGGCAGCAACGCGCCGGCGCTGGCCGTCATCAATGCGGCGAACCCGTGCCAGACCGTCCAGTTCGACAAGGGAGACTACGAGGCGGTGGTTCAGCACTCGGGCACCGGCGCCACCGACGAGGTCACCCATGTCTTCGCCCATGCGGGGTTCGTGCCGACCAGCAATGAGTCGGTACTGGGCCAGTGGCTGATGCAGAACAACGTGGCGCAGGCGGCAGCCGATCGGGGCACTGCGGGTCGGGTTCAGAAGCTCGATGCCTACACACCGGCGTGCACCCGGATCGAGACCATCGCGCTCCAGGACAAGAACACCAACAGCTATCTCCAAACCACCGAGATGGCGCGAACCGTCGCCACATTTGAACTTCAAGGCACCAGTCAAACCGGATTGACCAATTCGACGAAATTGAAACAACCAACCGGTGACACATTGATCGATGTTTATGCCTGCGGCAATAAATATCTCAAGTTTCAGGCGTTGGGCGGGTTGTATCTGAAGTCCCAATGTGGTTATCCATTGTTTTCAGCAACAACCCTCGATGACGCAACATCATATGAATACAACTGGGATTCAGCTCATCGGCGCCTGGATTTGATCAATCACGAAACCGGCAAGCTTCTGAAAATGACCGATCGCAGTTCCGGTCGCGTCGTCGATATGAAATGGTTCAAGAACCTGACAGGGGCCGGCATAGGAACCTGTTCCAGTTACCCGACGAATCTGATGACCTGGTCCGACCCCATCATATGGGCGACAACCAATACCGACTTGGGTGGGAAACTTCCCCACCCCAAACCATTGATTTACCGGGATTGGCCAACGATAAATGGGGATTTCATCCATCATTCAAAATCAATGATGGTCACCGAGTTCACCTACAAGATTCTCGGGCAATTTGAACTGGCTTCTGCAAATTATCACTATGTCAGACAAAATGGACTGACGACCTCCGTTCTTGTTTTTTTCACCGAAATATTCAATATATTCGGAAGCGGGCCAGATAGTTTGACGGAGCATATCTATCCGACTGACGTCGACGTGACCGGAGGCTTCGTCCCCAACCACCAGGAGGTGCTGGTCTTCTCGTTCGGCAACTGCCAGGGATGTGATCTCACCGGACTGGATCTGAGTAACCGCACCTTCTCCTTCGGCCTCGATCTGACAGGCTCCGTCCTGACTGGCGCCAATTTCACGAACGCCAAGGTTCTCGGCGCCAGATTCGACAACGCCATCATTTCAGGCACCGATTTCACGAACGCGGATTTCTCCGCAGCGTCGTTCGAAGGGGCCCAGATCTTGGCCTACACCGACGACCAGGGAACGCGGACTGCGACCACGTTCGATCACACGATCCTGCAGTCGCCCGGTTATGCCAAGAGCAATTTTCAGGGCGTAACGATCAGCAACGCGGTGTTCAAGAACCTCGATCTGACCGGCGCGCTGTGGACGCAGGCCACGGTGACCAACAGCAGCTTCGATGCGGTCACGTTCGACGGTGCTGACCTGAGTCACTCGACCCTGAGCAACAACACGCACACCGGGGGCTCGTTCGTCGGCACCGTCTTCGACAACTCCACCCTCACCGGCGTGAACCTCGTGGTGGCGCAGGCGAGGAATTCGAGCTTCAAGAGCTCGATCCTGTCCGGCTTCAGGGTCTCCGACGCCGACTTCACCAACGCGAATTTCAACGGCTCGACGATCACGGGCTCATCGTTCAATTACGTGTTTGCCGTGGGAGCCGATTTCTCCAGCACCACCTGGACCAATTCGTCATTCGACTACGTGCAGGCCTATTCCGATGGCGCCACCGTGACGCACTTCGACGGCTGCACCGTGGTCAGCGGCAGTTTCTCCAACAGCCTGTTCATGCAAAGCTCGTTCAACAACTGCAAGTTCCAGGGCGGCAGTTTCAGCACAAGCCAGTTCGTGGCCTCCACCTTCAAGGGTGCGACCAGTTCCAGCGATTCGACCCAGTCGCAGTTGTCGTTCGACAAAGCGCTGCTGGCCGGCGCCGACTTCAGCGGTGCGACATTCAATGCCGGTGACCTGACCAACGCGATCATCTCCACCAAGGCAGGCAGCGTCGATCTCGTGATTCAAACGTCTCCCTACGTGTCGGACACCTCGCCGGGCGCCTCGATCACACGCTCCTACAACTACGCGGCGACCCTCAAGCCCGCCTCCACAGGCACGAACACCACCTGCCCGAACAGCCAACCGGGGCCCTGCGTCACCGACGCAGCCTGGAAGCCGCTCAACCCGCCCGTCTACGCCGGACACGAGGATCCCAACTCCTGGTGATCAAGATCAAGGTTTGATTGCGTTGAAAGTGTCAAAGTGCGCCTTGACACGAGCCGGGATGCCCCCATTTCTCAACGGACAGACCGTCAACCACCAGGAGACTCGCCATGAGCCAGATCGATGCCGCCGCTGCCAGCCTGCAAGCCACCCGCGAAGAACTTGCCGATGTCCTGAAGCAGACCGTCGGCGAAGCCGAGAGCCTGCTGAAAGGTGCCGGCGCCGCAGCCGGCCACGAGTACGCCCACCTGCTCAAGCGCGCCCAGGAAAAACTGCTGCGTGCCAAGGACGAGTTGCAGCGTATCGAGGAGACCGCGGTTGTGAATGCCAAGCACGCCGCACGTGTCACCGACCGTGCGGTGCACGAGCACCCTTACGCCGCGATGGGCGTTGCCGCCGGCGTCGGCCTGCTGATTGGCATGCTGATCGCTCGTCGCTGACCGAACCACGCAGACCCTGCGCATGTTCGACTCGGTGCGATCGCTGCTGGCGTTGCTGCTCGACATCGGCGCCACGCGGCTGGAACTCGCCGCGACCGAGTTGGAGGAGGAACGACTGCGTCTGGTCGGGCAGCTGGTTTCGGCGGTGGTCACGCTGCTGCTCTTCGGCATGGCGGTGCTGATGTGCACCGCGTTCCTGGTCGTTCTGATGTGGGACAGCCACCGGCTGCTGACCGTCGGCGGACTGGCGTTGGCGTTCGCCATCGCCACCTGGGCCTCGGCTGTCCGATGGCGCGCACGCGCCGCGAACCGCCCACCGTTCATGTCGGTCACGGTCGCGGAACTCCAGCGCGACATCGCCGCGCTGCGTCCATCGGCAAAGCCGCCTGAGGCGCCCTGATGAGCGACGTCCGCCTGCGCGAACTCGCACTGCGGCGTGAACTCCTGGTGCTGCGCGCCGAGTTGCAGCGCCAGGCACTGCGTGCGGAATGGCAGGCCTGCGCCGCACCGCTCACCAGCATCACGGCGGCGGTCGACCGCTCGCGAACGTGGCTCGGCCCGGCAGCCGCAGCTGGAATCCCGCTGCTGCTGATGCTGGCGCGGCGGCGCCGAATCGGCTGGCGCATCGGACGCTTGGCCCTGTCCGCATGGTCGGTGATTCGCCTCGCCCGAAAACTGATGCGGCGCTGAGGGCGCGACGCCGTGACCCACGACATGAACGTGTCTGCGATGGCACATTCGACGGCAAAGGCCGGAAGTAGCGAGCCCGGACCCCGTATTTCGCAACCTTGAATTCCCCCGGTCGGCACGATCATCAGGCGTGCAACCGCGCTGACCTGCGCCGAGGGAAACATGGCCGAAATGCTGACACCGCTGCACTGGGGCAGCACAGAACGATCCGACGGCACCGCTGCACGCGCGGCGGGTCAGCCTGCGACCTTCTGCTGGCCTTTTCCCCCGTACGCTGCGTACCCGCAACAGCAACCGCAGACCGACGCGCTGGCCTGCACGATCACCGGCTTGAACGACAAGCTGATGCACGGCCAGCTGACCGCGCTGCTGCCCGAACAAGGTGTCGCGCTCGTGCAGTTGCCGCCATCGCGCACCAACCTGCCGCTGCGCTTCGACCAATTCCGCTCGCTTTGCCTGACGCAGCCACTGGCTGCGCCGGAAATCGACCCTGACGACGCCGGTGCGCTCTCGCTTGCGCCCGGTGCCGCCACCCCGTTCCGGCTGACCTGGAGCCTCGGCGGCGAATGGCTGGGATCGACACTGGGTCACGTCGAGACCACGCTGGGCCTGTTCCTCTTTCCACCGATCGATGGCGACCACCAGAACGCGACGCCGGCCGTCACGCGGGTGTTCGTCCCGGCCGCTGCATTCAGCAGTTTCGAGCTGGGGGCACGCATCGGCGAGGTGCTGGTCGCGCAGCGCGCTGCGACGCCGCAGCAGATCGAGCAGGCCGCAGAACAGCAGGCACGGCTGCGCAGCCAGAAGTTCGGCGACATCCTCGTCACGCGCAACATCGTGACGCCCGACCAGCTGATGCGCGCACTCGATCAGCAGGCCCGCATGCCCATGGTGCGCATCGGCGAAGCCCTGTTGTCCCTGAAACTGATCAGCGAGGCCGAGTTGCAGGACGCGCTGGCGCAGCAGCAGCACGACCGAGGCGTGCCGCTGGGTGAAATCCTGGTGCGCAGCGGCGTGGTGTCGCGGGCCGACCTGCAAGTGGCGATGGCGCGCAAGATGGGCTATCCGCTGGTCGATGTCGACGCCTTTCCGGTCGACAGCGAGGCATTGCGCAAGCTGCCCTACGCGCTCGCCACCCGGCTCCGGGTGCTGCCGCTGCTGATGTGCGAAAGCCGGGTGGTCATCGCCATCGACGATCCGTCGCGGCTGCACACGGCGGTCGAGGAGGCCGAGTTCTCCGTGCAGATGAAGGTGCTGCCAGTGCTCGCCCAGAGCCGCTCCATCGACCTGCGCATAGACGCTGTCTACGAGCAGATCGGCGCGATCGCATCGGGACGCTACACGGGCGAATTCGGGCACGAGACGCAGGTGCTCGAGCCGATGGGCACCGACCAGCTGGTCGAGACGCTGGAGCGCGAGAACGACGACGCCTTCCACGACGACCGGCCGATCGAGCAGTCGGACAACTCGCTGGTGCGCCTGATCAACAACATGATCATCGAGGCCTACAAGGAAGGTGTCTCCGACATCCACATCGAAAGCTACCCGGGCCGCGAGAAGATCCGCATCCGCTTCCGCAAGGACGGCGTGCTGCGCACCTACCTCGAGCTGCCACCCAACTACCGCTCGTCGCTGATCGCGCGCATCAAGATCATGTGCGACCTCGACATCTCCGAGCGCCGCAAGCCGCAGGACGGCAAGATCAATTTCGCGCGCTTCTCGTCGCAGCACCGCATCGAGCTGCGCGTGGCGACGATCCCGACCAACAACAGCCTCGAAGACGTGGTGATGCGCATCCTGGTGTCGGCGAGGCCGATCCCGCTGGAGCAGCTCGGCATGTCGGTGCACAACCTCGCGCAACTGAAATCCGCGATCGAGCGGCCCTATGGCATGGTGTTGTGCGTGGGTCCGACCGGCTCGGGCAAGACGACCACGCTGCATTCGGCGCTGGCGGCGATCAACCAGCCGCAGCGCAAGATCTGGACGGCCGACGACCCGATCGAGATCACCCAGCCCGGCTTGCGGCAGGTGCAGGTCAATCCGCGCATCGACTGGACCTTCGCGAAGGCGCTGCGCGCCTTCCTGCGCGCCGACCCGGACGTGATCATGGTCGGCGAGATCCGCGACGAGGAAACCGCGCAGATGGCCATCGAGGCGTCGCTGACCGGCCACCTCGTGATGAGCACGCTGCACACCAACAGCGCGACCGAGACGGTGACCCGCCTGCTGGACATGGGGATGGACCCGTTCAACTTCGCCGACTCGCTGCTGGCGGTGCTGGCACAGCGTCTGGTGCGCCGCCTGTGCACCGACTGCACTCAGACCCGCGACGCGACCGATGCCGAGATCGACGAACTGCTCGACGACTACCTGCACGCGTTCACGCTGGACGCGTCCGAGCTGCCGAGCCGCGACGCGCTGCGCACGCAGTGGACCGCGCAGCATGGCCGCAACGGTCGCCTGGTGATGCACCACAGCCCCGGCTGCAAGCAGTGCGACCATACCGGCTTCAAGGGCCGCGCCGGACTGCACGAGCTGATGATGATCTCGCGCGATCTGCGCCGCATGATCCAGAGCGGCGATCGCGCCGAGGCGCTGAAGGTGGTCGCGCAGCGCGAAGGCATGCGCACCTTGCGTCAGGATGGCATCGACAAGGTGCTGGCCGGCGTCACCACGATCGAGGAAGTTCGGGCAATGAGCAACGCCTGAGCACGCTGCACGGCCGACCGGCGGCTCATGAACCTGGCGCCACCTGCCGGCTGAAATGCAGGTAGATCTCGTCGCGCTGCCAGCCGCGTGATTGGTAGAGCGCCTGGGCCGGCAGGTTGGTCCTTGCGGTGCTGAGATCGAGCCGCGCGCACCCCTGCTCCCGGGCTTCGTCTTCGGCGGCCTGCATCAGGCCCCCTGCAACGCCAAGGCCGCGTGCGCCAGGCTCCACAAAGAGGTCGTAAAGCGCGAAGATCGGCGCGGCCTCCACCGAGCAGAAGGTGGGATAGCACTGACAGAAACCGATGCCACGCCCGCCCTGCCACGCGATCCACGCCAGCGATTCGCCGCGAGCCAGCCGCTCGCGCAGGAAACGCTCGGCCCGCGGTGGATCGCTCGGCTGCTCGTAGAACTGTCGGTAGGCATCGAACAGGAGCGCGAGTTGCGGCAGGTCGTCGAGGCCGGCCCGATCGATTCGCCATGCGGTGCCAGGGCTCATTCAGCACGCCCGCCTTCGGCGCGACGCGTCGGGTGCGGGATGCGTCCGTCGCCGTAGCTGCGCAGCACCTGCGAGACGATCACCTGGTAGCCGTCGAGCCAGCGCGCCTGCGCCGCCTTGGCCTGCAGGTGCGTGGGGTGCTGCATCAGTTGCCGCAGACCCTGCTCGTCAGCCCAGTAATAGACGTTGCAGGCGCGCCCCGTGCTCGGGTCCTCCCAGGCCTCTTCGCCCAGGAAACCGGGGGTGTCGCGAGCAGCGGCGGCGATCACCGCGTCGAGCGCATGAAACTCGTCGTCGAACTGCTTCTTGTCGAAGATGAAGGTCGCGCTGAACATCAGGTGGCTCCCGTCCCTGCGACATGCGGTCGCCCGGCAGCGATGTGCGTGCCTGGCGTGGCGGCTCGCCAGACCAACGGCTGCGGGCCCTGCGGCGAGGTCGCCTGCCGCGCTCGCAGCTGGCCGCAGCCACCGTCGATGTCCTGCCCTGCCGACTGGCGCAGCTTGGTCAGCACGCCGCGCCGGTGCAGCGTGGCCGCGATCTCTCGCGCGCGCCCGGCCAGCGGGCGCCGGAAATCGAGCCCCTCGACATCGTTGTACGGAATCATGTTCAGGATGGCCCGCTTGCCAGCCAGCAGCCTCACGATGCCGTCGAGCTCGTCGTCACCGTCGTTGATGCCGGCCAGCAAGGTCCACTGCACCTGCACCGGGTAGCCGCTGGCCTGCGCGTAGTCTTCACCCAGCGCCACCAGCTCGTCCGGGTCGATGGCCGGCGCACGCGGCAGCAACCGGGCGCGCAAGGCAGCCTTCGTGGTGTGCAGCGACAGCGCCAGCGCCGGCTTCACCGGGCCCTGCGCCAGCCGCTCGAAGGCCCGGCGATCGCCGACCGTCGAGAACACCAGGTTCTTGTGGCCGATGCCGCCTTCGGTGCCCAGCAACTCGATCGCGTCCATCACGTTGTCGAGGTTGTGGGCCGGCTCGCCCATGCCCATGAACACGACCTTCTTCACGGGGCGCAGGCTGCGCGCCAGCGCCACCTGAGCGACGATCTCGGCGCTGCCGAGCTGCCGCAGCAGACCGTCGCGTCCCGTCATGCAGAACACGCAACCGACCGCGCAGCCGACCTGCGTCGACACGCACAGCCCGTCGCGCGGCAGCAGCACCGCTTCGACGGCCTGGCCGTCGTGCAGGCCGACCAGCAGCCGTGCCGAACCGTCGTCGGCCGGGTGCGCGGAAACCAATCGCGCCAGCCCCTGAAGGTCGGCCTCGAGCGCGCACAGTTCAGCGCGCACGCCCAGCGGCAGGAAGTCCTGCGGCTTGCGCCGGCCGCTGCCCTGCGGCAGCGCGTTCGACCACAGGCGCAGCACGCGGTGTTCGTGGCAAGGCAGCGCGCCGTGGTCACGCAGCCGCTGTCGGATCTGGTCGATGCGCATGAAGGATTGAAGCGGGAGAGCAGACGCCATTGTCGGGCTGCACACAATCGGAGATGCACATCCTGATTTCCTGTGTGGGCAGCGCCGGCGACGTGCATCCCTTCATCACGATCGGCTGCGCGCTGGCACGGCGCGGGCACGAGGTCGAGCTGCTCACCTCGCCTCATTTCGGTCCGCGCATCGAAGCAGCCGGTCTCGCCTTCACACCCGTCGGTACCGAGGCCGACTACCAGCGCATCGTGCAGCGCGCCGCGCTGTGGGACCCGCGCAGGAGCTTCCCGGTGCTGTGGCAGGAGATGCAGCCTCGGTTGATCCAGGCGCACCGAACGTTGCTGTCGCGCGTGCAGACTGGCCGCACGGTGTTGGTCGGCAGCACGCTGGCGTGGCCGGTGCGGCTGGCGCAGGAAACTCACGGTCTGCCGGCAGTCACGGTGCATCTGTCGCCGATCTGCATGTTTTCTGCGCTGGCGCCGGCGGTTCTGCCCGCACTCGGCGACCTGACCGGCTGGCCGGCCCCGCTGGTCCGGTTGATCCAGCACAGTGTCGAGAGCGGCTTCATCGACCGGGTGATCGCCCCGGGTTTCGACGAAATCCGGCGCAGCCTGGGGCTGCCACCGGTGCGCCGGGTGATGAGCCGGTGGGTGAACTCGCCGCAGAGGGTGGTGTGCGCCTGGCCCCAGTGGTTTGCCGCGGCACAGGCCGATTGGCCGGCACAGGCACTGACCGCCGGGTTCCCGCGCTGGTCGGCAGCGGGCGCCTCGCTGGACCCGTCGCTCGTCGATTTCCTGGACGACGGCCCGATGCCGGTCGGCTTCACACCGGGTTCCGCGATGGCCCACGGGCGCGGATTCTTCGAGCAAGCCCTGGCAGCCTGCGCGGCACTGAACCGGCGCGCGGTGCTGATCACGGCGTATGCGGATCAACTGCCCCGGCCACTGCCGAGGTTCGCTCACGCGGTGAGCTACGCACCCTTCGATCTGCTGCTGCCGCGCCTGGCGGCACTGGTTCACCACGGCGGCATCGGCACCACCGCGCAGGCGCTGGCGGCAGGCGTGCCGCAAGGGCTGGTGCCGTTTGCACACGACCAGTTCGACAACGCGACGCGCCTGGTCAGGCGTGGGGTCGGCGTTCGAATGAACCGACGCGACCCGGTCCGGCATTGGGCATCGGCCCTGGACCGCCTGCTGAACGACCCGACGATTGCCCTGGCTTGCCAGCGCGATGCTGCGCTGATGCACGACGACCGCGACGCGGTCGAGCGCATCGCCGATGTGATCGAGCGCCAGCCGGCGCAGTGAAGCGCCCGCGTCGAGCGCGGCGAGATCAGGACGCCGGAACGGCGGTCTCGCAGGCGATCTTCGCCAGCCCGTCCTTCACGGTGCCTTCGACGATGGCCTCCCACTCACCTTCGTCGGCATAGCGTGCGACGCGTTCGCCATCAGCCAGCGGGCCCGAATAGAACGCGGTCTCGAGCTGGCGCACCTTGTGCGCGGGGCAATCGAACTCGAACTGCGTCTTGATCGACGAGAACTTGATCTCGCCGTACTTGCGCTCGGCCTTCGAGCCGACCAGCGTCCACATCTTCTTGGTGCCGCCCGAGGAGTCGAGCGTCGCCACATCGGCATAGAACGTGATGTTGTCGTTGCCACCGATCTCGGTCCATTCAGCCGAGGCGCTGGCGCTCAATGCAGCCCCCACCAACCCGATCCAGAGCTTGTTCACTGCAATCCTTTCGATGGAGATCGACTGCCGATACGGCCGTGCCCGACACGAATTCAACCACGATACCGACTTCGGCTCGACGCGAGCCCGACCGCAGTCGCTCCGGCACGGGGGCGCGATCACGTCCTTCGTCAGTGCGGCTCTCCATCGCCTCGGGCGGCAAACACGGCCTGCGCCCGATTGGCGACCCCGAGCTTGCCGTAGATCGACTTCAGGTACCACTTGACCGTGTCGACGCCAATGTCAAGGCAGCGCGCGATTTCCTTGTTGGACAGGCCTCGCTCCAGCAGTTGCAGGATTTCCGCTTCGCGTTGCTTGAGAGCGGCCAACGCGCCTGCCTTGGCGAATGGCACAGGGGCTGCCGGCTGCCCGGTCAACGCCCTCGCCACGACGGGTGCGTCGACGCTTCGGCCCAGCATGGTCACTTCGCTCAGACCGGCCAGCGCGGCAGCGCCCCATTGCGCGCGCGGCATCTGGTTGCAATGGACCCGCTCCTGGACCAGCCCCGTGATCTGGATGAATCGGGCCCCTTCGTCCAGGAAGCTTCGCCGCATCCCGACGTCGAGCCCGACTCGCAGGGTCATCGCTGCCATCTCGACAGCCTGATCGAGCTTGCCGACACCGTCGAGCGCCAGCGACATCAGGATTCGAACCCTGACCTCGAGCAGCAGACGCCGACCCTCGATGGCGGCATTCAGCACGGGCTGCAACACCGCTGCGGCCTGGGCAGGCCGGCCGCTTGCCAGCAGGACGCGGCCTTGCGCGAGGGCCAGATGTTCATGGCCCCGCCGCGGGTGCGGGGACAGGTTCGCAGGCGCCACGCCATCGAGCCCGAGGAGATCGCGTGATTTCGCGAGCCACCGATGGGCCGCATCCAGATCGCCGTTCAGCAAGGCATGCCGAACGCGCTCGCCGACCACGGCCGCACCCAGGCGCGCGAAGCCCAGATGCCTGAACGTCTGTTCGCCCTCGTCCAGCACGTCCCTGGCAGCGTCCGCATCTCGCCGGTGCGCGAGGAGTCGACTCGACCCGACATAGCGGGCGATGAAGAAGTCGGCCACCCCACCTTCCATGCCCAGCGCACGACTGTCGTCCAGCAGGCGACCCGCCTCGTCGAGCTGGTTCATCTCGACCAGCAACTCGCCCAGCAACGCTTCCACCAGCCGCGCTGCGTGCGAATGCAGGCCCACGCACGTGACCGCCAGCTCATGCGCGCTGCGGAAGTACGAAGCTGCTTCGTCCAGGCGTCCCAGTTCGCGTGCGGCCACGCCGCCGAAGCAACGCCCGTACACACCGCTGAAGGGCCCCTGAGTTCGCTCGTGAAACGGCAGTGTCAATGCCTGCAGCGTGATGGCCTCGTCGTAGGCGTGTCGTTGCAGGAGCACGTACGTGAACACATTGGAGGCGACGGCAACCACCCAAGGGCGAAAGCGGGAACATGGCGCCAGGCAGGGCTTGACGAGCTCTTCGACGCCATCGATGTCGTCCTGGTAGATCCTCACGCACGCTTCGACGGCACGGGCCTCGGCCAGCGCCTCGGCCCCTTCATCGGTGGCGCCGAGCTCCGCAGACAACGCTTCCGTGTCGAGTCCGCGTTGACTCAGTTCGGCCAACGGCAATGCCACGGCTTCGCGCGCCTGTTCGGGCCGGTGCGTCAGGCAGTGCGCCCAGGCGATGGCCAATTGCAGGGCCGTCCGGTTGCACAACCGATCGGGAGGCAACCGAAGCACGAGCACCCGCAAGGTGCTCATGGCGCTGTGCTGCACCAGCCACATGGCGGCACGCTCCACCAGTTCGACGGCCCGATCGGTGTCGCCGGCCGCGAGCGCATGGGTCACCGCCTCGTCCACATGCGCATTGGCGCTGAACCACGCCGACGCCGCACGATGCAGCTCGGCCTTGCGCTCCGGCAACTGGCGTTCGAGCCGGCGTTGCAGGTGGGCGGCGAAGAGGTGGTGATAGCGATACCACTCGCGGTGCTCGTCCAGCGGCTGGATGAACAGGTCCTGCGCGTCCAGCCGCTCCAGCATGGACTGGCTGTTGCTCAAGCCGCTCACGGCGGCGCAGAGGCCTGCGCACAAGCGATCGAGGATCGACGTGGCCAGCAGGAAATCGAGGACGTCAGGTGTGAGGCTGTCCAGGACGTTCTCGGCCAGATACTCGCCCAGCGCGCGGTGGTTGGCGCCGAATGCGGCTGCCACGCTGCCGAGCAGACCGTCCGAAAGTCGCGCGGCCGAGCCCTGGGCATCGGCGGCGTTGCGAAGCGACAACGAGGCCAGTTGCAAGGCCGCCACCCAGCCTTCGGTGCTGGTCCACAGGGACTGCACCGCCGCCGGATCGAGACGCAGCGCGTTCAACTCGCAAAGAAACGCCTGAGACTCCGCCACGGTGAACCGCAGATCCGCCGCGTTCACCTCACAGAGCTCCCCGGCCACCCGCAGTCTCGCCAGCGGCAGGGTGGGTCGCTCGCGACTGGTGATGACCACATGGAAGCGTCGCGGCGCATGCTCCAGCAGCGACGCCATGGTGTCGCGCACCTGACGGTCGGTGATCAGGTGCCAGTCGTCGACGACGATGTAGAAGTCACGCTCGGCGCGCTCGAAGGTGTTGATCAGTTCGGTCACCACGATGGATGACGCCTGTTCGGGTTGCGCTTCCAGTTGATCCGCGACGTCCACGCTCAGGCCGGGATCGGCGACGCGGACCGCTTCGACCAGATAAGTCAGGAACCGGTCGATCGAGTTGTCTTCGCGGGACATGCTCAGCCAGGCCACGATGGCATTGGTGCGCTGCAGACGCTCTCGCCACTGCACGGACAGCGTGGTCTTGCCGAAGCCTGCCGGCCCATGAATCAGCGTCAATCGTCGATCGCGCTCCGACTCGAGCCGCAAGAGCAGTCGTTCGCGCACAACCAGGACGCTGTTGCCTGCAGGCGCGCGGAACTTGGTTGCGATCAGTCGCGGCCGGTCGGTTCGGATGGGATTGCGCACGCTCTCGACTCGATGCGGAAGTCTGCTCAGGCGGTGACTTGCGAATCCCACTCGCGCAGTGTCGTTTTCAGCACCTTGCCGTAGTTGTTCTTGGGCAGCTCAGCGACAAAGCGATAGTGCTTGGGCCGCTTGAAACGCGCAATGCAACCCAGACAGTGCGCATCGAGTGCCGCAGCGGTCACTTCCCGGCGAACGACGACATAGGCCACCACCAGCTCGCCCCACTCGGCCTCTGGCCGCCCGATGACGGCCACTTCGGACACATCCTCGTGCGTGAGCAATGCCTCCTCGACTTCCCGCGGGTAGATGTTGGTGCCGCCGCTGATGATCAGATCCTTGCTGCGATCCAGCAGCGTGAGAAACCCATGCTCGTCCAGCCGGCCGACATCTCCCGTGTTCAGCCAGCCGTCGACGATGGTGGCCGCAGTGGCCTCCGGCTGCTGCCAGTAGCCGTTCATCAACACGTCGCCTCGTACGCAGACCTCGCCCATCTCGCCGGTGGCCAACGGCCTGCCCCGCGAGTCACGCACGCTGACCTCCACCATGGCCTGGGCGACACCCACCGACGCGAGATGCTCGCGCCAGCCGTCGGGCCGCGCCTCATGGAGGTGGTTGATCATCTGACGCGGCAGCGCCGTGATCATCATCGGACACTCGCCCTGGCCGTAGATCTGGGCGAAATGCGGACCGATGGCCTCCAGGGCCTCTTCGAGATCGGCCAGGTACATGGGACCACCGCCGTAGCAGATGGTGGACAGGCCCCGGGGCCGCGAGCCCGCGGATTTCACCGTCTGAACCAGCCGCTTGACCATGGTGGGCGCCGCAAAGAACGAAGCGCGACGCCAGTGCGCAGCCAGCGCCAGGCATTCCTCGGCATCGAAGCCGTGCGACTTCGGCACGACATTGACGCCGCCGTACATGACATAGGGCAGGTGGAGCATGCCGCTTCCATGCGACAGCGGGGCCGGATGCAGCGCAACCTCGCCGGGCTCGACGGCCTGCACGGCCGTGAACAGGCCCATGCTCTGCCAGCGCAACTGCCGGGCCCCGAGCTCGACGCCCTTGGGCCGGCCGGTCGTGCCGCTGGTGTAGAAGAGCCAAGACGCGTCGCGCTCGGTCCGCTCGGCGATCTCTGCCTCAGGAAGCACCTCATCGAAAACCCGCGCGGGCTGGGTTTCAACCGTCGCGTCGTGGGCTTCGTCGCGCAGCGTGGTTCGCAGGGACTCCCCGTCTTCTTCATCGGCAAACACCAACCGGCTGCCACTGTGGGCCGCGATCCACGCCACCTCCTTCGGGTGCAGCTTGGCATTGATCGGCACCGCCACCGCACCGGCCCACCAGACCGCCCAGAGCAGGGGCAGGTACTCCGGCCGGTTGTGCATGAAGAGCGCGACACGATCGCCCGGCTGCAGACCTTGCTGCCGCAACCAGGTTGCGCCGCGTGCCGCCATCGCGGCGAACTGGGTGTAGTTGCACCAGACCTCGGTGCCGTGACCGATGGCCGGGAGGGGGCCGTGGCGTTGCGCGGCGCGTTGCAGATGGAGGGCGAAGTTCATGACGGTTCGGGCGCCTTCACTGCACGCGTTCGAGGAGGGAGGCGAAATTGGTGACCGCGGTGCCGCCCATGTTGAGCACGCCGACCATGTCGGCACCCGGCCGCAGCACGCCGGGGCGGTAGCGGCCCAACAGCAGCCACGCCGCCATCACGTGCATCGACACGCCGGTCGCGCCCACCGGATGGCCCTTCGCCTTGAGCCCGCCCGACAGGTTGACCGGCAGCCGACCGCCGGCCTCGACCCAGCCTTCGTCCAGCGCCACACGCCCGCGGCCCGGCGCCGCCAGGCCGATGGCCTCGTAGAGCATCAGCTCGGCGATGGTGAAGCAGTCGTGCACCTCGGCCGCGCCCAGGTCGGCCAGCGTCACACCGCCCGAGGCCAGCATCTGGTGCCAGGCCTGGCGGGCACCGGCCAGCTCGGTCATGTCGCGTCCGGCGATCGGCATCACGTCGTTGACCTGCGCCATCGCGCGCAGGCGCACACGCGGCGTGCCGGCGGGCACCGCCGAGGGCGCGCTCACCACCAGGGCGGCGGCGCCGTCGGAGATCGGCGAGCAATCGCTGCGCAGCAGCATGCCGGCCACGTGCGGGTTCTTGTCGTTGGCGGTGAGGCAGGTGTCCAGGTCCACCGGTTTGCGGTACTGCGCATACGGGTTGTGCACGCCGTTGGCGTGCGCCTTCACCGCGATGCGCGCCATCGCGTTGTGCGGGTTGCCGAAGCGCGCGGCGTAGCGATCGCAGATCAGCGCGAACATGCCGGCGAAGCCGCCCTCGAGCTGGGCTTCGTCCTGCACATAAGAGGCCTTGAGCAGGGCGTTGCCGACCTCGCGCGTGGGCAGCGCCGACATCACCTCGGCACCGATCACCAGCACGTGCTTCGCCTGGCCGGCGGCGATGCGCAGCGCCGCCTGGTGCACGGCCGCGCTGCCCGAGGCACAGGCACTTTCGACGCGCAGCGAAGGCTTGCCGCGCAGGCCCGGCGCGAGACCCGAGCTCAGCCCGGCGACGAAGCCCTGCGCCACCAGCCCGTGGCCGAAGTGGCCGATGACCACCGCATCGATCTCGTGGTCTTCGAGGCCCGCGTCGGCGATCGCGTCGCGCGCCACGGTGGCCATCAGGTCCTCGATGCCGGCGCCGGGCGCGCGGGTGAAGGGGGTGTGGGCAAATCCGATCAGGTCGACCATGGTCGAGGGCTCCAGGCTGTTGGGGAAGGGTCCGATGCCGGGGGCCGGACCATGCACTTAGAGTAGTCAGGCATGAACACGCCCGACAGTCGCAAAACTACACCCGGGATTTCCCGGGGTGCGCTGGACGAGGCCTTGCCGCCCGCCGACCTGGCGGCGGCGCTGTGCCCGCTGGGGCTGCTGCTGTCGGCCCACCGGCACGTGCGCTGGTGCAACGCCGAGTTCGCGGCCCTGTTCGGCTACACGGTGGCGGAGCTGACCGGCCGCAGCCTCGAGCCGCTGTACCCCAGCCCGGTCGATTTCGAGCGCATCGGCGGCCGCGGCCTGAACGGCCTGACCGAGCGGGGCACCTACGACGACGAGCGCCTGATGCGCCTGCGTGACGGCAGCCTGCGCTGGTTTCGCGTCCACGGCCGCTCGCTCGATGCGAGCGATCCGTTCCGGCTGGCGAGCTGGGTGTTCGAGGCGCTGCCCACCGGGGCCGATGTGGCGAAGCTCACCCCGCGCGAGCGCGACGTGCTCGCCGACATGAAGCGCGGGCTGAGCGCCAAGCAGAGCGCCAGCGAGCTGGGCCTGAGCCCGCGCACCGTGGAGAAGCTGCGCGCCAACCTGCGCCAGCGATACGGCGTGCACAACGCGACCTCGCTGATGAGCCGCATCACGGGTCTGCCGGACTAGCGTCTTACCGAATTCGGTTGCCGGCCCGATTCCGGCCGGGTTAACCAGCGCGGGTTTTCCCATCTACCCGCCGCTTCACCCTGTTTGCTGCACCGCACGCTACCCGGAAGGGAGGTGATTGCGCGGTCGCGCGTCCCTACGCTTGCCGCTCCCGCACAAAGGAAGCAAGCCATGGGTCTACTCGTGAACATCGACAACGGCGGCACGTTCACCGACGTGTGCGTCCATTCCGACTCGCAGGTGGTGCATGCGAAGTCCCCCACCACGCCGCACGATCTGACGCAGTGCTTCGTCGGCGCCCTCACCCGCGTATCCCGCGAGCTCTACGGTGGCGAAGATCTGTCACGCCTGGTGCGCGACATCGACTACATCCGCTACTCCACCACGTCGGGCACCAATGCAGTGGTCGAACGCAAGGGCACTCCGGTCTCGCTGCTCGTCGAAAAGGGCGAAGAGGGTTCGGTCTACGGACTGGCCGAAGCGATGCGGGGCGACAGCCTGTGGGCCTCGATGGTGCCCATCGCGCCGGTCGGTATCACGGTGCGGCCGGGCGACGCGATCGACTCCGGCGAGCTCACCGCCGCCGTCAACGATCTGCTGGCCAAGGGCGCGCGGCGCCTGGTGGTCGCGCTGCGCAGCGCGGAAGCGGAAGCGCGCGTGAAGGAAGAACTGCTCGATCGCTATCCACGACATCTGCTGGGCGCGGTGCCGTTCCTGCTGTCTCACGAGCTGGTCAGCGACGACGACCATGCGCGCCGCGTCTTCTCGGCGCTGCTCAACTCCTACCTGCATCCGGGCATGGAGCATTTTCTCTACGGTGCCGAGAACGTCTGCAAACAGCACCACCTGGCCAGTCCGCTGCTGATCTACCGCAACGACGGCAACTCGGCGCGCGTGGCCAAGACCACGGCCATCAAGACCTGGGGCTCGGGCCCGCGGGGCGGGCTGGAAGGGGCGCTGGCCTATGCGCGGCTCTACGGGGCCTCCACATTGATCGCGATGGACATCGGAGGCACCACCACCGACGTCGCGGTGGTGGTCGACGGACAGGTGAGACTCAACGCCTACGGGCACGTCGAAGCCGGCCGCACCTCGTTCGCCATGCCCGAGCTGCAGAGCTTCGGACTCGGCGGCAGTTCGGTCATGCGTGTCCGGGACGGCCAGATCACGATCGGACCGGAAAGCGTGGGCTCGGTACCCGGCCCGGCGTGCTTCGGCCGTGGCGGCACCCACGCCACATTGACGGACGCGCTGCTGCTGGCGGGTGTCATCGATGGTGACAAGTACCTCGGCGGCGAACTGAAGCTGGACCGCGACCGCGCAGCCGCGGCGATCCAGGCGAACATCGCCGGCCCGTTGAACATCGCGCTGGCAGATGCCACCGATCGGGCCATCCGCGCTTTCGAGGCCGAAGTGGCCGCCGTGCTGGTCAAGACGCTGTCGGCGGCCGGACAGAGCGCCGACCAGGCCATCCTGCTGGCCTTCGGCGGAGGTGGGCCCATGATTGCTCCGGGCATTGCGCGGGAAGCTGGTGTGCGCCGGATCATCGTTCCGCAGATGGCGGCGGTGTTCAGCGCCTACGGCATCGGCTTCTCCGCACTGGCACACCAGTACCAGACGTCGCTGGCAGGCGCGTCGGTCGCGGACATTGCTGCAGCGCGGGATCGCATGCGCTCCCGCGCACAGAACGACATGTCCGGCGAGGGCGTGGACCCCGCGAAGTGCCGTTACGACTTCGCGTTGTGGAAAGACACCGACGCGGGCGTCCAGCAGACGGCCCTCGACGAGCCGGCGCTGCAGGCCCTGCAGCCCGGCGCGGATGCCCGGCTGGTGCTGACCGCTTCGTACGCGTTGCCGTCATTCAGGCTGGTCGAAGACCGCGCCGCACGACAAACGCAGGCCGTGGTCACGGGATCGGCCCAGGTGCTTTACGGGGGCAGCGACGGCGATCGCACACCGGTGATCGACGCCGACTCCCTGCAGCCCGGGCAACACGCGAGCGGCCCCGCCCTGCTGCGCAGCAGCTACCTCACCTGCCTGTTGGACCGCGGCTGGTCGCTGCGCGTTTCCGACAACCACGACCTGATCATCGAAGAGGCCTGACATGACTGCACGAGTCGCCATCACCGAATACCTGGAAATCGATCTGCACTCCGAACGCTGGCACTGCCGCGCCTGCGGGCACGACATCGCCGCGGCCCGCGATAACTACAAGACCGGTCTGCTGGTCTACGACCGCGATCCCCGCGAGATCCACGCGCCGATCCTCGACGAGAAGAAGTACGAGTTCACCTACGCGCCCGATCCGACCTGGTGTCGCATCGTCGAGTTCTACTGCCCCACCTGCTGCACGCAGATCGAGAACGAGTACCTGCCGCCGGGCCACCCGCTGACCCATGACATCGAGCTCGACATCGACAGCCTGAAGAGGCGACACCTTGCCAAGGAGGGCCAGTGACATGAGGCGCGTGAGTGTTGATATCGGAGGCACGTTCACAGACTGCTTCCTGGCCTACGACGGCCGCTACGTCGAGTCGAAGGCGCTGACGACGCACAACAACCTGGCCACCGGCTTCATGGAGGCGCTGGAAGGTGCCTGCCGGGACATCGGCAAGGACATCGGCGAGGTGCTGGCCAGCGTGGACGCGGTGCGCTATGCCACCACGCTCGGCACCAATGCACTGATCCAGCGCAAGGGTCCGAAGGTGGCGCTGCTGACCACCACCGGATTCGAATCCACCGCGGTGCTGATGCGGGCGCGCGGCTACGGCGACGGCCTGTCCGAAGCGCAGCAGGCCGACCTGCCGGGCGCCGCCCGCCCGCCCATGCTGGTGCCGGTGTCGCGCATCGTCGGCATCGACGAGCGGGTGGACTACAAGGGAGAGATCCTGCTCACGATCGACGAAGGCAACGTGCGCGAGCAGGTCCGCAAGCTGGTCGATGCGGGCGCACAGGCCTTCGTGGTGTGCCTGGTGAATTCGGTCCTGAACCCGGCCAACGAAAAGGCCGTCGAGCGCATCATCCTGTCGGAGTACCCCACGCACCAGCTGGGCTCGATGCCCATCGTGCTGTCGCACCGCGTGGCCGGCCGCAAGGGCGAGTACGCGAGAACGATGTCGTCGATCATCGACGCCTTCCTGCACGACCAGATGTACCACGGCATGTCGACGCTGGAGATCGCGCTGCGACGCGCCGGCTACACGAAACCCATGCTGCTGGTGCACAACACCTCGGGCATGGCGCAGATGAATTCGACGTCGTCGTTGCAGACGATCCACTCGGGACCGGTGGCGGGCCTCGAAGCCACCAACTACCTGTCGAGAGAGTTCAAGCAGCCCAACCTGATTGCCACCGACATGGGTGGCACCAGCTTCGACATCGGACTGGTCACCGCCGACGGCGTGAAGTTCTACGACTTCAACCCGATCATCGAGCGCTGGCTGGTCAGCACGCCCATGACCTACCTGCACACGCTGGGTGCCGGGGGTGGCTCCATCGCGCGCTTCGACCGGATGTGGAACGCCATCGAGGTCGGTCCGCAAAGCGCCGGCTCCGACCCCGGCCCGGCCTGTTACGGCCGTGGCGGCAAGCTGCCGACCACCACCGACGCGAACCTCGTGCTGGGCTACCTGGACGAGAAGAACTACGCCGGCGGCTCCATCGAACTCAGCCGCCGCCGCGCCGAGCGGGCGATCGAGGAGCACATCTGCAAGCCCTCGGGCCTGAGCCTGATCGATGCCGCCAAGGCCATCAAGCGCAAGGTCGACGCGAACATGGCGGCGGCCATCTTCAAGGAGGTCGCCGTCAAGGGCTACAACCCGAAGCACTTCGTGCTGCTGGCCTATGGCGGCGGCGGCCCGATGCATGCCTGCGGCTTCTCCAGCGCGATCGGCATCAGCCGCGTGCTGATCCCGCCGTTCAGCTGTGTGTTCTCGGCCCTGGGCGCCGGCAACATGGACCAGTTGCACATCCACGAGAGCTCGGTCTACCAGATGCTCTTCGACGCCAACAAGCGCCAGATCCTGGACGACTTCGAGTCGTTCAACAGCACCGTGGCCACGCTCGAGGCACGCGGGCGCGAAGACCTGAAGCGCCAGGGAGTCCTGGAGACCGACATCCGGGTACGCGTCGAGCTGGACCTGCGATACGGCAACCAGCTGGCGCAGACCGCCGTCGTCAGCCCGTTCCGGCGGCTGGAGAAGCCGACGCAGGTGATCGAACTGCTCGACCTGTTCAGCCACAACTACGCACAGCGTTTCGGCGAAGGCAGCCAGGCGCCGGAGGCCGGCGTGCGCATCAACGTGATCCGCGTCGTCTCGTTCGTGCAGCACGACCGCCTGGAGCTCAAGCCCAGCACCAGGAAAGGGATCCCGCCACCGACGCCGCGCGGCGAACGCGAGTGCCATTTCCAGGGCACGGAAGGTGGGGTCATGACCCGCATCTACGACGCGCACACGCTGGCGGAAGGAACGACCCTGGACGGACCGGCGCTGGTCGAGTCGCCCCGCACCAGCTTCCTGGTCGAACCCGGCTGGCAGCTCACGATGGGCACATCCGGTGCCGCGTGGCTGGAGCACACGGCAGCCCTTGCCGGCGGATCCGCCAAGCCCATCACCGATGCCCTGGTTGCATGAGGAGCAGCAAATGACACAGAAGATGAACGACCAAGAGAAGTCCGTCCTGCAGAAATTCCTGGACGAGAACGTGCTTTTCCTCGGGCCCGATCCCGAGATCATGAGCAATCACAAGCTGGCACCCGAGACACCCGAAGAGACAAAGGCGCTGGCTGCCTTCGACGACGCGGACCAGATGAACCTGGTGCGCCACAAGCTGCAGACCGCCTGCAACGAATCATTCGACATGGTCGAGCAGATGGGTGCGGCGCCGGGTGCCAAGTGGGGCGACCTGATCTCGGGCGTGTGGACGGCATCCGGCGACCTGGCGCTGTCGAGTGCCGGCGGCGTGCTGCTGTTTTCGGTGCTGACCCAGCACCCGGTGAAATTCATCCTGAAGTACTGGGTGAAGGAACCCACCGTCGGCGTGCGGCCGGGCGACATCTTCCTGCACAACGACGCACGCTACGGAAACATCCACAACACCGACCAGAGCCTGATCCTGCCGGTGTTCCATGATGGCAAGCTGGTGTGCTTCACCGGCGCGATGGTCCACGAGGGCGAGAACGGCGCCACCGAGCCGGGGGGAATGCCGTCGAAGGCCGAGTCACCGTACGACGAAGGATTGAAGATGCCGCCCTTCAAGGTCGGCGAGAACTACACGTTCCGCAAGGACATCATGACCTTCCTGCAGAACTCGGTGCGCGAGCCCAAACTGCAGCTGGAAGGCATGAAGTCGAAGCTCTATGCCGCGATGCGCATGGAATCGCGCATCAAGGAGGCGATTGCCGAATACGGCCTCGATGCCGTGCTGGCCACGCTGCGCCGCACGCTGACCAGCACCGCAGACGAGGTGCGCCGCCGACTGCGCGACTGGCCGGACGGAACCATCCGGCAGAACGTCTTTCCGGACGGCACCCTGCGCGAGAACGTCCTGCTTCGCCTGCGGCTGGAGATGACCAAGCGCGACGCCGAGCTGATCCTGGACTTCCGGGGCTCCGCACCGGAATTCACCAACCGAGCCAACAACACCATCCTGGCATCCTGCAAGGGCATGCTGGCGCAGGAGTTCCTGACCTTCGTGTGGCCGGACCTGCCGCGCAACCAGGCGGTGTTCGAGGCGATGACGGTGATCACCGACGAGAACTCGGCGCTGAACTGCTCGGTCAACGCGCCCAATGCTCAGAGCATGATGACCTTCTTCCCCAGCTTCACGGTCACGCAACTGGCGGTGCCGAAGCTGCTGTACTCGTCCACCTTCAAGGCCACCGACGTGGTCTCGGGTTGGTACAACATGATCGTCACCTTCATCTACGGTGGCATCACGCAGCACCAGGAACTGGTGGGCAACCTGTGCGCCGACCTGAACGGGATGGGCGGCGGCGCACGCGCCACGCGGGACGGCGAGCACTCCATCGCACCGATCTTCGCGCCAATGGCCGACATCGGCGAACAGGAACTGATCGAGGAAGAAGTGCCGATCATGAAGATCGTCCCGAACCGGGTGATGCGCGACAACCAGGGCTTCGGCAAGTTCCGCGGGGGCCACGGCTACCAGCAGATCGCCACCGTCAAGGACACGGCCACGTGGGGGTTCATGACCTGCTCGATCGGATCGAAGTTTCCGAGCACCCACGGCATCTTCGGCGGCTATGGCGCCGGCACCTACCCGCTGTGCAAGGTCAAGGGCGTCAACATCTTCGACGAGATGAAGGACCGCCGCGAGCTGCTGCGCTTCTCGGTGGAGGAGATCATGAACGAGCAGCCGTTCAAGAACGCCACGTACACCACGCACCACATGGGCATGCAGCTGGAATGGGCCAAGACCGGCGAGCTCTACATGCTGACGCAAGGCACCGGTGGCGGCTACGGCGACGTGCTGGACCGCGACCCCGCCATGGTGGCCGACGACTACCGGGACCGCCTGATCAGCAAGCGCACGGTGGAAGAGATCTACCACGTGGTGATCGACGAAGCCACCAAGGCGGCAGACCTCGAGGCCACCAAGGCGTCACGTGCGGCCGAGCGCGCCAAGCGCAAGAAACTCGGCAAGCCCTACGCGGAGTTCGTCAAGGACTGGGAGACCGAACGTCCTCCCGCGCACCTGCCCTTCTATGGGTCCTGGAAGGATCCCCGCGTCATCCACCGCGGCACGCCGACCGACACCTGCCCGTCCGACGCGATCGTCGGCGTGATGATGCCCGACCCCAAGGACGTGCGCATTGCGCAGCTCGAGGCGCAACTGGCTGAAATCAGACGTTGATGCGAGCGCTCCCGCCGTCCACGCGGGAGCGCCTGGCCCTGGTCCGATGGATCGTTCCCCACTTCGAGGTGTGCCGTGAGCTCTGTGTTTCTCGACTGCGCCAGCCGACTGAACCGCCCGCTGTTGTGGCTGGACTTCGAGCGCTATGCCGCCACCGTGTTCGCCGGCCAGCCGACCGACTGGACCACGAACGCGCACCGCTATGCAGACACCCTGGGCCAGGCCCAGCGGCTGGTCCGCAGCGACGTCGTGGCGATCCCGGTCCTCGAACCCTGGCTCGAAGAGGCGTCGTGGCGGTCGCTCGCCGGCGAGTCCCTCGACGAGGCCGTCGCGCGCTGGAGCGAACAGGGGGCACAGCGGCGTTTCGTGGTCGAGGTGATGGATGCGCTGTTTCACCGCGTCGGCACGCAGTCGATGCTGGTCATGGCTCTGCCCTCGCCGTCGCAGGTGCTGAGGCTGTCCGGGCGCACACCGCCGTTCAGCTTCGATGACCTCGATGAAGTGGGCTCGGCGCTGACCGCCGTGCTGCGCGGCCACTGCGAGCGAAAGTTTGCGGCGGTGGTGCTGCGCTGCGGTGAGGCCGATGGCCTGTCGGACGACGAACGGGAAGCGTGCGAGCCGCTGCTCAAGTCGGCACGCTATTACGGCTGGGGCACGGCCTTGCAGCTCGACGCGGCACCGCAAGGCAGCCCGCTCGATGACACCGGCGGATTCGACGCCGTGCTGCTCGGCCACTGGTCCGAATCGGCGCTGGATGCGAGCGGTATCGAGAACGCCGCCGGGGGACTCGGCGCGCACTTCTGGCGCCAGTCCGCCATGCAACCGCAGCGGCAGGGCATGCGCTACGGAGAGATCCCGCCAGACGCCGTGCCCGAGCGGGTTGCCGAGCACCTGACAGCCCTGCACGGATCGCCTCGGTGACAGGCGACCCACCGACACGCCGGCTGCCGATCCCGGTCACCGTTCTCACCGGGCATCTGGGCAGCGGCAAGACGACCTTGCTGCAGCACGCGCTGGAGCATCCGCTGCTGCAGCACACCGCGCTGATCATCAACGAGTTCGGCGAGGTCAGCATCGACCACCTGATGGTGGCCCAGTTGGCCGAGAACATCGTCCAGTTGCGCGGCGGCTGCATCTGCTGTGCGGTGCGTGTGGACCTGGCGATGACGCTGCGCGAGCTCCACGAGAAGCGGCAGCTGGGCGAGATCCCCGCCTTCGATCACGTGATCATCGAGACCTCGGGACTGGCCGATCCGGTGCCCATCCTGCACACGATGATGGCCAACCCGATGATGCACAAGCACTACGCGCCGGATGCCGTGGTGACCTGTGTCGATCAGCTAAATCTCGAGCGAACACTGCACGACGATGCCGTGGCGCTGAGCCAGCTCCAGATGGCGGATGTGGTGATCCTGACCAAGGGCGACCTGGCCACGGCCGAACAACGTCAGCGTACCGAAGCACTCGTGTCCGAGGCCAACCCCCATGCCCGGCAGATACAGGTCACGCTGGGCAATGCGGATGCCTCGACGATCTTTCTTCGCGGGCTGTTCGACGCAGGCCGGTCGCTGGCCCTGACGGGGGATGCGAGCGGCTGGCTGATGACCGGCAGGCCGATGAGACGCGCCACGGCCGACACCGACACGGGCGTGCACCGCGGGCCACGCCCTGTCACGCACGTGATCCGCACGGAGGTCCCGGTGGACCTGGTCGGCCTGGGCGTGTTCCTGAACCGCGTGACCAACGCCATGAGCGATCGCATCCTGCGCATCAAGGGCATCGTCAACGTCGCGTCACGGCCGCGGCACGTGCTGGCGCAGGGGCCGCTGGTGGTGCATGCCGTGCGCGAGAAGTTCTATCCGCTGCAATGGCTGCAGGCGTGGGGCGACGAAGACCGCAGCACACGCATCGTCTTCATCGGCCATGACCTGGACGTCGCTCGGCTCGACAGCCTTTTCGAGGACCTGTGCCTGCCGCAGGCATGCGTGCAGGCATCGCCGCAGGATCGTTCCGGGCGCGATTAACCTGCCAAACCAGCAACGCGACCACCGATCAACCTGCGGTGCTCAGCCGCCCCCGCGCTGCGTGTGCAGATCGAAGTACCGCATGAACTGCGCGCGCTGATCCGCGTCCACGCCCGAGAAGCGGAACGAAACCGCCAGCCGCGGGATGCGCATCAGCGCGATCTGCCGATCGGGCAGCAAACTCCACGAAATCGCGCAACTGCCTGCACCGATGTCGACTGCGGCACGGTGCGCAACCGCATCGACACGCGCCACATGCGATCCGCTCGCCAGCGGCAACCATCGCAACCACTCCGCCTCGGTGCAACCCATGTCGCGGTCGAAGTGTTCGTCGTACTGAATCTGCATCGACTGTCAACGCTCAAAAGGGGGAACCTGTAAGACCTTACACCCACCCCTGCCCAGGGGGTTCCAGCGCTCTGCAGGCGCCCAGAGACTTCGTAACAAGGTGTTGTCAACACCATGCAGGGAGTGGCGATGGGGTTGGCAGAAGGCGCTCATTCGGTCGATCAGGTGCAAGGCGTTTCGAGCTCAGGTGCTGGCCCGGTTCCAACGGCTCCATCTCCATCGCCCTTCCCCGCACCAGGTTCGAATCTGCAGGCACTGTGCCTGATCGCCCGCCTGCATCACGTCGCAGCCGATGCCCCCACGCTGGCCCACCAGCTCGGCTGGTCGGCGAGCCACCGCCCCGATGTCCGAGACCTGCTTCTGGCCGCGCAGCACATCGGCCTCAAAGCAAGACACAGCCGCACCAGCGTCGCGCGCCTGAACCTTGCCGCGCTGCCCGCCTTGGCGGTGCTGCACGCTGAGGATTCGAACCACCCGCCGCGCATCGTCGTGCTCGCTCAATGCGACGGCCAGCGCGTGCTGTTCCAGGACCCTGCCGGTTCGGTCACCGGTGCGCGTCCCACCATCGAACCCCTCGACGTGTTCGCCAGCCAGTGGACCGGCGAGCTGATCCTGATCACCAGCCGCGCCTCGCTGGCCGGCGAGCTGGCGAAGTTCGACTTCAGCTGGTTCATCCCCAGCCTCGTCAAGTACCGCCGCCTGTTCGGCGAGGTGATGCTGATCAGCCTGTTCCTGCAGCTGTTCGCGCTGATCAGCCCGCTGTTCTTCCAGGTCGTGATGGACAAGGTGCTGGTGCACCGCGGCTTGACCACGCTCGACGTGCTGGTCATCGGCCTGGTCGTCGTGGTCGTCTTCGAGAGCGCACTGACCGCCTTGCGCGCTTACGTCTTCAGCCACACCACCAGCCGCATCGACGTCGAACTGGGCGCCCGTCTGTTCCGCCACCTGGTGAATCTGCCGCTCGCCTACTTCCAGGCGCGCCGCGTCGGCGATTCGGTCGCCCGCGTGCGCGAGCTGGAGAACATCCGCAGCTTCCTGACCGGCAACGCGCTCACGCTGGTGCTCGACGTGCTGTTCTCGGTCGTCTTCATCGCGGTGATGTTCGCCTACAGCGTGCCGCTGACGCTGATCGTGCTGGTCTCGCTGCCGCTCTACCTGGGCCTGAGCCTCGCGGTGGTGCCCGTCCTGCGTGCGCGCCTGAACGAGAAGTTCGCGCGCGGTGCCGAGAACCAGGCGCTGCTGGTCGAGACCGTCACCGGCATCCAGACCGTCAAGGCCACCGCGCTCGAACCCGCGATGGCAGGCCGCTGGGACAGCCAGCTCGCGGCCTACGTGTCAGCCAGCTTTCGTACGCACACACTGGCCGGCTTCGCGCACGAAGGCGTCAACCTGATCGGCAAGCTGGTGAACGCGGCCACGCTCTGGTACGGCGCACATCTGGTGATGGACGGCCAGATGACGGTGGGCATGTTCGTCGCGTTCAACATGTTCGCCGGCAGGGTCAGCCAGCCCATCATTCGCATGGCGCAGATGTGGACCGATTTCCAGCAGACCGGCATCTCGATGGCCCGGCTCGGCGACGTGCTGAACACGCGCACCGAGGTGCCGCCCAGCACGGCAGCGCAACTGCCACCGCTCAAGGGGCAGATCACGCTCGACCGGGTAACGTTCCGCTACCGACCCGAGGCCGCGCCCGCATTGCAGGGACTGAGCGTCGACATCCGCGCTGGCGAGGTCATCGGCATCGTCGGTCGATCGGGTTCGGGCAAGAGCACGCTGACCAAGCTGGTGCAGCGGCTGTACTCACCCGAGCAGGGCCGCATCCTGATCGACGGCATCGACATCGGGCTGGTCGATGCCGCGCAGCTGCGACGCCAGGTCGGCGTGGTGCTGCAGGAGAACCTGCTGTTCCATCGCAGCGTGCGCGAGAACATTGCCATCGTCGACCCGGCCGCGCCGATCGAGCTGGTGGTGCGTGCCGCACAACTGGCCGGCGCGCACGACTTCATCAGCGAGCTGCCCGAGGGCTACGACACGCTGGTCGGCGAGCAAGGCGCCAGCCTGTCGGGTGGACAGCGTCAGCGCATCGCGATCGCCCGCGCGCTGTTCAACCAGCCGCGCATCCTGATTTTCGACGAGGCGACCAGCGCGCTCGACTACGAGAGCGAAGCGATCGTGCAACGCAACATGGCGCACATCTGCCACGGCCGCACGGTACTGATCATTGCCCACCGCCTGAGCGCCGTGCGCCACGCGCATCGAATCGTCGTGATGGACAAGGGGCAGGTCGTCGAGATGGGATCGCACGCCGAACTGCTGGCGCGGCCGCAGGGGCTGTATGCACATCTGTGGTCGATGCAGGAGGGGGCGCCGTCAACTCTATCTGTGCCACCTCCACAGTGCGATCAGGAATGAAGATCGGCACGATGCAAACCCCCGACACATCACGGGCCGTGGCTGTCAACCGCATGCTCCAAGGCACGCGTGGCCCACTGGTTCAAGCTCATGCCCGTGACCTGTGCCGCCACGCTGGCGCGCGCATGCAGCTCCGCCGGAACACGCAGCAACAGCCGGCCCGAAAAAGGCTTGTTGGGTTCGGTGCCGAGTTGTTCGCAGCCCCACAGGTAATCGTCCACTGCTTCGTGAAAGCGCTGCTTGAGTTCGTCGACCGTGGTGCCATCGAAGCCCACGATGTCGCGGATGCCGGCCAGGTGGCCGACGAAGCAACCATCTTCTTCGCTGTATTCGATGCGGGCCGCGTAGCCCTTGTAGATCATCGTGTTCATTCTTCGACTCCTGCCAATTTCAAGAACTGTGCGGCGTTCTTGACGACGTACGGCTTGGCTTCCTTCTGCGGATGGGGCCGATGCACATCCAGCCGCACGCCGTTCAGCTCGAAGCCCACCGCCGAACCACCCCGGTTGACCCGCCTCGCACCGACAGCCACCAACAACGCCTCGATGTCTGCCCAAGCCAGCGTCTTCGGCGTGGGCTGCGATCGCAGCAGCGTCAGAGTGCGGCGATGCTTGGAATTCATCCGCAGATGATATCTGAAAGTGATATCAGCATCGAAGCGAGCAAATTGATGTCGAACACGACTGCACGAACCGATCCTTTCATCGACCTGCTGGCCCGCTACCGCGCCATATTCGGCGCCGTCTGGGCGGTGAGGCACGAACTGTCCGGGCCGAAGCGGCTGGCCGACGAAGCCGCCTTCCTGCCTGCCGCGCTGAGCCTACAAGAGACACCGGTGCATCCTGCGCCGCGACGCTTCGCCCTGGCGATCTGCGCGCTGTTCATCATCGCGCTGGTATGGGCTTTTCTGGGTCAGATCGACATCGTCGCGATGGCCCCTGGCCGAATCGTGGTCAGCGAACGGACGAAGACGCTGCAGCCGCTGGAGACCAGCGTCGTGCGCAAGGTGCTGGTGAAAGACGGCGACGTCGTGCAAGCCGGTCAGGTGCTGGTCGAGCTGGACGCCACCAACGCCAGTGCCGACGGGGCCAGTGCGCACGAACAACTGGAGTCCGCCTTGTCCGAGGAAACACGCACCACCGCGTTGATCGAGGCCCTGCAATCGAACCACACGCCGCGCATGGCCAACGGCAGCAGCGTGCAAAGCCAGGTCCAGTTGCAGGCCGAATGGCAGGACATCTCGGCCAGACTGGGCAAGCTGGGGGCCGAACAGGCACGCCGCCACGCAGAAGCCGCCACGGTGAACGAAACCATCGCCAAGCTGGAGGCAACGCTGCCCATCGCCCTGCAGCGCGAGGCGGACTTCAAGAAACTGGCCGATCAGGGCTTCATGTCCAGCCATGCCGGGCAGGACCGCACCCGCGAGCGTATCGAGCAGGAGCGCGATCTGGCCACCCAGCGGGCCCGTCTGCTCGAAGCCCAGGCCGCCTCCACCGAGACCATGCAGTCGCGCGCCGCCTACCTGGCCGAAACCCGGCGCGCGCTCGGCGAGCGCCAGGCCCAGGCCATGCTGAAACGACAGCAAACCACCCAGGAGCTCAGCAAGACCGAACAGCGATCCCGATTGACACAGCTGATCGCCCCGGTGGCCGGCACGGTGCAGCAGGTGGCGGTGCACACCGAAGGCGGCGTGGCGACCGAAGCGCAGGTGCTGATGGTGATCGTGCCGAGGGACGCCGAAGTGACGGCCGAGGTGGTCATCGACAACAAGGACATCGGTTTCGTCAACGCCGGCCAGGACGTGACGATCAAGCTGGAGACGTTTCCGTACACGCGCTACGGCACCGTCGAGGCCCGAGTGAAGAGCGTGACGGCCGATGCGGTGAACGACGAGAAGAAGGGGGCGATTTTTCCGGCGACGCTTCACTTGAAGCAAACGCACATCGACGTCGACGGCAAGCGCATCGCGCTGAGCCCGGGGATGAACCTCACCGCCGAGATCAAGACCGGCCAGCGGCGGGTGATCGACTACCTGCTCAGCCCGGTGCAGCGGGCCACGACCGAAAGCCTGAGGGAGCGGTGATGTCGATACACACGCGGGTGCTTGTCGTGCATCAGAACTTCCCTGGCCAGTTCGGGCATCTCGTCCGCACCTGGGCACAGCGACCCGGGTGGGACGTGCGCGCGTTCGGTCGCGACATCGCCCCCGGCCTGCCGGGCTTCGATCGGCTGCTGCGCTACACGCCCGCACGCACCGGTCGGGCCGATCAACACCCGTACTTGCGGCAGATGGAAGCCGCGACGCTGCATGGTCAAGCCACTGCGCGCGCGATGATGGTCTTGCGCAAGGGCGGCTGGGTGCCCGATGTGATCGTCGCGCACCCGGGGTGGGGCGAGACGCTTTACGCGAAGGACGTGTTCCCGAATGCGAGGCTCGTACATCTGTGCGAGTGGTACTACACCGCCCAGGGCGCGGACCTGGGGTTCGATCCGGAGTTTCCGGTGAGCTTCGACGCCCGTGCGCGCATCCGCACCTGGAATGCGCTGCACACGCTGAACCTGACCAACTGCGACGCCGCCGTGGCACCCACGCACTGGCAGAAGAGCCGGCATCCAGACATCTTCCAGTCGAAGATCAGCGTGCAGCACGAGGGCATTGCCACCCATGAACTGGGACCGGATGAAGACGCCACGGTCACCACCCCCAGCGGTGTCGTGCTGCGTGCCGGTGACGTCGATCGACCGGTCATCACCTACGTGGCACGCAACCTGGAGCCGTATCGGGGCTTCCACATCTTCATGCGGGCGCTGGAGCGCATTCAGCGCATCGAGCCGAGGTGCCATGCGCTGATCGTCGGCGGCGACGACGTCAGCTACGGGCAGAGGCCACAGCGGGCCAGGGGCAACTCGGGAGCATCACGCACTTGGCGCGAGCACATGCTCCAACAAGTGAAGCTCGACCCGACCCGCATCCACTTCATGGGCCACCTGCCGCGCGACCAGTACCTGCGCGTGTTGCAGGTGTCGGACGCGCATGTGTACCTGACCTATCCGTTCGTGCTGAGCTGGTCGCTGCTGGAAGCGATGGCGTGCGGGGCGCCAATCGTGGCGAGTGATACGGCGCCAGTGAGAGAAGTGATGCGAGACGGAGTGAATGGACGGCTGGTGGGCTTCTTCGATGTCGATGCAATCGCCGAAGCAGCCGCTTCGACCATGCGCAGTAAAAGCGCCAATGTTAGGTTGAGGATGCAGGCGATGGCGGATGTACAGCGGTACGGACTGACTTCCGCAGTCGCTGGATATGACGACCTTCTGGGATTGACGAGCGAGTCTGCGAACTGGGCGTCGCTTCACAACAAGTTGATGATGGGCGAGGTGGTTCGATGAGTCAGAAAAGGAGACGAGAAATGGTGTCGATGAAGTCGGAAGAGGTATCCAGAACCCATCGCATCGTCGGCAGCGACGACATGCTCAACATCGACGCCAAGGCCAAAAACGAGTGGATCGAAGGCGGCGCGGGCGTCAACACCAACCTGAAGTTGATCAAGGCGGGCAGCGGAGACGACCAGGTCTACGCCAGCACCACCCAGACGCTGGCCGATGCGGTGGCTGCGCAAGAAGGGGCAGTCGCCACCGGCCGTTCGGACTTGCTGCTCGATTGCGGGTTCGCCAATGACTCGGTGTTCGGTCCGCATAGGGCCGAGCTCTTTGGCGATGAAAAAAAGAACTCGATCCAACTTGAGATCGGTGCCCGCATACACGCTGCAAACGAACAGCTCGCGGAGGCAGCATGACCGGCATCCTGTTGATCGCCGTCGCGATCGTTTGGCTGATCGCAGTTCTGGCCGCAACCCGATGGGTAGTTCGACGCGTCAATTCGCTGGCCATGAAGGTGGTGAGCTGCCTGGTGTTGTTTCCCGTTCTGTTGGTCTTGCCGGTGGCAGATGAACTGGTTGGAAAACAGCAATTTGATTCGCTCTGCACAAAATACGCGGTGCAGGTGATTGATGAGCAGAACGCTCCAAATTCGCGTGTGAAGTCAGTCGGTGGAAGCGGCGATTGGTATGCAGCCGGTACTGCAGTCCGCATACGCATTCAGCCGTGGATTTATCAAGACATCACGACCCAAAACGTAGTCGCCAGCTACCACACGCTTCATGCAGAGGGGGGCTGGCTCATTCGCGCCCTGGGGATCTCCGAAACAAGAAGCCCGTTACTGTTTTCTCGAAGCTGCGCCCCACCGGATGAGCGTTCTTTTCTCAAAAAGTTCAACATCGATATTGCCAACTAAGGGGAGAGAAGAATGGCCACGATCAACGATGCTCAGCTCAACGCGCTTCTTGCAGATGCCACCTACGCTCTTGACCGCAACATCGACAGCCTTGGAGGAGCAGACTTGGTAACTGCGATCAAGATTCGCATGACCGAGCCAGTCGCCACCTACATCGCAGCCAACTTCTCCCTCGTCACCCACATCGAAACCAATGACGTTACCGGCTCCGGCTTTGACGCCAGCGTGTGGCGCAGAAACGATGGCAAGTTGTATGTCTCGATGCAAGGCACCGAGGGATTGCAAGACTTTCTGACCGATACGCAACTTGCACTCACTGGCAATGGCCGCGATCAACTCGTCGACATGGTCAACTGGTGGCTCCAGATCACCACACCGGCCGGCCAGCTTGCACGTCAAATCCAAGTGGTAACGATGAACCTGCTTGCCGAGGCCACGCCCGTTGCTGGGCGCGGATTGGTCTCTGCTGCAGACCTGGTTGGTGGCATAGAAGTCAATGGACACAGTCTCGGTGGCTATCTGGCCTCAGCGTTCACCCGGTTGTTCGGCGCACACGCGCACGTGGGCAAGACGACGACGTTCAACAGCGCAGGCTTCGCACCCGGCAGCGAAAGTGTGTTCCAACAATACGAGAGTCTGATCGGCGTTGGATACGGCATCGGCCGCTTCCCAAGTCAATCGGAACAGACCAACTACTTTGCTCAACACGGCATCAACGTCACGACGAACAGCTTCTGGTTCAACCAAGTCGGCCAGCGTGTCGAACTCTTCAACGAAGCGGATGCGACGCAGGTCGGCAACCACTCCATTTACAAGCTCACCGACTCCCTGGCCTTGGCCACGGCACTGGCAAGGCTTGATCCGACCGTGACGACAGGTGGAGCCAATGCGCTGCTCGAGGAGGGTTCCAACCGGACTGCCGCGTCGTTGGAGGGGGTTCTGGACGGTCTGCGTCGCCTGCTCGGAGGCACCGCTGTGGCGGCCACCCCCGAGGGGGATGCGAAAGATAGTGCTGCGTCTCGTGTGGCGTATCAATCGAACTTGAAGACGCTCACCGACAACGCCGCATTCAGTGCCATCGCTGGCAAGGTAAGCATCGCCGCAAGCGGTGTGGGCCTGGCCAACACGGCGCGTACCGACTTCGCATCGCTGCTCAGCCTTCTCACGCTGTCGCCCGTTGCGCTCAAGGCAACGGCGGGCAACGAGGTGGCGGTCGAGTCCGCCTTGAAGACCACTTGGAACACCGCCTACACCGCATGGGCGGCCGACAAGGCGATGACCCAGGTCGACCGCGATGCGGGCAAAACAAACTACACGCAGATCTATCTTGATGACCGAGCTGCCATGGCCTCGTGGCTGGTGTGTCGAAACACCAGGGACAACAAAGATCTGACGATCAGAGACGTCAATGCGGGCGAGCAAGCTTTCCAAGACATCGTCTCTTCGACAACGATTCGCATGGGCAGCGCCACCACTGGCGACAGCAACCGACGTCAGTTCCTGTTTGGCGGCGACAGCGTTGACTCGCTGACGGGCGGCAACCTAAATGATCACGTTTACGGCGGCGCAGGCAACGACTCGCTGAACGGCCAAGACGGTGCCGACTACCTGGAAGGCAACGCCGGGGCCGACACGCTCGACGGCGGAGCCGGCACCTTCAACGACGTTCTCAACGGCGGCGCGGATGCCGACCTGTACATCGTTGGCACCAAAGCAGGATTCGACACCATCGCCAGCAGCGAAGGTGTCGACCGTCTCCAGCTCGGTGGCCGGGTCCTCAACGGTTCGGGCACGTTCTTTTCAAGTGCGGGCGGGGTCACCGAGTGGCGCGACAGCAGTGTGGCTGGCGACGTGATCACCTACAGCCTGGACAGCGCCGCCCAGGTGCTCACCGTCACGGGGGCGCACAGCGTCGTGCGGGTGCGGGATTTCGTCTCGGGCGACCTGGGCATCAGCGCGCCGGTCGCGCCGGCCCCGCCTCCGCCGCCGGCCACGAGTGCGTTCAATGACTTCGCGCAGGTCACGGCCACGCCTTCGGTCGCCTGGCGTGATACAGCCACGCCGGGGGTGGCCAATCACCTGGTCAATTTCAGCAACTGGTACACGGGCAGCTACGCCAACCTGCTGGGCATCAGCTCGCAGGCAGGCAACGACTGGATCGAAGGCGGCGCAGGCGCCAACACCAACCTGAAGTTGATCAAGGCCGGCAGCGGAGACGACCAGGTCTACGCCAGCACCACCCAGACGCTGGCCGATGCGGTGGCCGCGCAAGACGTGGCAGTCGCCACTGGGCGTTCGGACCTGTTGCTCGATGGCGGGTTCGGCAACGACTCGGTGTTCGGTGCGGCGGGCGATGACGCGCTGTTCGGCGGCGACGGGTCCGACACGATCGTCGGTGGCGCGGGCAACGATGTGATCTTCAGCGATGGCGATTCGGGGCTGCAGTACCCGGAGCTGAATCCGCAGGCCACGACCGGCTTCCGGTGGGTGGCCGGCAGCAATGCCGCTGGATCGTGGATCTACTTCAACGGGGCACCGCGCTTCGGGACCGTGGCGTATGGGTACGGTGGGTCGAGTTTCCCGTCTCAGGAGGAACAGCACTTCACGGGCAACTACTACTCGATCGAGAGCACTGATTTCACCCCGCTGGCGGCCCTGGGTACCGTACCGTTGGCTGCCGGCGACTACCCGGCCGGCTGGACGGTGCAGGCGGATGGTCGGTTCTACGCGTCGTACACCCCCACTGGCGCGTTCGATCCGCAGGCGGGCTACTACTTCAACACCAATCGGTACAGCGGCAGCGATGTGGTGTTTGCGGGTGCGGGCGGCGACATGGTGAACGCCGGCGGCGGGGACGACTACGTCGATGCCGGCAGTGGTGACGACATGGTGCGCGGCTACCAGGGCGACGATCAGATCTATGGCGGGGCGGGCAGCGACAACCTGCTCGGGGACGCCTATGCAACCGTCGGGCTGGCGGAGGAAAAGTATCTCGGCGTGACCTACCGCAAGTTCGGCCTCGACCCCAGCGTGGCCGGACAGGAGCACGGCAACGATTACATCGACGGCGGGGCGGACAACGACCGCATCGAGGGCAATGGCGGGTCAGACGTGCTGCTCGGCGGCAGCGGCAACGACTTCGTGTTCGGCGACGACGCCAAGACCAGCGGTGGGCAATTCATCAAGGACGAGTTCGGCGGCAACGACTACATCGATACCGGCGTTGGCAATGACTTCGCGCAAGGCGGCGCACGCAACGATTACATCCTGGGCGGCGGCGACGCGGATTCACTGTTCGGTGACAACCATTTCGAGGACGGTGTGCCGGGCGCCGGACGCGTCACCGCGGCGGGCGACGACACGCTGGACGGTGGTATCGGCAATGACTCGATCTGGGGCGAGGGAGGTAGCGATTCGATCCTGGGCGGCGATGGCAACGACCAGCTCGTCGGTGACGGACACATCTCTGACCTGAGATCGGAATTGCACGGCAAGGACGACATCGATGGCGGCGCAGGCGACGACCTGATCTTTGGCGGTGGAGACAACGACCTCTTGCGTGGCGGCGACGGCAACGATTGGTTGGCCGGCGAAGACCAGGAGTCCGCCAGCGCCACCACGACACTCATCGGCGACGATGTGCTGATGGGCGGCGCAGGCGCGGACACTTTGATCGGCGGGGTGGGCGCGGATCAACTGTCAGGGGGAGACGGCACCGACCTCCTGGACGCAGGCATCGGCGATGACCTGCTGGACGGTGGTTCCGGTTCGGACATCATGCTGGGCAGAGACGGCGCCGACACCTACCTGTTCGGCATCGGCTCGGGATCGGATGTGATCTTCAATGCCGACAGCGACGCGCCGGGGAGCAAGGCCGATACGGTGCTACTGGGTGCAGGAATAACGCGAGAAAACATCACGCTGCGGCGACTTGACCTGGACTCAAGCAACTTGCAAACAAGCCTCGTGATCGGCGTTTCCGGGACCACCGACTCTCTGTCGATCAGAAAATACTTTTGGCAGGACGGTCGGTCCGCCGAAGCCGTGGAGTTCATCAAGTTCGACGATGGACTGATCTGGAGTCTGGCTGATATCAAGGCGCAGTTGACCCAAGCACCGCCCGGCGGTGGCGCGTTGTACGGCTTTGAGTCCGATGACACGCTGTCCGGTGGACAAGGAGCCGACCAATTGTTCGGGCTGGGGGGTGCAGACGTTCTTTACGGCGGGAGCGCAGGCGATACGTTGACAGGTGGCAATGGAAACGACAGGTTGGATGGAGGCGCAGCAAACGACAGGCTGCTGGGTGGCGATGGCGACGATACGTATGTCTTCGGCAAGGGGGACGGGCAGGATGTGATCGGAGATGCTTCCGGCAACTTGGATAAGGTTGAATTCAGGTCAGACGTGGCGGTAGCTGATGTCGTCGTTGGTCGGGTGGACGACGCCTTGCTTCTGAGCATTGCCGGCACCGACGATGAGATGCGGGTGAACAGCTACTTTGCTTCTGGCAATGCCTGGCAGGTTGAGCAGGTGTGCTTTAGCGACCCACTTGGCACGATCTGGGATGCAACGGCGATCACGTTGCAACTGGCCAAGGGAACGGTTCGCACAGGCACAGCATCCAATGATTCGATGTGGGGCAGCTCCGCCGCCGAGACCTTCAACGCCGGGGCCGGCAACGACTATGTGAGTGCTGGCCTGGGTAACGACAAGCTGTACGGCGAGGCAGGCGACGATGGATTGCACGGGGGCGACGGCAACGACACACTGGACGGAGGCACGGGCCAAGACACTCTGTATGGCGGGCTGGGCAACGACACCTTCTTGTTCGGCAGGGGATCAGGCTACGACTGCATCAATCTAGATTTCGACTGGTACCAGGGAACAACTTCTCACAGAGACACCATTGCGCTGGGGACAGGCATTACCACCTCAGATGTGTCGCTCTACCTACGGCCTGTTCAGGATTTCAACCCTGGGCTGATCCTCCGAGTCAATGGCACTGACGACCGCCTTGATGTCTCCAGGTATCTTCTGGGAAACGGAACGGACGACTACCCGTGGTACCTCATCCGGTTCGCGGATGGCACGGTTTGGGATGCGGACAAGGTCAGACAACTTACCCGAGGCAATACCACAGGAGTCGCCTTCATCACCGGCACGAATGCCAGTGATGTTCTGACAGGCAGCGCCTCCCGTGAAACCTTCGACGCTGGGGCAGGAAACGACTCCATATACGCAGGTCTGAGCGACGACGAGTTGCATGGCGGCGCAGGTGACGATTGGTTGGTCGGCGGTGAAGGCAACGACTATCTGGAGGGGTATCTCGGGGCAGACACGCTCATCGGCGGGATGGGCAACAACACATACCAATTCAGCAGGGGTGATGGTCAGGATCTTCTGCAGGGCTACGAACAAGGCAGTTCGGACACTTCGTCAACCAAGCTCAGCACTTTGCTATTCGGCTCAAACGTACTGCCCGCTGACCTGGTGCTCAAACAAGTCAACGACAGCTGGTTCGGCGCCGACGCCGCGTTGGAAGTTTCGATCGTCGGCACCACGGACAAGATCACCATCAACGGATTCTCCGTGAGCGGCGACGGCATTCACGCTTTCAACCCGATTCAGCAATTCCAGTTCGGCATCGATGGTTCGGTGTGGAACCTCGCCACGATCAGGTCAAGGGTACTCACAAGCACCGGAACCAATGTAAATGCCAATCTTTCAGGCACAGCGGGTTACGACAGCCTGAGCGGAGGACCGGGCGACGACACCCTCAAAGGACTGGATGGCAACGACACGCTGAACGGCAGCAGCGGCGATGACTCGCTTGATGGAGGTTCCGGTGAGGACGCCTTGATCGGCGGCTTCGGCGATGACACCTATGTCGTCGACAACGCGGGCGACACCATCACCGAGGCCGCCAACGGCGGCACCGACACCGTCGAGTCATCACTCACCTGGATACTGTCCACTGAGTTGGAGAACCTCACGCTCACCGGCACGGCAACCATCAGCGGGACCGGCAACGCCGTGGCCAACAGCCTGGTCGGCAACACGGGCGCCAATCGCCTCGACGGCGCCGCAGGCGCAGACGTGATGACCGGCGGCGCCGGTGATGACACCTATGTGGTCGACAACGCAGCTGATACGACCGTGGAACTAGCGGTCGGTGGCAGCGACGCGGTTGAATCTTCGATCAATTGGACGCTGGTCGCAGAAACTGAGAACCTGACCCTGACTGGAACCGCCAACATCAACGCCACCGGCAATTCGCTGATCAATACGTTGATCGGGAATATCGGCATCAATCGGCTCGATGGTGCGGCGGGGGCCGACACGATGACGGGTGGCGCAGGCAATGACACCTATGTCGTCGACAACGCAGCCGATACGACCATGGAGGTGGCAGATGGTGGCAGGGACACGGTCGAGTCATCGATCAATTGGACGCTGGCCGCAGAGACCGAGAACCTGACCCTGACCGAAACCGACAACATCAATGGCACGGGCAACACTGCAGCCAACACGTTGATCGGCAACACCGGCAACAACCGGCTCGACGGCGCAGCGGGTGCCGACACGATGACTGGTGGCGCAGGCAACGACACCTACGTGGTCGACAACATGGGCGACACCACGATTGAAGTCGCTTCAGGTGGCACAGATGCAATCGAATCGTCGATCAGCTGGACGCTCGCCACCGAGGTCGAGAAGCTCTCGTTGACCGGAGCCGCCGGCATCAATGGCACGGGCAACAGCCTGGCGAACACGCTGATCGGCAACGCCGGCGCCAACGTGCTCGATGGCGGTACCGGCAGTGACAGTTTGGGTGGCGGCGCGGGCAACGACACCTACCTGGTCGACAGCACGCTCGATGTCATCACCGACAACGCCAGCGAAGGTACCGACACGGTTCTGTCGAGCGTGACCTGGTCACTGGGCACCAACACCGAGAACCTGACCTTGACCGGCACGTCGGCAGTCAATGGCACGGGCAATGCATTGGCCAATCAACTGATGGGAAATTCTGCGGCGAACACGCTCACAGGCAATGCAGGGAACGATCGACTCGACGGCGCCGCCGGATCTGACGCGATGACCGGCGGCGCCGGTGACGACACCTATGTGGTCGACAACCTGGGCGACACCACGATCGAGGTCACTTCGGGTGGCGCCGATGCGATCGAATCGTCGATCAGCTGGGCGATGGCCACGGAGGTCGAAAAACTCACGCTCACCGGCACGGCCAACCTCAACGGCACCGGCAACGCGGTGGCCAACACCTTGATTGGCAATGCGGGCGCCAACCGACTCGATGGAGGCGCCGGAGCCGATGCGATGACCGGCGGCGCCG
>JBJXEJ010000201.1:0-17277 GCA_046154125.1 Rhizobacter sp. | reverse complement strand
CGTCCATGGGGTCGTACACGCGGTGCGTGATGCCCCAGCGTGCCAGTTCGTTGCGCGCGAAGACGCGGCTCGGGCCGTAGACGTTGTCAGGCAGCAGCACCTCGTCGCCCTGCTGCAGCAGCGCCATGTTCACCAGCGTGATGGCGGCCAGCCCGCTGGGCACCAGCACGCAGTGTTTCCCGCCTTCGAGCGTGGCGATCCGCTCTTCCAGCGTGAAGGTGGTGGGCGTGCCGTGCAGACCGTACGTGTAGCCCGTCTTGTCTTTCCACTGCCTGGCGTGCAAGGCCTGCGTGTCGGTGAAGATGACCGTCGATGCTTTATGCACCGGTGGCTGCACCGCAGCGAATCCGGCCGGCGGCACGTAGCGGTGGTGGATCAGCGCGGTCGCCCCGACCGGGTCGACGTCGAACTTGCCGTCGACCATGGTCAGACCGGCTGGGCGATGAGGTCGTGGCCCTGCGTGGCCACGATGCGCGCGCGGGTGAACTCGCCGACCTTCAGCGTCTTCGATGCCTTCTCGGGTGGCAGCAGCTTGACGACACCGTCGATCTCCGGTGCATCGGCATAGCTGCGACCCGTCCCACCCCGGCGCCCGAGCGCAGGCGCGACGTCGACCAGCACCTGCATCGTTGCGCCCACACGGCGGGCCAGCTTGGCCGCAGAAATCGCTTCGGCGACCTCCATGAATCGCGCACGGCGGGCCTCGCGCAATTCGGCCGACAGTGCACCGGGCAACTCGTTAGCCGCAGCACCCGAAACGGGCGAGTAGGCGAAACAACCAGCTCGATCGATCTCGGCGGCGCGCAAGAAGTCGAGCAGGTGCTCGAACTCGGCATCGGTCTCGCCCGGGAAACCGGCAATGAAAGTGCTGCGGATGACGATCTCCGGACACACCTCGCGCCAACGCTGGATACGTTCGAGGTTGCGCTCACCGCTGGCCGGACGCTTCATGCGCTTGAGAACGTCGGGATGCGAATGCTGCAGCGGCACGTCGAGGTACGGCAGCACCAGACCCTGCGCCATCAGCGGAAGCACCTCGTCGACGTGAGGATACGGATACACATAGTGCAGTCGCACCCAGGCGCCATGCGGCGCCGCCAGCTCGCCGAGCTTCTCGCACAGGTCGAGCATCCGGGTTTTGACCGGCTTGCCGTCCCAGAAGCCTGTGCGGTATTTGACATCGACGCCATAGGCGCTGGTGTCCTGACTGATCACCAGCAGTTCCTTGACTCCCGATGCGAACAATCGCTGCGCTTCGCCGAGCACATCACCAATCGGTCGCGACACCAGATCGCCGCGCATGCTCGGAATGATGCAGAAGGTGCAGCGGTGGTTGCAGCCTTCACTGATCTTCAGGTACGCGTAGTGACGTGGAGTGAGCTTGACGCCGATGTCGCTGAGGGCCTCGGAGGGGGCAGGAACCAGGTCGGTGAACGGATCGTGCAGCTTCGGCGCATGCAGGTGCACTGCGTCCATGACCTCGTGCGTCGCATGCGGCCCGGTGACCGCGAGCACGCTCGGATGCATCTGGCGGACGAGGTTTCCCCCGTCGTCGCCGGATTTGGCGCCCAGGCAGCCGGTGACAATCACCTTGCCGTTCTCGGCCAGAGCCTCTCCAATGGTGTCGAGGCTCTCCTTCACGGCATCGTCGATGAAGCCGCAGGTATTGACGATCACCAGGTCGGCCCCGGCGTAGGACTGAGAGGTGTCATACCCCTCGGCGCGCAATTGGGTGAGGATCAGTTCCGAATCCGTCAGCGCTTTCGGGCAACCGAGCGACACGAAGCCGATCTTGGGTGCAGCGGGGCTGGGTTGACGAGGAACTGTGCTGATGGCATCTGAGGTCATCGACGCATTTTCGCCTCAAACCCCCGAACGGGGCTGAAGACCTTGGCGCTTCAGCGCTTCGGTGGCATGAAACCGGGCATGCCGGGGAACAGCGTCTCCGCTTGCTTGGCCATCTGTTCCTGCATCTGGGCGAACATCGATTTCGACTGTTCGAGGTAATTGCTCATCAGACCCTGGACAGCCGGCGCCTGCCCGTTCAGGAATTGACTCCAGATTTCCGGCGTGAGGGCGGCCGGTTCGTACAGACCGAGCGCTGGATCGGCCAATCGACCCTGGATCTCGGTGAAGGTTTGCAGGTTCTTCTCAAGGTAGGAGCCCATCATGCCCTGCATCGCATGGCCGTAGAAACGGATGATCTGGGCCAGCATCTGGCTCGAGAACATCGGGACTCCGCCGCTTTCTTCCTCGAGGATGATCTGCAGCAGGATGCTGCGCGTCAGATCTTCGGAGGTCTTGGCGTCGCGCACGACAAACGCCTGTCCCGATAGAACCATCTTCTTGACATCGGCAAGCGTGATGTACGTGCTGGCCATGGTGTCGTAGAGCCGGCGATTGGGGTACTTCTTCAGGACCCGCAGGGCAGCTGCTTCGGAATCGGATGGTGCCTTCCAGTCCTCGCTCTGAGCATTAGGCTGCTGGGCAGAGCGTCGGGTCGATGGCATCGGAAAATTCCTGAAAGTCAGTTTGTGCGTGTGCAGCAAAATTGTAGGAGCGCATGGGAAACGCCTCAGCCGGATTAACCCGCGCTGGTCGCAGGAACCGGCGCGACGGGTCTACTTGTGAACACCGGGTCGCTGTCATGCAAGAATTTGTCATCCGATGTCACCGTCGGACGTTAATTGAGTTCCCAACAACGGAGATCCCTCATGAGCAACACCAATCGTCGTACCTTCATGATGCAGGTCGTGGCCGGAGGCAGCGCCCTCGCCGCCTCCCGTGTGATGGCCCAGGCCATGGTCGCCGAAACCGACGCCAACGCGGTCTCGCTCGGCTACAAGGCCGACGCAACCAAGGTTGACGCCAAGAAGTTTCCAGCGCACAAGGCCACCCAGCACTGCGGCAACTGTGCCCTGTTCCAGGGCAAGGCCACTGACGCCGCTGGCAACTGCCCGCTGTTTGCCGGCAAGCAAGTGGCCAGTGCAGGCTGGTGCAGCGCCTACGCGCCGAAGGCGGGTTGATCCAACAACCTGACAGGTCCTGGAAGCCTGTTACGGCAGGCCCTGACTGAAAAGCCGGGATCGCGTGAGCGACCCGGCTTTTTCAATGGCTGAAGAACGACTCAACGCTCCCAGCGCGCCCAGAGATCGCTCCAATGCGCAAGACCCGAGGCCAGCATCCACATGGCGACCCAGAGCCACCACACGCCAGCCACAGCGCTGAGCAGCGCCAGCATCAGGCACAGTCCTGAGACCCAGTTGGCGATGAAATCCCGGCCCGGCACCCCCTTGCCGGTGCGCAGCCGGTAGATCCACAGCACCACTGCCTCCAGCAGCGTGACGCCGATGACAATAGAAATGAGTCGTTGCGGCGCGAGCCAGTCGCCGTCGACCATCAGGCGCGCGCGAAACCCATCAGGTGCGCCATGTCCTTCAGGAAGATGCGCACATGGGCCATCGGCTTCTTGCGCGCCAGTTCCTTGTTCATGTACGACTCGAACGTGAGCTGCTGGACATCCTTGTCCTCGCAGATCTTGACGAAGCTCTCGCGCCGCTTGTCGTTCGAATACCAGAACCACTGCATGACGCCCAGAACGCGGAAAACCGTGCCATGCGCCTTCATGAAACGCTTGCGAGCGAGTTTCAACGACTTCACGTCGCCGGTACGAAGCAGCGCATCAACCGACTCGGCGGCCAACCTTCCGCCCACCATCGCGTAATAGATGCCTTCGCCCGATGCGGGTGCGACTACACCGGCAGCGTCGCCCGCCACCACCACATCGCGTCCGTTGTCCCAGCGCTTGAGCGGTTTCATCGGCAACGGCGCACCCTCACGACGCAGCGTTTCGGTGTCGCCCAGACCCGATGCTTTGCGCAAGTCTCCCACTGCACCACGCAAAGAAAAGCCCTTGTCGGCACTGCCCGTTCCAATGCTCAGCGTGTCGCCATGCGGGAACACCCACCCGTAGAAGTCGGGAGAAATCGTGCTTCGATAGATCACGTCGCAGCGCGAACCGTCATAGCCGACCGGCTTGATTTCTGGCGCCCTGACGATCTCATGGTAGGCGAAGACGTACTCGGTGTCCTTCGCGCCGGGCACAGCCTGGCTCGCAACCTTGGAGCGAGCGCCGTCCGCGCCAATGATCGCCCGTGCGCGCACGCTGGTAGGTACACCCTCGGTCAATACGCCCGGCTTGGCGCTGCGACGCTCACGGCCACCTTCACGTTCGGTGAAGTGCACGACGCTGACGCCATCATCGTCGCGGGTCAGCTTGTCGAAGGTGCCATTGCGACGTACCGCGCCGCTGGCCGCCGCGCGCTTGCGCAACCACTCGTCGAAGACATCGCGATCGACCATGCCGACGAAGCCATCCTCGATCGGGATGTCGACGCGCTTGTCCTTCGGCGAAATCATGCGGGCCGAGCGTGCCTTGGCGACCAGCAATTCATCGGGAATCGCGAAGTCCTTGATCAATCGCGGCGGGATGGCGCCACCACAGGGCTTGATGCGCCCGACCCGGTCAAGCAGCAGAACCGAGCGGCCTTGCTGCGCCAAGTCGTGTGCTGCCGTGGCACCGGCGGGACCTCCGCCCACGATCACGACATCGAACGTTTCGGTAGTGCTCATCGTAGTCACCTCGATTGAATGGCGGCGATCTGCGCGTCGCCGGCTGGGGGTTCTCGCGACGCCAAACGCGGTGCCGAGACCAGGGTGGCGCCGCGATGGGGCGCCGTGAACACGTCAGCGTCTGCGGCCGATTGCAAAGCGGCACGGCCACTGGTTCCGCGTGCCGCAAGCCAAGCAGAAACGACGAACAACGCCGCCTCGAACGCGAAGACCGCCGCATAGGCCACTCCGGGCATGCCGAACCACCAGCGAGCCAAATCGCTGGCGCCGGTACCGACGAGTCCGCCAAGACCAAACGCCACAGCCTGGGCGGCACCCCACATGCCCATGCGCACGCCTTCGCGCGATTCACGTCCCTGGCCGGCCAGACTCATCATCGAACCGATTGCCGCGATCGAGAACGCCCCATTGGCCACGCCGAGCAGAAACACTGTCGCCTTGAACGGCCAAGCGCCCCCGGTCAGACCGGCGGCCACAAGCCCCAGCAAGGCCAGGGCCGACGCGATGCAGCCGCCCACCGTCCAGGCGCGCAACGAGGCGAGGCGATCGAGGGCGGCTTGCCCCCCGTCGACCACCGCACCCGGTCGGCGACCCACGAGGCGCGCGATCAGCCGACCCAGCAACCCACTGCCCGCCACGGCGACCAGCACCATCCCGAGCAGCACGCCACCGTGCTGAACGCCGGACAACTGGGTCGATTCGCCCGGCGTGTAGCCGAACACCGATCCGGCGAAGGGCTCGAGGATCAGGTCCTGCGAGCTGTAGGCCAGCATCGACACGAAGACGAAGATCGTGAAGCGGCGCGCGGTCGGCTCGGCCCACACCTGCGACAGCGCGACGCGGAATCCAGGGCCAGGCTCGCGGGCCGGCTGCGCATCACGAACTGGCGATTCCGACGCTCCTTCGAGGCCGCGCAGCGCCAGCAACGTCAGCCCGAAAGCCAGCAGCGAGACCGCGCTGGTCACGGCCAGCAAGCGTTCCGGCGAGTATGGATCGAGCAGCTTGCCCGCGATGCCGGCCGTGATCGCGAAGCCCGCGATCATCATCATCCAGACGATGGTGGCTGCAGCTGCCCGGCGGGGGGCCGGCACCCGCTTGGCGAGCATCACCAGCAATGACGTGCCGCAGGCACTGACCCCAAGGCCGATCAACGAGAACCCGAGCACGGCGAGCGCGATGCCTGCCACAGGCTGGGTCGCCATCCACACCACGGCCAGCGCCGCCGTGATGCCTCCGACCGACAACGTGCCCATGCCGCCGATCAGCCACGGCATGCGGCGTCCGCCGACATCGGAGCCGTGGCCCATTCGCGGGCGCACGACCTGAATGACGTAATGCAGCGCCACCAGGACGCCAGGGAGCAGAGCTGGCAGCGCCAGTTCGACCACCATCACGCGGTTCAGGGTCGAGGTGGTCAGCACGACCACCGCGCCAAGACAGGCCTGCACCAGTCCGAGCCGGACGATGCCGATCCAGCCGAACTCGCGGGTCATGGCGTTGGCGCCCCCAGGTTGCGCAAGGCAAAGGCGCTGACCATCATCCCGGCGACGAACAGCGGCACGCCGAAGCCGCTGTAAAGCAAGGCACGCTCCGTCGGCTTGTCAAGAAAGTGATCCATCAGCAGCGCCTGCAGGCCCATCAGGCCCACCACGGCGACCGCATGCACCGGGGCGCCCCAGAAGATCAGCAGCAGCACGATGACGAACTGCGGCACCAGCATGAACAGGCAGGCAGTGCGCGCCGCACCCTGCACGCCGAGTTGCACCGGCAGCGAGGCCACGCCCATGCGTTTGTCGCCCTCGACCGACTTGAAGTCGTTCAGCGTCATGATCCCGTGAGCCCCGGCGCTGTACAGCGCCGCCAGCATGAGCGACCTGCCATCGGGCATCACGCCACCGGCCATCACCGCCGCGCCGGTCAACCACGCCAGCCCCTCATAGCACAGACCGCAAGCGGCGTTGCCCCACCAGCCGTTCTGTTTCAGACGCAGCGGGGGCGTGCTGTAGGCCCAGGCCAGCAACAGCCCGGCGGCACCGGCCGCGAAGCCCCAGGTGCCGAGCGTGGTCGCCACCAGCAACGACAGCAGCGTCCAGGCGATCGCGATGTACAGCCCCCAACGGCCCGGCATGCGACCGGACGGGATCGGCCGGTGCGGCTCGTTGATGGCATCGACGTGCCGATCGAACCAGTCGTTGACCGCCTGGCTGCTGGCGCACACCAGCGGGCCGGCCAACAAGATCCCGGTGACGATCACGAGCCAGCGGCCCTCCGGTGACACGCCTGAAGCGACGACCCCGCAGCAGAAGGCCCACATCGGTGGAAACCAGGTGATCGGCTTCAGCAGTTCGGCCACGACAGGCCAGGCAGGCACCGAAGAGGGAGGGGTCAGGGCACGGGACGTCATGCAGATGATTCTGAGATTGACACTTCTGAGTGTCAATCTAAACTTACACTTATTGCGGCCGTCGAGCATCCATAAGACATTGGCCATGTAGTACCCGAGAACCCCTCGACCGATGAAACCCAGCCCTTACCTTGACCCCGGCTTTCTGGCACCCGCGAACGACGGATCGGCACAACCGCCGTCGTCGGCACCGACCGCGCTGGTGATTGGCAGTGGCTTCGGTGGTCTGGCAGCAGCCATTCGCCTGCGGGCACGCGGCTATCAGGTGACGGTGCTGGAAAAGCTGGACGCCCCCGGCGGCCGCGCCTACGTGTACCGGCAGGACGGCTATACCTTCGACGCCGGCCCGACCATCATCACCGTCCCCTTCATGCTGGAGGATCTGTGGGCGCTGTGCGGCCGCAAGCTGTCCGACGACGTGGACCTGCGCCCGCTCGATCCGTTCTACCGCATCCAGTTCGACGATGGCACGTACTTCGACTACAGCGGAGACCACAGCGCCATGCGCGCCGAAGTCGCCCGCTTCAACCCTTCCGATCTGGCCGGCTACGAGTCGTTCATCGCCGAATCCGACCGCTGCTACAAACTGGGATTCGAAGAGCTGGCCACGGTCGCCTTCGACACCGTCGGCGACCTACTCGCCGCCGTGCCGTCGATGATGAAGATGCGCGCCTGGCAAACGCTGTACGCGATGACGGCCCGGCACCTGCGCGACCCGAAGCTGCGGATCGTGTTCAGCTTCCATCCGTTGCTGATCGGCGGCAACCCGTTCGCCTGCACCTGCGTCTACAGCCTGATCACCGCGCTCGAACGGAAGTTCGGCGTGCACTGGGCGATGGGCGGCACCGGTGCACTGATCACCGGGCTGGTCAGCCTGCTCGAAGGCAGCGGCGCCAGGCTGCGCCTGAACGCCGAAGTGCGCGAGATCACCTGCGTGCCGACGAGCGGCGGCAAACCACGCGCCACCGGCGTCACGCTGGCGAACGGTGAGCACCTGCACGCCGACATCGTGATCTCGAACGCCGACACCGCCTGGACCTACCGGCACCTGATCCGCCCTGAGTTCCGCCGCCACTGGAGCGACCGCAAGATCGACAAGGGCCGCTACTCGATGAGCCTGTTCGTCTGGTACTTCGGCACCGATCGCCAATACCCCGATGTGCCGCACCACATGATGGTGCTGGGCCCGCGCTATCGCGAGTTGCTGAACGACATCTTCAAGGAACATGTGCTGGCCGAGGACTTCAGCCTCTACCTGCACCGCCCGACCGCCTCAGACCCGTCGATGGCGCCGCCCGGCTGCGATGCGTTCTACGTGCTGGCGCCGGTGCCGCACCTGGACAGCGGCACCGACTGGCAAGCGAAAGCCGAGCCGTACCGGCAGGCCATCGCCGATGCGCTCGATCGCAAGGTGATGCCGGGGTTCCAGAAACACATCGCGACATCGCGCATGACGACTCCACAGGATTTCCACGACCGCCTGCTGTCGTTCAAGGGCGCCGCTTTCGGACTCGAGCCCGTGTTGCTGCAAAGTGCCTGGTTTCGGCCGCACAACCGCAGCGAAGACATCGACGGCCTGTTCATGGTCGGCGCCAGCACGCACCCCGGAGCCGGCGTACCGGGCGTGCTGGGGTCAGCGAAGGCACTCGAATCGGTGGTGCCCGATGTCTCGTCGTTCGCCACATCCACCGCACCCGCCTCCACCATGACGCAGGTCAGCCCCGCCCGGGCCTGACCCACACCGAAAGCAGGACCGAAGGACACTCATGCAGCCAAAACAGGCCTTGGTCAATGCCCGCACCGATGCGGTTACGGCACAACAGCTCGATTCGTCGGAGACCAGTTTCGAAGTTCGCCGTCGAATGGATCTGCGCGATTGCGAAGCACTGATGCGAACCGGGTCGAAGAGCTTCTTTGCGGCCTCTCTTGTCCTGCCGAGGCGCGTGCGCGCACCAGCCACTGCGCTCTATGCCTTCTGCCGCCTGGCCGACGACACCATCGATCTCGAAAGCCACTTGTACGGCGGCCCGATGGGAGCACTGCATCACCTGCAGCAGCGGCTGCAACGCATCTACGACGGTCGGCCATCACCAGTTCCTGCCGATCGCGCGCTCGCCGCCGTCGTCGCCAAATTCAACCTGCCCAAGGCGCTGCTCGAAGCGCTGCTCGAAGGATTCGAATGGGATCTGCAATCGCGCCGCTACGACACGCTCGCGCAGCTGCAGGACTACGGCGCTCGAGTGGCCGGCACCGTCGGTTCGATGATGGCCGTGATCATGGGCGCACGCAGCGCCCAAGCGCAGGCACGCGCCTGCGAGCTCGGCGTGGCAATGCAGCTGACCAACATCGCCCGTGATGTGGGTGAGGACGCGCGTGCAGGTCGCCTCTACCTGCCGCGCGACTGGATGCGTGAGGCCGGCATCGATCCCGACGCATGGCTGCAGGCTCCGACGTTCACTTCCGCGCTCGGCTCGGTGGTGTCGCGCCTGCTGGCAGAAGCGGATGTGCTGTACGAGCGCGCGGCGCTCGGCATTGCCGCCCTGCCGCGCGATTGCCGGCCGGCGATCCAGGCGGCGCGACTTGTCTACGCGGAAATCGGCCGGGAGGTCGAGCGGGCCGGAGGGGATTCGGTGTCACGCCGAGCCTGCGTGTCGGCTCAACGAAAGCTCGGGTTGATGGCAGTAGCCTTTGGTGCCGTGGCGGTGTCACCGGCTCGCCGCAGGTCCGGCGACGACCTCGAACCGGCGCCCCTGCCAGCCATCCAGTATCTGGTCGACGCGGCGGCGATCCCGACACCGGCACGCGAGGACAGACCTCACACACTGCACAGGGTCAGACCTGCCCGATTCGATGAACGCATGCTGTGGACGATCGGCCTCTTCGAACGTCTCGAAGAACGCCAACGCGCCAACAACTCCTTCAACGGTGCGGGCCAGCAACAGCCTTCAGTCTTCAGCGGCTGAAGGCCGACCGGCGTTCGGCCGGCTTCACCTCACTCTCGGCATCCGCCAGGGCAGCATCAACTGCACCGCGGTGGACACGAGGCGCGGCACGTTCAGCGTCTCATGCACCGATACCACGGTCTCTCCCAGCAACCCTGACGAGAGCACGGAACGCACATAGAACGGCGTGTCCTCCAGCGTCTTCGTCACGACTGCCGGCTGGTCCGCATCGGTGCGCATCGTGCGGCCGATCCTCCAGGCTGAGCGCGGCAGCGGCTGGCGCGCAGGGGGCGCGAAACTCTCGAAATCGCCCGAGGGCTGGAAACGCACCGCGATCACACGGTCGGCACTCTGCTTCTGGCGCACGTCGTAGATCACGCCAGTGCTGCCATCCTTCAACGATGCCCGCGACCAGTCCCATTCGGCAAACGGGCGATCGATCGGCTCGTCGCCCTCGTTCGAGTCGAGATAGGCGTGACCCGACCAGCTGACCGATGGTGCATCGAATTCGACCTCGACACGGGAGCACGGGGCTATCGGACCCCAGCGGTGCAGGCCGTTGTCGTCAAGCGCAGCGACGAAGCGGCAAAGACCTCTTGGGTAGACGCGCACCTTCCCGCGAACCCGCTTCGGCATCGGCACGCTGACCTCATCGAGGTCGATGGTCAGGCAGTCGCCGTTCCAGTGCAACTGGCTCGGCCCGATGACAAGCCGGGTTGCATCGCGTTGCAGGCTGGCCCGGCTGCGCTCGGTCATCGTCCAGCGCTTGCCCGCTTTTCCGTACAAAGCCACGTTGATCGAGCAGTGGTTCTCCGGATCGGTGGCTCCGCTGCGGCGCGCCCAAGCGTAGTAAGGCGAGAAGACGCTGCCGACGAAGGCAATGATGCTCAGCGCGTGTTGCCCGTCGTCGCTGATCGCGTCGACATACCACCAGAGATATGCACCCGGCGCGACCGGCTGGTCGAATCGAGGTGCGCCATCAGCGTCGCGGCCGCCAGCCGCCCAGACATCGCCGCCATCGGAACCCCTGGCCCGGGGTGAACGCTGCCCCCCGCCAGGTACAGCCCAGGCAGCCGACTTCGCGCCTCCGGGCGTTGAAATACCCCCATCCAGCCGTGCGACGCCTGCCCGTACAGAGCCCCACCCGTCGCCGGGAACATGCGATGAAAGTCGGCCGGCGTCGTCAGCACCGAGTTGTGCATCTGCTGATCGATCGTCAGGCCGCTGCGCTTCATCAACGCGAAATGGGTCCGCTGGCATGCTTCGATCTCCGAGGGTTCAAGGGGGACTGAATCTCCGTTCGCCGGCGCATTGATGAGGCAGAGCAGTCGCTCCGGCCCCGTGCCATCCGGATCGCCGGCACGCGCAGGCAGACTGCCGCTGTCGTCACGATCCTGGGCACATACGTAGACGGTGCCTTCACGAGGCAGTCGACCGCGCTGGAAAATGTCCCTGAATTCCGACGCGTAGTCGGAATTGAAGAACACGTTGTGACGCACCAGAGGAAAGCCAGACGAGTGCGCGTGCATCGACCAGGTCAATGCAGACAGTGACCGGCCGGCCACCGGCGCCGCCGGAACTGCCCGCCGACTCTGCGTTCCGAGCAAGCCCAGTGGCAACGCCGCCACGTCGCCATTGAATACGACCGAGTCGGCCGCTATGCACTCACCGCCGGCAAGCCGCACGCCGCACGCCCGTCCGTCGCGCACCAGCACTTCGTCGCAAGCTTGTCCATAGCGCAGGGTTGCACCGCGCTTCTCAGCCAGATCCGCCAGCGCCGTGGCAACAGCCAGCATGCCACCATCTACCGCCCACACACCGTCCATCTCGACCTGCGCAACCAGCATCAGCGTGGCCGGCGCGGCGAACGGGGACGAGCCGCAGTAGGTTGCGTACCGACCGAAAAGCTGCTGAAGGCGCGCATCGTGAAAATGCCGTGACAACGAGCGCCAGAGAGATGCGAACGGCCCAAGGCCGGCAAGTACAGCAAGCCCACCCGGCCCCAGATCACGCGCCATGCCGAGGAGGGTCGGCCTCTGCGAACGGATGTAGGGTCCTTCGAGCGTGTCGTAGACCTTGCGCGCCTGCTCGCAGAATTGCACGAAACGCCGCGCCTCATTCGGCCCCGCAAACTGCGCAATGGCATCGGCCGAACGGCTGGCGTCGGCATGCAGGTCGAGCCGCGAATCGCCACCCCAGGCGTGCCGCGCGAGTACACCTAGCGGCTGCAGTCGCAGTTGATCGCTCAACGACGATCCGGCGGCCTCGAAGATCTGCTCGAAGACCCAGCGCATCGTGAACACCGTCGGGCCCGAATCAACCCCGACCCCGTCGACCAGGACGCGGCGCATCTTGCCGCCAGGCGCTTCGGCTCGCTCGATGAGCGTGACCTGCAAACCGCGACAAGCCAGCAGCAGCGCGCTGACCAGTCCCGCCACGCCGGCCCCGATCACCACAACTCGGTGTTCGCGCAACGCGTCAGCCATGCTCACGTCCCAACCAGACACCGCGCGCTCCGTAAGGCACGAAGCGGACGAACATCGACTCTGAGAAGTAGCCGTCGCGTTTAGATGCCCTGATGGCGTCGAGGTGGGCGCCGCTGCGCGCATAGGCATCCATGTGCGCGATGCTCTCCCACATCGTGAAGGTGGCCTGCCGAAGCAGCGGAGCCTCGCCGACACCTGCAGCAAACAGGCAGCCAGGCGCACCGTCGAGCGACCGTTGCGTCAACGGCGCCTGCCTCCAGAAAGCCCGTGCCAGCCTCGGACGAATCGAGGCTCGGGTCAGCGCAGCGATCGGGCCGTAGGCAGGCTCCGACGTGGATACCGGCATGCACATGCCCGACCAGCTTCCCCTACTGCTGAAGGCGCGAAGTTTGACTGCGAAACACTCTCGCGCCCGCGTCCTGTAGGCCTTCGCCAGCGCAGAGGCATGCAGGAACTGCTCGGCTGACTGGTCATCATCGAAAACGCAAAAAAGCCCTTGGCGTGAAAGGCTGGGACGCAAACCGAAGCCGGATTCGTGGCCACTGCCGAGTACCTTCACAAAACGAAGGCCGGGTACGCGCTGGAGTGCGTAGCGACCGAACACAAACCGAAAGTAACCCCAGGTTCGCGATCCCTGGGCAATGTCCGCCAGCATCGTCACGGCGACCGGACCCGGGAGGGACGCCATCACGGCGGATGTTTCAGAGGCTGACGACATGGAGGACTGGCGCAGCGCACCGGATTCCAGCGCACAAGGGACTGCGTCGGCCGCGCTTGACGCAGCGGAGCCCGACGCGCAACTGCACCCTACTTTTCGCTCTCGACAACCGGGTCACTCAATCCGTATCGGCGCAGCTTGACGTAGAGACTCTGTCGCGACAGACCCAGCATCTCCGCTGCCGCAGCGCGGTTGTCCCGGGTCAGCTCGAGTGCGGCTTCAATGCACAGCTGCTCGATCAGGTCCGTGGTTTCACCAACGATCTCCTTCATGGGCACCCGACCTACAAGCTCTGAAAGTTGACCGACAGACCGCGGTAACTCCTTGGCCGCACGAGCATCGTTGGCCAGACGTTGGCTGACATCACGGATGGCGAAGCCAAGATACGACTGCTCGGCTTCAGTGACCATCGTTGCGGATATCTCAACGTCGCTCAGCGTCCCCTGATCGCTGCGGACGGTGGTTGGGAAAAGCCGCACAGCACCGCGCTGACGCAGGGTCGAAATCAGCACGTTCATTTCGACGCCAGTTCGGCCGAGCCAGCGCCCAAGCGGTTCGCCACGGACCTGCTTTTCCGAGGTGACCTGCACCAGTTCGATGAAGGACTCGTTAGCCGAGACGATCGATCCATCGATGTCCGTCACAACCATGCAATCCGGGGAGCTTCGGATCAGCTTCGACAGCATCGAATGCCCACCCGCCTTCGACAGCAACGCACTGTCGGCAATCACCCGAGACATGCGCAACACCAGCAGCGAACCCACCTCCTGACGGAACATCGAGCCCGCAACGGTCACTTCACCGTTGTCACCTGCGAGATTCACGCGTACTTCATCAGCTTTGCCAGACGCACGCAGCGAGGCCAACATGTTTTGAAGAACATCCATACCCCGTTCGTCGAGCCCGACGGGAAACGCCACCCCAACCAGCTTGCGTGATACGTCGGAAAACAACTGCGCGGCGGCAGGATTGGCTTCCAGCACTTTCTGCGTAACGCTATCGATGATCAGCACCGCCTCAGCCGACCCCTGGAACAGATGCCGATAGCGAGACTGCGCATCACGCAACCGCCAATGCTCGTGCAAGGACGCCTGCTGCGCATCCACAAGGCTCTGCTGCATGGCCGCCATCGCACGCAGATCACGGCCGTAAACCACTGAATGCCCGACGGCGCCGGAACGATTCTCGCCATCGACTTTCAGTGCGCAATAAGCCAGAGGCAAATCCGCACCTGCATCAGACGGATGGTTGACCTGCCTCCAGCGGGGCGCCACAGACGAATCTGCATCCCGCAGCAAAGCCTCGATCTTCGGACGGCTTTCCTTGGTGACAGTCTGAATCCAGGACTGCCCTAGCCAGCTGTCGTAGCCGAGATTCTGCAAGCTGTCGCTTCCGAACGCCATGTCGCAAATGATGCCGTCAGCATCGACGATCAGCGCCACATCGGCAGCAGCAGCGATCAGCTTTCCAGCGACTTCGGCACTCAGGTCGCCAAGCGTTCGGGACGGGCTCGCAAAGGGAATCATCGCCACTCACCTTTGCACACACCGCTGATTGCGATCATGGGTCGGATTTCAAGAAAAACCGACATTTTATCCGCGGCTCTTGACGCGCTCGGCGATCAACCGCTCGGCAGCGATTGGCGCTTGCTTGCCATCCGAGCTGGTCGCATCGGCGCCGACAAGCGACACGTACTCTGGGTTGAGAGCGAATAGCGGGCCACCGACAAGCACGCCGATGTCCTTGTTGCGCGACATCTGCCTGACAGAAGCGATGCAGGAGGTCAACCAGTCGAGCCGGGCTGCACTTCCCACGGAGAAACCGATCACGTCGAACCACTCTCGACGGACCATGTCGACGGCTTCGTCGCGGTGGGCGCCCTGACCTCCGGCCACTTCCCAGCCGGCATGCATGAAGAACTCGGCGACCATGGACAGCCCGAAGGTGTGCTGTTCGCCAGGGGCAGGAACCAGCAACGCCCGTCGGGCATTGGCAGGAAACTCGACCTCTGTACCGAACGCAGGGCTGAGCTCTTGAAGAAGGTGCTGCAGCCGGCCAAGGGCGATGGTGACATCCGTGAAGTCGCAGAGATCTTCTGCCCACAGGTATCCGAGATGGCTCGCGGCAGGCGCCAACAACTGAAGATAAAGCACCTCGATGGACATGCCCTTGTCACGAAGTTTCTCGATGCAGGCGGTGATCGGCAGGTCTTCACGCCGCAGTACCAAGTGGACGAAGGAATCTACGTCGGCGGCTGTGGGGGGTGGGCAGGCACAAACGGCTGGTACCGCATTGCTCATGGGCATAGAACGATGGGCCTCAACAAGGCGCGGAATGACCTCCGCTTCAAGCGTCTTCACGAGCCGAGACATCCGCTCTTCGGCCGCAGGACGCGCCAGCCTGTCTTGCATCCACGACGCTGAATCGGTGTTGAACGGCAGACGATGCACTTCAGGCCAGCACTCGGTGTCAACCGAATCCAGTGAGGCGCTGTCCAAATCATTAGAAGCCGCGCTCGGCGTCAATCGGGTCATGGCATGTCTCCTGGCGGGGCGTGCGTGCTCACAGCCGTGCGCATTCGTAGAGTGATCCGGCCACAGTGCTCGTCCAAATTGAGCACCAAACGCTACGGGGTGGCCCACCAGAAAAACCTTCAAGGGCATTGGGACGAACCCAAACCCGGCCGAACGAGCATGCCCGACAGCGCGCGGCCTGTCCACCACGAAAGCACCGATACCCGCCTGCTCGACTTGGCTGGTTGACAACCGGTTGTCAGCATCTGATTCGGGACGAATTCGCATCGCTGGACGCACCCACTCGAATCAACCACCAGGACGCCGCCACCGAGCACGTGTCGATCGTCAGCAGCGGTGTTGCGCAATCCTGGGCTGCACAGACGCAACCGTTCAACACCGTGAACGAATGATCTGCTTCACAAAAAAAACTGTCAAGATTGATTTACGTCAATCTGGATTGACATTTGTGGGAGGCCCGTCTAAATTCGTTTCGAACGGGCAAGAGCCCCCCCCCAGAGGAAGAAATGCACGAACGAGGGTCTCAGGCAGCAGAACGACGGCCGCTGTACACCGCTGAAGAGCGAGTTCGCCGGGATTCTTCTATTTGGACGCTCGTGCAGGGAGTGCTGGCTCCCATTCAGTTCTTGGTATTTCTAGCCAGCCTGTTTCTCGTTCTCAGATATCTGTCGACCGGGGAAGGTTGGGCCCTGGCCACCGGTTCGGTCGTGCTGAAGACGCTGACTCTCTACACCATCATGATCACCGGCTGCATCTGGGAAAAGGTGGTTTTCGGACGCTACCTGTTCGCGCCCGCTTTTTATTGGGAAGACGTGTTCAGCATGCTGGTGCTGGCACTGCATACCGCTTACCTTGCAGCGTTGTTCACCGGGGCGCTGAACGCCACCCAGCTGATGTATCTGGCATTGGCTGCCTACGCGACGTATGCGATCAATGCAGCGCAATTCATCTGGAAGCTGCGCGCCGCGCGGCTCGACATGGCACATCGCGATGCCATTGCACGAACTCCCGGGATGGTCGCGTGAGCTCGGTCATCCAGATCAAGTCGACAGACGCCCAGGGCTGCAGCGACGCGCCCGTGCTCAAGGAGCGTGGACAGCGCGAGGTCTTCTGCGGCCTGACAGGCATCATCTGGCTGCACCGCAAGATACAGGATGCGTTCTTCCTGGTGGTCGGCTCGCGCACCTGCGCGCACCTGATCCAGTCGGCGGCGGGCGTGATGATCTTCGCCGAACCGCGTTTTGCCACCGCGATCATCGACGAACGCGACCTCGCCGGCCTGGCCGACTGCAACGAGGAGCTCGATCGGGTGGTGACACGGCTGCTCGAACGCCGACCCGAGATCAAGCTGCTGTTCCTGGTGGGCTCGTGCCCCTCGGAAGTCATCAAGCTCGATCTGTCACGCGCCGCATCGCGACTGTCCGGTCGGTTCTCCCCCGATGTACGGGTGCTGAACTACTCCGGCAGCGGCATCGAGACCACGTTCACGCAGGGCGAGGACGCCTGCCTCGCCGCGCTGGTGCCCACGCTGGCGCAGGACGACGAGCCCTCGCTGCTGATC
>JBJXEJ010000200.1:0-23113 GCA_046154125.1 Rhizobacter sp. | reverse complement strand
GACGACTTCCTCAACAACCTCAAGATCCTCACCGGTCGCATCCCCTTCTGGCGCAACCTCGCCTGGAGCCTTTACGTCGCGATCTGCAACACCACGCTGACACTGCTGTTCTGCAGCATGGGTGGCTATGCCTTCGGGCTGTTCGAGTTTCGCTTCAAGAACGCGCTGTTCGCCTTCGTGATGGCGACCATGTTGCTGCCCAGCTTCATGAACATGATCCCTACCTTCATGATCATGGACTTGCTGGGCTGGATCGACCAGCCGCGTGCGCTTTACTTGCCGGGCGCGGCCAGCGCCTTCGGCATCTTCCTGATGCGCCAGTTCGTCACGACCTCGGTGCCCAAGGACCTGATCGAGGCTGCACGCATGGACGGATGCAGCGAGCTGGGCATCTACTGGCGCATCGTGCTGCCGCTTCTCAAGCCGGCACTCGGGACGCTCGGCTTGATCACCTTCATTGCCAGCTGGAACAACTTCATCGGGCCGCTGATCGTGATGCGCAGCCCGGAGATGTACACGCTGCCATTGGCCCTGCGCAGCCTGCAGAGTCCGGTGGACACCGAGTGGGGCGCACTGATGACTGGCTCAACCATCGCCACCATCCCGCTCGTGATCCTTTTCGTTCTCTCGTCGCGCCAGCTGATCTCTGGGCTGACCGCAGGCGCAGTGAAGTGATGCAACCCTTCCTCAAGCCAATGCCCTGCGCCCCACCATGATGACCAACGAATCCGCGAGTCTGCCGCAAGTATTTCCGCCCGACTTCGTTTGGGGGGTGGCCACCAGCGCGTTCCAGATCGAAGGGGGCGCCGTTGAGGACGGCAAGGGCGAATCCATTTGGGACCGCTTCTGCCGCATCCCTGGCGCGATCGCCGATGGCACCGATGGCGACATCGCCTGCGACCACTACCACCTTTGGCGCGAGGACCTGGATCTGATCGCCGAACTAGGCGTCGACGCGTACCGGTTCTCGGTCTCCTGGCCACGGGTGCGCCCTGGCGGCGCTGGCGCGTGGAACCCCAAGGGGCTGGAGTTCTACGACCGATTAGTCGATGGACTGGTACAGCGTGGCATCAAGCCCTATCTCACACTGAACCACTGGGACCTTCCGGCCGAACTGCAGGACGCCGGCGGCTGGGCGAACCGGGATACGGTACAGCGATTCGTCGAGTACGCACTGGGGGTGGATGCCAGGTTGGGCGACCGCGTGGCAGCGATCACCACGCACAACGAACCCTGGGTGATCGCACAGCTCGGTTACGAGGCGGGCACCTTTGCGCCCGGGCTGAAGAGCCGCGCCACGGCAGCTCAGGCCTCGCATCACCTGCTGCTCAGTCATGGGCTCGCCCTGCAGGCGCTACGTGCCGGTGGCTGCAGAAGCAAGCTGGGAATCGTGCTCAACCTGTCGCCGACTCATCCTGCCACCGCGAGCGCTGCCGACGAGGCAAGCGCACGCCTCGCGGATGGTCGTCTGCTGCGCTGGTACATGGACCCGCTGTTCCACGGCGCCTATCCCGAGGACGTGCTGGCGTGGCTCGGCGCAGACGCTCCGCGAATCGAGGCCGACGATCTGAAGACGATTGCCGCACCGATGGACTTCCTCGGCATCAACTACTACTCGCGCAAGGTCGCCAGTGCCGACGGCTCGTCGGATGCGACGCGTCGCGGGCTCGATCTCACAGACATGGGCTGGGAAATCTACCCCGCTGGCCTGACCGAGCTGCTGCTGAGACTGCGTCGCGACTACGCCGTGCCTCCGATGTACGTGACGGAGAACGGCGCCGCATTCAAGGACCAGATGATCGACGGGCATGTTCATGACGCCGATCGCCTGGCCTATATCGCCTCGCACATCTCGGCCGTAGGCGAGGCCATGACCCAAGGCGTGTGCATGGCCGGCTACATGGTCTGGAGCCTGCTCGACAACTTCGAGTGGGCTTCGGGGTATGACAAACGCTTCGGCATCGTGCACGTGGACTACGCGACGCAGCGACGAACCATGAAAGACAGCGCGCTGTGGTACCGCGCGTTCCTGCAACAGCAGCACGCAAGGCATTCGGCCCTCGCGACGGAGACTTGACATGGGCCAGGTTATGTTGCGCGGTGTGCGCAAGCGCTACGGCAGCGTCGATGTCATCCAGGGCATCGACCTCGAAGTTCGCGATGGCGAGTTCATGGTGTTCGTCGGGCCCTCGGGCTGCGGCAAGAGCACGACCCTGCGCATGATCGCGGGATTGGAGAGCATCACCGCGGGTGACCTGATGATCGACGGCGTGCGCGCCAACGACCTGCGTCCGTCCGACCGCGGCGCGGCCATGGTGTTCCAGAGCTATGCGCTGTACCCGCACATGACGGTGGCCGAGAACATGGGCTTCGCGCTCAGGATGGCCGGGGTGCCCAAGGCCGAGCGCGAGCGGCAAGTGGGCCGCGCCGCGGAGATCCTGCGCATCACCGACTTCCTGGGCCGATTCCCGAAGGAACTCTCCGGCGGTCAGCGCCAGCGCGTGGCGATCGGCCGCGCCATCGTGCGCAAGCCGAAGGTCTTCCTGTTCGATGAGCCGCTGTCGAACCTCGATGCTGCGCTGCGCGTCAACATGCGCATCGAGCTTTCGCGCCTGCACAAGGAACTCGGTGCGACGATGATCTACGTCACCCACGACCAGGTCGAGGCGATGACGATGGGCGACCGCATCGCGGTTTTCCACAAAGGCATCGTCGAGCAACTCGGACCACCGATGCAACTCTACGACCGGCCCGCCAACGAGTTCGTGGCCGGCTTCATCGGGGCGCCGCGCATCAACCTCGTGGATCGCCCGGCGCTTGACGCGCCGCTGCCTCATCGGGCGCTGTGGGACTCGCTCGCGGCTAACGCGCAGGCCAGCGTCAGACGGGTCGGGCTGCGTCCGGAGCACCTGCATGTGGTCGACGCGGGGCAAGGCGTGCCGGCCAACGTGGAGCTGGCCGAGCACCTGGGCGACGTGTCGATCCTGCACCTTCGCGTGAGCGGTGTGGATGACCTGCTCAGCGCCAAGGTGGGCGCCGGGCACGCGCGCGTCGCCGCGGGGCAGATCGTGGGCCTGATGCCCGATAAGGCGTGGGCGCTGAGCTTCGGCGCCGATGCGCGGCTGGCGGCTTGAAACGAACCATCGAAAGGCGAGAGAGGAGCGGCCATGGCCACACGCGCACGAAAGGGCTGGAAGCTCGTCTGGGCTGACGAGTTTGAAGGCGACGCTGTCGACCGCACGAAATGGGCGTTCGACATCGGCAACGGTTTCTACGACTACAAGGGCCACACGTGGATCCCCGGCTGGGGCAACGAGGAGCTGCAGTACTACACCAGCGATCCGTCCAACGTCACCGTGAAGGACAGCTTGCTGACGATTCGGGCGGTGAAGGAGTCGCTGCACGGCTGCGGCTACACCTCGGCGCGGCTCAAGACTCGCGAGCGTGATGGCACGGTGCTGTTCACCAAGCTCTACGGGCGCATCGAGTTCCGTGCCAAGGTGCCCTGGGGGAAGGGCCTGTGGCCAGCGCTGTGGATGCTGCCGCAGGACGACAAGTACGGTGGCTGGGCCGCCAGCGGCGAGATCGACCTGATGGAGATCGTCGGCGAAAAGCCGCACGAGGTGCTCAACAGCATCCACTTCGGCTCGGTGTTTCCCAAGCGATCGCTGATCACCACCGTACACAAGCTGCCCGCGGGCAGCACGGTGTCCGATTGGCACATCTACGCAGCGGAGTGGGAGCCAGGCGAGATCCGCTTCTATGTCGACGATGTCCAGACCTGCACGTACCGCCACTGGTGGAGTTGCAGCAAGACGAAGAATGGTCGCGGCCTGCAGGCCAAGTCCGCCGACGACCTGAACCCCTGGCCAGCACCGTTCGACCAGCCGTTTTACCTGGTGATGAACGTGGCCGTGGGGGGTAACTTTCCCGGCGCGCCCAATGCCGAGACGCGCTTTCCGGCCGAGCTGGTCGTCGACTACGTACGCGTCTACGACAAGGTTGGCGGCTATGGCGAGGCCGGGCCCATTGGCAAGGGCAAGTTCCCCTGGCAGGCCAAGAAGAAAGCTTAAGGAAAGAAATCATGTCACGACCCCCTCCCGCCCCTAGCGACGCCCTGCACACCGGCGTCAGCCGCAGCACCGAACAAGGCGAGGCGCAGCAAGAACGAGAGCAAATGCATTCCGGCGCTGCACCGCAAGCCAGTGCTGTCGACCGCAGCACTTGGGCGCGCGGCGTCCGGGAGGTGTGGACCACCGAAGCCTGCAACGTGCTGGCCACCGAATTCCGTGCCACGCTGCAGCAGCGCGTCCATGGCCTGTGCTTCAGCCCTTACCTCGAGGGCCAGCAGCCGGGCTCGCAGGTCAGTGAATCGCAGATCCGCGAACGCCTGCGCATCATCCAGCCGCACGTCGGCTGGGTGCGCACCTTCTCATCCACCGACGGCCACGAGCAGACGCCGCGCGTGGCGCATGAACTCGGCCTGAAGACGCTGGTCGGCGCTTGGCTGGGCACCGATGCGGAGATCAACGAGCGCGAGATCCAGGGCGTCATCGAAGTGGCACGCGCGGGCCACGCCGACATCGTCGCCGTGGGCAACGAAGTGATGCTGCGCGAAGACATGTCCGAGGACGCGCTGCTGGGTTTCATCCAGCGCGTGAAGGACGCGCTGCCGGGTGTGCCCGTGGGTTATGTCGACGCCTACTTCCTGTTCGAGAAGCACCCGCGGATCACCGCTGCTTGCGACGTGGTCATGACCAACTGCTACCCCTTCTGGGAAGGCTGCCCTCGTGAACAGGCGCTGGCCTACATGCAAACCATGATGGCGCGCACGCGCGCCGCCGCACCTGGCAAGCGGGTGCTGATCAGCGAAACCGGCTGGCCTGACCAGGGCAGCCCGTTCCAGGGTTCCGTGCCTTCGCGCGAGGGCGCCATGCAGTACTTCGTCGACACCTGCCGCTGGGCGCGCGAAGACGGCGTCGAGATCTTCTACTTCTCGGCCTTCGACGAAGCCTGGAAGGTGGGCGCCGAGGGAGACGTAGGTGCCTACTGGGGCCTGTGGGACAAGGACGGCGAACTCAAGTTTGGATGATGCTGATGACGACCGCACCGAACCCATCCACCGTGTTGAACCTGCCCTCGGGTAATGCCATTTGCTACAGCGGCTACCGCGAAGGCCAGAGCCCGAATGACCGCATCTACCCGTCGCAGGCAGAAATTCTGGAAGACCTGTTGATCCTTCAACGCAACTGGCGGCTGCTGCGCCTGTACGACTGCAGCGAACACGCGCAACGTGTGTTGCGGGTCATTGAAGAAGACAAGCTGCCGTTCCAGGTGATGCTAGGCGCCTATCTGGGCGCGGAGATGAACAACTTCGGCTGCCCCTGGGGCGGCACCTTCACCGAAGAGCAGCTGGAAGCCAGCACACTCGAAAACGATGTCGAAGTCGGGCGGTTGATCGCATTGGCCAACAGCTATCCGGGCATCATCTTCTCGGTGGCGGTGGGCAACGAGGCCACAGTCGACTGGACCGACCACTTCGTGCCGGTGCACCGGATGATCGAACACGTCAGGCGCGTGAAGGCTTCAGTGCAGCAGCCCGTCACCTTCTGCGAAAACTACGTGCCCTGGCAGCACAAGCTGCGCGACCTGGTGCCCGAGCTGGACTTCATTTCGCTGCACACCTACCCGGTGTGGGAATACAAGCACATCCACGAGGCGCTGGATTACACCAAGGACAACGTCGCCAGCGTCGCGCGGCTGTACCCCGGAAAGCCCATCGTCATCACCGAAGCCGGCTGGTGTACCAACAGCAACGGCCGCGGCATGCGTGCCGAACACGCCGTGCAGGAATTGCAGTCCATCTATTACAGCGACCTGATGGACTGGACTCGCAGCGAAGGCCTGTTGTGTTTCGTGTTCGAAGCCTTCGACGAACCCTGGAAGGGCTCCTCAGACCCACTGGAGCCGGAAAAGCACTGGGGCCTGTTCACGGTGGACCGCAAACCCAAGCTCGTGATGCAGTCGCTGTACCCCGAGGACAGGCCGCAGCCGACAGCAGCCTGAACCCGCCAGACTTTGCCATGCACACCCACCGCACCCCCGACGTTGCACTCTGGGAACACCACCGCGCATTGCGCGAACAGTGGACGCACGAGGACCACCTGGTGGCCCAGCGCATGGGGTGGCTCATCTGGTCGGAGGGCCTGATGTTCACCGCCTTTGGCGCCCAAGCGCGCGACAGCGTCAGCTGGCTGGTGCTGGGCTTCCCCTTCTTCGGCATCCTGGTGGCGCTGTTGGTGGGCGTGGGCATTTACACGGCGATGGCGGCCACCGACAGCATTCGGCAGCAGTTCGACGAGGCAGGCCTGGCCGACCTGTGCCCGCTGGCGCCGGCCAACCACCTTGCCAACCGCGGCCGCTGGGCCGCCAAGGCCATGCCCTGCGTCTTCGGCGCCATGTGGCTGCTGGTGTTGCTCGGGCGCCTGCAAGCTTGACCTGCATGCCCGTGGCATGCCCAACAACAGAAAGCAACCCATGACCACGTCCGCCAGCACCGCAGCCACGGCCGCCGCTGCAACACACAAGGTCACATTCAGGCACAAGGTGGCCTTCGGGCTGGGCATGCTTGCCAACCAGATGTTTCCCGCCGCCCTGGGCATCTTCATGGTCGTGCTGGTGCAGGACATGGGCTTCCCGACCTGGATGTGGGGCATCCTGTTCTTCCTGCCGCGGGCCTACGACGCGATCCTCGACCCGATCATGGGCTTCATATCCGACAACACGCGGTCGAAGTGGGGCCGACGCAGGCAGTACGTGTTCATCGGCGCCATCATGCTGGGCATCGGTTTCATCGCGATGTGGCAACTGCACCGCGCCGACGGCATCCCCTACAACTTCGCCTACTTCCTGTTCTGGTCGCTCGTGTTCTTCACCGGGCTGACTGTCTTCAGCATCCCCTATGTGGCCATGGGCTACGAGATGAGCGACGACTTCCACGAGCGCACCAGCATCATGGCCGTGGCGCAGTGGATCGGCCAATGGGCCTGGGTGATCGCGCCGTGGTTCTGGGTGGTGATGTACGACCCAAAGTGGTTCCCGAACGCAGACACGGCGACGCGGACTTTGTCGGTCTGGGTCGGGGTTGCGTGCATGCTGCTGGCCATGGTGCCGGCGCTGTTCCTGCCCAGCCGCTCGACCAAGGACGATACGCACCTGGTCCCGCTGACCGTGGCGAACATCGGTATGGGCTTCAAGGAACTGCTGGCCGGCTTCAAGGAGGCCTTCAGCTGCGCGCCTTTCCGCAAGCTCTGCTTCTCCACCTTCCTGATCTTCAACGCCTTCAACACGGTGGCGGCATTCTCGTTCTTCATCGTCGTCTACCACCTCTTCAAGGGCGACACCGCGGCTGCCGGCATATGGCCGACGCTGTTCGGCAGCGTCGGCGCGCTCGTCACCACCTTCGCGGTGATTCCCACCGTGGCCTGGATGTCGCGCAAGGTCGGCAAGAAGAAGGCCTTCATGCTCTCGCAGGGGATCTCTCTCCTCGGCTACGTGCTGCTGTGGTTCCTGATGATTCCCGGCAAGCCTTACATGTTCATGTTCGCGCTGCCCTTCTTCTCGTTCGGCATCGGTGGCCTGTTCACACTGATGATGTCGATGACGGCCGACGTGTGCGACCTGGACGAACTGGCCACCGGCAAGCGACGCGAAGGCATCTTCGGCGCAATCTACTGGTGGATGGTGAAGCTCGGTTTTGCGGTTGCCGGCCTGCTCAGCGGCGCCATCATGGCCTTCGTCGCCTTCACACCGGGTGCCGCCGTGCAGCCTGCGGGCGCCGTGGACGGCCTGCGCCTTTTCTACTCCGGCGTGCCCATCTTCGGAACGCTGCTGGCGATGTGGTTCATGCGCGACTACGACCTGGACGAACAGCGCGCCCTTGAAGTCCACGGCGAACTCGAGCGGCGCAAGCGCCTGGGCGTGGCCGGGTCGTCGCAGGGTTCAGCTGGCGCCCGGGCCTTCCTGGCGGAGCGGGGCCTGCTGTTGCCAGGCGTGGAGCCCTCGCCGCTGATGGGCAAGACGACGCCGGAGATCCGCGAGCTCTATGCCGAGCAGTTCGCCGGCGGCATGTACGGCCTGTGCTTCAGCGCCTATGGCGTGAGGCAGCGCGCGGGCGACCAACTTCTGGCATCGCAGGTCGCCCGGCGCATCGATCTGATCGCGCCGCACACCCGCTGGGTGCGCTCCTTCGCTTGCACTGAGGGGCACGAAGTGATTCCCAGGCTGGCCCGCGCCAAGGGCCTCGAGACCCTGGTGGGCGCCTGGATCAGCCATGACCGGGAACGCAACGAGCGCGAGATTGAGGCGCTGATTCAACTGGCGAAAGACGGGCAAGTCGATATCGCGGTGGTGGGCAACGAGGTGCTCTTGCGCGGGGAGCTTGCCGAGCCGGAACTGTTGGCCTACATCAGCCGCGTAAAGGCCGCGCTGCCGGACGATGTGCCGGTGGGTTGCGTCGACGCGTACTACCAATTCCTCGAGCGGCCGGCGCTCACAGCCGCCTGCGACGTGCTGCTGCCGAACTGCTATCCGTTCTGGGAAGGCGCCGACATCGGCGTGGCCTCACAGTACCTGCGCCGCATGTACGGGCTGGTGAAAGCCGCCGGCGGCGAAGACAAGCGCGTCATCGTCGCCGAAACCGGTTGGCCCGGTAGGGGCCAGCCCGTGGCCGCGGCCGTCCCATCACCCGAGAACGCGATGAAGTACTTCATCGACGTGCAGCAATGGGCCCGGAGCGAAGGAATCAAGCTGTTCTATTTCGCCTCGTTCGACGAGCCGTGGAAGCTCGTGCCGGAAGGCGAGGTGGGCACGCAGTGGGGCCTGTGGGACAAGGACGAGCGGCCCAAGTACGGAACGCTCGAACAGTGAGCGCTCATGCGTGACTTGCGGCGCGAGGGCGGCCAAGCCGAACTGCCCGACCTGTCTGTACGCGCGGTTACCAGCGGTTTCGTCCGGCCAGCCGGGACCCGGCTCATGCTGGTGCTCCTGTTGAGCGGCTGCGGTGGAGGGGGTGGCGGAAGGAATGTCGAAACACCGGTGGTCCCCGCGGCTCCGGGGCCAGTTCCTGCGCCTGCACCTGCGAGTGCGCCGGCCGGCTATGTCCTTGTGTGGTCTGACGAGTTCACGAATGACGGCCTGCCCGACACCGCCAGATGGGATTACGACATTGAACGCAATGCAGCCGGCTGGTTCAACAACGAGAGTCAGTACTACGCTCGCGCAAGGCTGGAGAACTCCCGGGTCGCCGACGGCAAGCTGTTGATCACCGCGCGCAAGGAAGACCTCGTCGGCGCGAGCGACTGGGGCGGCCAGCACTACACCTCGGCGCGCCTCATCACGCGCGGCAAGGCCGCCTGGACATACGGCTTCTTCGAGGTGCGCGCCAAGCTGCCCTGCGGCGCCGGCACGTGGCCGGCAATCTGGACGCTGGGCAGCCAGGGTCGCTGGCCCGACGACGGTGAGCTCGACATCATGGAGCAGGTGGGCAGCGACCCGAGCCGGGTCTTTGGCACCGTTCACACGCTGCAGAGCGGCAGTGCAGGCACCGGCGGTGCCGTGCAGGTGTCGGACGCCTGCACGCAGTTCCACAACTACCAGATGACGTGGACCGCACAGGACATTCGGTTGGCTGTCGATGGCGTCGAGTACTACCGGTACGTGAAGCCCAATACCGGGCTTGCTACCTGGCCCTTCGACGCACCACAGTACCTGCTCCTCAACACGGCGATCGGCGGCGACTTGGGCGGCACCATCGACGACGCCATCTTTCCCGTGACGATGGCGATCGACTACGTGCGTGTCTATCAGGCGTCGCCGTAATCCCGACCTTCATTCGAGATCGAAGGACACCTCGGCTTCGACCGACAGCACGCCGCGCGGGTCGAAGCTGCCGTCGGGGCAGTCCATCCAGCCCTCGGCAGTCTTCACACGCAGCAGCGTCGCTGTTCCCGTCGTGTAGCGGTACGGCACGCCAGCCCAGGTGAACGTCAGCGCGCCGTCCACGGGCAGTTCGGCCTCATCAAGCAGCACCGGGTCAAAGTGCACCCGGCCCGCCTTCACGCGCAGGCCGAGCTCGCCCCAGCGCGAAAGGATCTCCTCCTTCACCTGCCCGGTCATGCCGGGCTGCCGCGCGCCACCCGCGGCGGGCGTGTGGCTGTAGGGGTCGGCCGGGAACGCGCCGAATGCCGCAGGCTCCTTGCGGTAGCCCAGGCCGTCTCGCACCCTTCGGTAGTACGCCTTCAGGACCGGCAGCTCGGGCGCCGCCCTGTCTGCGGCCTCGAAGACGCGCTCCTGCACCGCCAGCAGCAACTTGGCCACCATGTGCCAGTAGATGCAGCCCAGACCCTCATAGCCGAACATGGTGCCCGAACGACCGGTGAACTCGTGGTGCCTTAACAGACGGTCATAGGCATCGGCAAGCGGCAGCAACTCGCTGCCGAGGTCGGCCCCGGCCGCCAGCAGATCTCCGCGGTTCGAGAGCGCCGGCGCAAACCGCACCGTGTCGTCGCTTTGCCGCTGCAGCAGGTCGCTGCGATTGCCAGCCAGGATCGCATGCACCACCGGGAGTTCCAGCGCCGCGGCGTCGAGACGGTTGCGCTCGAAGAATCCCGGCAGGTGGCGATCGGGGTAGAGCAGGAAGCTACGCCGTTGCGGGTCGAACAGCGGGCTCGCAAACAGCGCGTCGAGCAGCGCCACCGATTCGGCCAGCGACAGCAACCCGCACGACAGCAGCGCGACCTGTCCCTCGAGCATCGGGTAGAGATGGCTGACTTCGGCCCGGCCGTCGGCGAGGTCGACCAGGTTGTAGCTGTTGAACAGGCCGTCTGGGCGTCGGCTGACCTGCAGCGTGGCATCGATCAGCGGCAGCAGGTCGCGAGCGAAGGCGGTCAGCAGCCCCTGCGGTGCCGACACCAGATCGCGGCCACCCGCGCCCAGGTAGACCCGTGTGCGCCACGCTTCGAGCAGCGCGCCAGCGCGATCGAGAAAGACACGACGCGCGACGGCATCGTGCACGGCTGTCACGGGTGTGGCGCGGACGAGTTCGCCGAAGCGCTGCAGGGTCTTGAGTGTCACGGCCGGCAGCGCAAACGTCCGGTCGGCGCCAGGAAGATCGATGATGAAGGTCAGCAGACGGCGCAGATGCGCCAGCGTGACGTTGGACAGGCCGTTGCCAACGAGCGCGTTGTTGGCATCGTTCCACTCGGGCCGCTGGGTGTGCAGCCACAGCCCGCCACCCGGGACCAGGCTGCCAGCCTTGGCCAGCACGATGATCGAGAGCTTCTCTGCCAGCGTCGCCAGCACCGGCTGGTCGTTACCGTCGCATACGAGAAGCCCGTCGGCGCCAATGCGCCGGGACCGCTGCTGCGCGCGTTGATGCGCAGCCTCATCGAAGTCGACGGTCGACTTGGGATGCGCGGTCTGATCAGCATGTGGTTTCAGGCGGTAGGGTACGTCGGCGAAGCTGAACAGCGGCCGGTCCCAGTAGTCGGCGAGCAGCCGCGGGTCGCGCGCCAGCGCTGCCTCTAGGATGCGCAGCAGGTAGATCACCTGGTGGTCGCCCCAGTAGCCGATGTAGCTCCACGGGTCGTCCTTCTCGATGACTTCCCATTCGATCCCGTTGCTGCCGATCCGGTAGGGGTTGTAGCCGTCGGCGGTCATGGCGCCGAGAAAGACTTCGATCATCGAGCCCACGTACTCGGGCTGGCTCGGGATCAACGCTTCCCAGTTCTGGAAGATGTCGCGCCAGTTGCCTTCGTAGTGGACGATCCGCCGCCCGCTCGCATCCCGTGTGCGGATCGAGAACTTGTTCCACGGTCGGCTTGGGTCGCCATGGCGTCGGCTGAAGGTCAGCGGCAGGTAGCCCAAGATCAGCCTCTCGCCTTGGGGACCACCGGCCTCGCGCACGGCCTGGAGCGCGAATTCGCGTTCGACACGATCCGGCCACGCCGAAATCAGCGGCCCGAGGGTTGTCGCCATCGGCTGGTTGCGGCGTCGGATGTGAGCCAGCAGGTCGTTGCGGTCGAATCGGGTACCGTCGACAAAGATCCCGCCGCGCATGATGTTGAACAGGACGTTCGCGCGGTGGTGTGCTGCAGCCATCTGGTTAGGCGATACCTGGATGCCATCGGCCCGAGCCAGAAGCTCGTTCAGGCCCGCCGTGTTGCGCGCCACCGCTTCGCCGACCTCGGCCGACGTGCACTCACCAGCCTCGAGTTTGCGGCAGAGCTCGAAGGCCTGGACCTGCGAACACGGGCCGTCGACGATCTGCTGCCACCGCAGTCCCGTTCTCTCAATCACCGCGTCGAAGTTCACCAGGAAGGCACCGCGGCGGCCGCGCGTCAAGGTCTCGGCCTCGACCCGACCCGTTCGGCAGAAATCTCGGAGCTGGTGTACCGAGAGCAGCGTGCGGGCTACCGGTCGACCGCTCGAATCGGCCACCGTCGCGAGCCCCGCATGCCAGGCCACCAGCGCCTCGAACGATTCCTTGGGTTCGGCGCGGTCCCAGATCTTCGCGTACAGCGTGAACAGACCCAGTCGGCCACCGGCGGCCGACTCGTTCCACTTGTAGGCGTCTGTGAGGCTGCTCATGGTCGTCGAAAGCTTGACGCCGACACCAGGTGGCAGCAGGTTCAGCAGGCCGTCGAGCACCTGCACGCAGACCGGGTCGCCCGAAGCGACAAGCCACGCCGAGCGGACCAGCCCCAATGACGAGGCGGTCGACCATTCGTAGTGAAAGATCAAGCGGCCCGAGGGATGCGTCTCGCTGAATCTCAGCCGGGTCCCGGAGAGGTTCTTCCAGACGGAGCGAACGCCGGAGCAGCCTACGAGCGACGGAGCAAACGGTTGCCACAGCTCGACCTGCGTGCCATCGACAATCCGAATCCAGGTGCGAGGCCCGGTGTGTTCCCAGCGCAGGTGGATCCTGTCGACGGTCTCGTAGGGAACGAAGGCGCCTTCGGCGTCGCGTCTCCCTGCGGCCAGCGAGCCTGCCGTGGAGACGAAGGCCCAGACGTCGCTGTCGCTGGCCAGTGCGACGAAGAACGGCGGCCTCTGGTCGTATCCGTCGATGCGGTACCAGGTCTCGCCGTCATCGTCGACGAAGCTGCCGTGCATTACCGCGTCGCCTGCCGTGGAGGTTTCCAAGTTCATGTGGTGCCGGTAATGAATGTGGCAATCGACCGCGGCGGAAGCTCTGCCCCCCAAGGTCGACCATCGATGCGCAGAGCGAAGTGCAATGCATGGCCATGGCGATTGGCCGCGACGACCGCGATGGAACCGTTGGAGTTGACGAAGGCGGTGGCTTCCATCTCACGGCGTGGCGACGCGCAGAGCACGCGCCGCGCGCCCGGTTTGACGAAGCGCGCGAAGTGCCCCAGCACCCAGTACGAGCTCTGCGGCATCAGCGCACCGCTGCCCGTGTCGGCCAGGATGGGAGCACTGCAGAAATTGCCGACATGGTTGGGCCCGCCGCGCTCGTCGAGCAGCAGGTTCCAGTCGATCCAGCCTACAGTCCAGCGATTCAGGTCGTTGATCATCGAGCGCGCATAACGCTCGCCCACCTCCCACGATCCGATGTGTGGCCCACCTTCCTGGCAACCTTCGGTGAACAGCAGCTGCTTGTCGGGCCAGGCGTCGTGAACCAGCTGCACGTGATCGAAGTGCTCGTCGCCGTACCAGTGAAAGCCAGTGCCCCAGACGTACTTCGCTGCTTCGCGGTCACCGTAGACGACGCTGGCTCGCTCGACCATCTGGTCGCGGTTGTGGTCCCAGATCACGATCTTCACGTGGCCGAGGCCGGCCCCGTGCAGCGCCGGGCCGAGGTGGTCTCGAACGAAGTCGCGCTCCTCCTCTGCACTGTAGAGGCAGGAGTCCCAGCGCTGTTGCGCCATCGGCTCGTTCTGCACCGAGACGGCCCACACCGGCACGCTCTCAGCCTCGTACGCGCGGATGAAGCGCACGAAACACTGAGCCCAGGCGGCGCGGCACTCAGGCCGCAGCCGCCCGCCGTGGTTCATTTCGCCGTTGGTCTTCATCCACGCTGGCGGACTCCAGGGCGACACGAGCAGCTTGATCGGCGTGCCGGCGACCCGCTGTGCGGCCTGTATGAAGGGCAGCAATGACTGACGGTCGCGCTCAATGCTGAAGCTCTGTAGGGCGAAGTCGTCAGGTGTCTCGACGTGCGCATAGTTGCCGAGCGCAAAGTCGCACGAGTTCATGTGCACGCGGCAGAGGCTGTAGCCGTGACCTGCCTGCGGGTCGAAGTATTCGCGCAGCAACTGCTCGCGCGCGGCCGGGCCGAGGCCGTGCCACACGGTGGCAGCTGCTTCCGTGAATGCGCCGCCGAAACCCTCGATCGACTGGAAACGGCGGCCCGTGTCCACGAGAAGGTGGGGCAGGTGGTCGGCGTCAGCCAACGGCTGCAGCGGCGCCTGTTCGGTCAGGTGTGCACTGCCATCCCGGGCAGAGAGGTAGGTGCGCACGACAGGGTCTCGGCGGTTCGACATGCGGCGACTGAGCGGGTCAGGTGATCACGGTCGGCTGCGCGCGTCTGGTGCATCGCCGGGTGCCCGCCAGCAAGTCGCGACTGCCATCAGACTGGCGAGGGCCTCCTGCGTGTCGGTGTCGTGACGCCCCGGGTCGGTCTCGAAGCGTTCGAGGTAGACGCGCAGCGTTGCGTCCTCGGTGCCGGTACCCGATACGCGGGCCACCGGTCGAGACGATGCGGACGCCCTGACCGGTGCTAACAGAGCTATCCACCGGGTCCGTGTAGGCGAAGTCGTCGGCACTCGCGATGACGGCCCGGCCGAAGCGGCGCCAGTGGCTGTGCAAGATCTGCTCGACCGATTCGCTGCGAACTGCCAGGCTGTTGAGCCAGAACAGCACGGCCCACAGGCCGTCCTTCTCGCGCACGTAGTCGCTGCCGGTAACGGCACTTTCTTCGCCACAAAGCGTGATGAGCTCGGCATCGAGCAGGTTACCGAAGAACTTCCAGCCGGTCGCGGTTTCGTAGCAAGGTATGCCGAGGGCCTGCGCCACACGGTCGACCGCAGCGCTGGTCGGCATGGGCGCATGGTCCGCGAACATGTACGCCACCAGCTCAGCGGCGTAAGTCGGGTTCGGGTCCGGGTGCCCGCCTCCGAAGTCGGGCAGCGACGCGCCGTTCATCACGCTGTCGGTCGGAGCACCAAGGCCCTGAACCAGGATGGCGCGTGCGTAGGGACCTGTGACTGCATTCATCGCGTCGAAGCACACGCGAAATCCGTACCGTGCCAACAGCCGGGCGATTGCCGGAAAGTCGAACAGCATTGCCATCAGCGCGCAATGGTCGGCCACCGGGTCGATGACCTCGACGCAGGTGTCGCCTGTCGTCGTGGTGCCCAGACGGGCCAGATCGATGTCGTCCGCATCGATCGCGAGGTAGCGCTCGATGGTCTGCATATGCCGGTATGTGGCCTCGGTCGGCTTCTCCGGCGCCGGGCCGCCGGGGTTGTGGCTCGCCGACAGGATGATGCCGCCGTACGCGCCGCGGGCGTGGAGCACGCAACTCGCCGCCGGGATCGTCCACGTAGTCGGCGCCGTAGCTGTCGAGGATGTCCCGGTTCTGCGACACCTCGTCGGCCGTGCCTCGGTAACAGTGCTCCTGGCCATGCGCCGCTGCGCGGGCAGCAGGTCCACGAACTTGCTGGCATCGCTCTTCAGGGAGGCCCAGCCGCGCTGCCGGTACCGCAACAGGCTGTGGCTCTTGTATTGGGTAATGACGCCGATGCGCCGTGTGCCAGAGTTCAGGCGCTTGGAGAGCGCGAAGTCGACGATGCGGAACTTGCCGCTGAAGTAGACCGCCGGCTTGGCGCGGCGGTCGGTCAGCTGCTGGAGCCGGCTGCCGCGACCCCCGGCGAGCACGAGGGCGATAGCGCGGCGCGGCAGGTCCAGGCGCTGGGTGAGGTCTTGGGGTGACATGGCTTGCCTTGCAGCGTCGTTGAATGACAACGGCCCGCCCCCCCGCAGGACAGGCGGGCCGCGCCCGGTTCACTTGGACCAATTGATGCCGTCGATATAGAGCTTGGCCGTGCTGCCCGGGGCGTTGCCAGTGCGCGCGTAGACGTCGGAGATGACGAAACGCCCCAGCACCAGCGACAGGTCGAGCTTCGGATTCTTGGCAGTGAAGTCCTTGAGCGGGATCGAGACCTGGCACCATGCCCCCGTGTTGCAGTAGCCGTAGTTGCCCGGCCCGATCTGCAGGAATGCCTCCTGCCCGATACGGTCCTCGGTATCGGTGATGATGCCGACCTCGATCTTGCCCGGGTAGGTGGTGCTGATCCAGAAGTTCAGCGCGCCGGTGGCCGCGTAGTTCGACAGGTTGTCCGTCGCGCCGTTCAGCGCCACAGGCAATCTGCTGCAGGCGTCGACCGGGCCAGCGGCTGGTTGGCGCAACAGGCCCCAACCGAAGCTGGCCGGCCTCGGAGTGATCTCGAGTCCATTGGCTGCGTCGCCGGGCCCGAAGTTGGGCGAGGTCAGGTTGCTGATTGCGGTGTTGCCGTCGAAGGCGTCCCATTGCAGCCCGGTGGGCCGCACTTCCGAGGCGCCCGGTGCCGCGTCGGTGTAGAGCACGTAATTGTTGGCAGTGACGGCCGGGTTGACCACCGGCGGCACGAAGTACAAAGCGTTGAGGTCGCTGCAGGTGCCGGGCGCCCAGACCCAGGTCGCGCTTCCGGCGGGCGAGTTGTTCGCATTGATCGCCTGAATCGCATAGCGGGCCTGGCGGTCCTTGTTGAACAGTCCCCACCCATCGTCGCCTTGCTTCCATTGTTCGTCGAAGGCCACGAAATAGAACACGGCCTTCGGACCCGCGCCGGTCCGGCCTTCGGCGGCCCAGACGGTGATCAGATCGAAGTACATCTTCTGGTTCACCGGGTGGGCACGGAAGGTCAGGCGCGGGTCGATGACGTTCCAGCCGGTCTCGCCGACGGTGATCGGGATATACGACAACCCCTTGCTGTCGAAAGCCGCCCGCGTCTGAGCGTACTGCGACTTGGTTTCCGCGAAGACGGCATTCATCATGGAGGTCGCGCGGCTGGCTTCCGGCACGTTCTTCTGCCGCCAGTCGATCAGGTTCGGGCTGAAGAAAGTGTCGAGCTGCGCATAGGTGTGTATGGAGGCGAAGTCGACCTCGTTCGTGATCACGGCGGGCATGTTGGCCCACGCGAGCCAGTTGTCGTCGGTGGTCACGGGCTGCGTGATCTGACTGCGCACGGTGCGGATGTAGCGAGCGAGCGTTTCCGGATTGGTCCGAACGCCGGAGAAGTCCACCTGCGTCTCGTTGCCGATGCTGACGGCCAGGATGATGTTCTTGAACGCCGGGTTGTTGGCCAGTGCCACGGCCTGCGCGATCGACCTGTCGTTCGCTGCATAGGCGACCGCCTTGTCGGTCGCAGAGGCATACGTGTCGCCTTTGATGAAGGCGCCGAGTTGCACCTTCATGTTCAAGTTGTTGTCCGCGATGACCTGCAAGGTCTGCTTGGCCACCTTGTCGTCGCTGGAGAACAGGCGAATCATGCGGAAGCCCGCGGCCAACATCAGGTCGAGGTCCTGCTTAATGTTGGCCGGCGGGATCACCTCCGCGTCCAGCTCCGAGGAATTCCTCGCGGTGCGGTAGGCGCCGTAGGACACCGCCTTGCGGCTCGAGAACTCCGGATCGAGCGGCCGGATCGTCACGCCGGTGAACGGGGTAGAGCTTCCGCCGCCACCTCCGCAGGCGACCACGATCATGGCCAGGATCAGCGCGCCAGCGGCGTACGCGATGTGGTGCAGGCGATTCTTTGCGGCATCGAGCAGGGAGTGCTTCAGCATGGGGTGACTCTCGAATTTGTGCATGTCAGAAGGAGTAGGTCGCGCCGATGCCGATCCAGTACCCTGATTTCTTCAGCCGCGAGTCGATTTGTGAGAACGCCGAGTTGCTCGGCACCGACATCGGAGACAGTCCCTTCTGCTTGTAATGCACCATGCCAGCAAACACATAAGGCACGAGCCCGTTGCGGAAGTCGTAGCTCAGGCCGACGGTGTTGATCAAAGCAGAATTTGATTGCCCGCGCTCGTCGGGGTTGCTCGTACTGGCGGTGCCGAAGTAGACCATCCCGGTCGACGCGATCCACTGCCCCATGAAGTACCGAGCGCCGAGCATGAAGTCAGTCGATCGGGCCTTGTATCCCTTCCAGACGCCGCTGCTCACTTCGTTGTTCCAGTTGACGTTGAACGGATTGTTCCAGAGGTCGAAGTTCCCGAATGGGTTGTTGGCCTTGGAGAAGAGGAACTTCGCGTAGGCACCGCTCCAACGGTTGGCGCGCACCCCGCCGGACACCTCGACTCTCGAGTTCACCTGGTAGCGCGCCATGATCATCGCGATGCCCTGGCTGGAACCGCCCAACAGCGGATCGACCGCCGAGGCGTACTTCTTGGGCGTCAGTCCGGTGAACGGGCCGTGAGTGAATGCGCTCGGGGTGCCGTTCTTTCCGTTCTGCATGATCACATCGACAACGAGAGGGCCGCGGCCGTAATGCCCCCAGAACTCCCAGAACCTGGGCTTGTTGTTCGACCAGCCCTTTTCGCCGATGTCGTAGGTCCCCTCGAGCACCAGGTCGCCCTCGTAGACGTCGAACACCGGCGAGGTGTAGCGGATGGCCCGAGTCAGGAGTCCATAGCCTGAGCCGCTCGACCCCCAGGCGTCTGAAAGGTTGAGGTTGGAGCCATAGGGGTAGTCTGCAAGCGACCAGCCGCGGGTCGTCATCGCGCCGACGCGCAGGCTTCCGTAGTCCTCATGGCTGACGCCGAGGTTCCTCTCGTACCAGAAGCCGGGAAAGTCGGATGCGTAGTCGCGCCAGCGCTGGCTGATCAGGCCCTCGAGCTTGAAGCCTTGCGGCAGATCCAGCTTCATCCCCAGATAGGGCTGGATCAGCGTGACATGGGTCGTCGCGTCCCCGTACGGCCTACCCTGCACTAGGTCGTCGGCAAAGAAGAACTGCTTACTCACGAAGTTGGGATTGGCCACCTGACAAGCTTTCGGATGGCAGTAGTCACTCACGCGAGTGGCTTCGTACTTGGCGAAGCCATTGAGGCTGAAGATGCCCCACTCGAACGCCTCGCTGGTCGCAGGCAGCGCCAACAATGCCGCCAGAGCGACGGGCTTTAGTAGGCCGTGCCGGTTCGCTCGGCCACTGCCCAGGATCCCTGATGACCTGGATGGACTGACGGAGTCGGCAACGTTCATCATGAATCGGGGTCCCGTTGAATGGGCTGCTGGTTTTGGCAGACAACTGTGAAAGCGCTTTCATAACGTTATTGATTTGACCATCGCTCGTCAACGACTGTGATGCCGGTGTTTTCCCGAGGGCGTTGCCAGGCAATCGCAGACCCTCAACAAAAGGTGATGTCGAGTCTGCGGGTAAACCTGCGGATGCTGGTTGAAAGCGCTTTCACTATCATTCTGTTGCCGGCCTTAGCCGGTCGCGAAGGAGTTGCTGATGACCCTGCTTGGACGCTACGCATTGGGATTGATCCTGGCCTATGGAGCGCTGGCGGCGGCGCACGCGCAAACAGCAGCGGCTGCTGTTTGCACCACCGGACAAGTCGGTGTCGCGCGCTCGGAGGAGACCGGGGTGGCCGGCCAGGTCGGCAAGTTTTCTGCCGCCGAATCTGCCGCACTCGGTACGCCGGGGGCTCCCATCGTGCGAGGCGAGCCTCGCTCAGACAGGTACATCCTGGAGCCCAGGGAAGGTGACAAAGGCATGCCCGCTGCGCCGTTTCGCACCGAGACCATGCTCAAGCGGGCCGCGCCCACCAGTCAGTGGTACTCGACACTGATCTTCAACCCCGAGCCCGATCCGATCTTCGTCCAGCCAATGACGGTCCGGACCACAATGGCAGGCTTCGAGATGGAGTTGCCGAGCAAGGTGGTCAACACGACGCGTCGCCGTGGTGTCGAGATCAGCTACCCGCACTGCAACCCGCTGGTGATCTCGCCAGTCGCTTTCGAGCCTGGCGTTGCCAAGCTGGCCGGCCAAGGAGATTGGTCGATCGACGTGTCGTTCGCGCGCGGCGCTGACGACATGCGGGTGACAGTCGCTCACGGCAACCCGTACGCATTCTTCAAGGTGTCGCGAGGCGATCTGCGGGTGAAGCTTCCGGCGATAGCGGAACGCTTCGACAACGGCGCCGATGCCCGGGTCATTGCGTTGCGCGTCATGGGCAAGAGCTATGGGCTTTTTGCGCCGACGGGCGCGCGCTGGGAGTCGGTCTCGCCCACCGAATGGATTGCGCGCATGCCCGCAGACAAGGGGTACCTGTCGGCTGCGGTCCTGCCCGACGACAAGGCGGAGACGCTGTCTCTGTTCACACGGCATGCCTATGCCTTCGTCGAGGACACGCGCGTGGACTGGCGCTACGACGCACCCGCGAGCCAGATCGAGACGAACTTCGTGGCGACCACGCGCACGATGGAGGGAGCCGACAACGGCCCGTTGCTGGGCCTGTACCCGCACCAGTGGTTCGGCAATGCCTCGGTCGAGGGCAAGCTGGGTGCCGCTTACGAAACCGTGCGCGGCCAGATCCGCTTGTTGGCGGCGCCGCAGTTCAAGACAACCAACGCCTACATCGGCTTCGTCCCGTACTGGCCTGCCGTTGGTGATGCTCCGCGCAAGGAACAACTGGCAGACGTGATGAAGACAGATCTGCGGACCGCAAGGCGGATGATGCTGCAGGAAGGCAAGGGCGCCTATTGGCAGGGCAAGGGCCTGCAGCGCAACGTGAAACTGCTTGACGTGGTCGAGCAGCACGGCGATGCAGAAGGTCGTGAGCGCTTGCTGGCGATGCTCAAGACACGCATCGAAGAGTGGTTCTCGGGAACGAGTTCGAGGGGCTACTTCCTCTACGACAGCAAGATCGGAGCGGTGGCCAGCTATCCCGACGAGTTCTTCACCGTCGAGCAGATCAACGACCACCACTTCACCTATGGCTACTGGATCAGGGCAGTCGCCGAGATCGCGTTGCGCGACCCAGCCTGGGCAGCCGAGAAACAGTTGAGCCGCATGGTCGATCTGCTGGTGGCTGACATCGCCACCGCCGAGCGAGGCAGAGCGGACTTTCCGTTCCTGCGCAACTTTGACCCCTACGAGGGTCACTCCTGGGCCACCGGCGTGGGTGGCGTGGGCAGCTATGGCGCCTGGGGCAACAACCAGGAGGCCTCGAGTGAGGCGATGAATGCATGGGCTGGCCTGATCCTCTGGGGCGAGATCACGGGCAATCGCGCGCTGCGGGACGTGGGAGCGTACATGTACGCGACGGAGGCCAATGCGATCAGCCATTACTGGTTCGACGTTCACGGAGTGGTGTTTCCCCCGGAGTTCAAGAGCGTCGATGCCAGCCAGGTGTTCGGCGGGCAGTTCGTGCGCAACACATGGTGGACCGACGAACCGCGGCAGATCAAGGGGATCAATTTACTGCCAGTGACCACCTCATCTCTCTACCTCGCCTACGTCCCGAAGTACGTGCAGCGCAACCTCGACGCGTTGCAGACAGAGATGGACGCCTACTGGTTCTCGACGTATGGCTTCAGGCCGGCCAACTCGCCGCCGAGGGACATCTGGCAGGACGTCTTCGCCAAGTACATGGCGTTGGCCGATCCTGCGCAGGGACTGGCGCAGTGGAATCGCTGGGGCGCTGTCGAACTGGGGGAAACGCGCACGAACACCCTCCACTGGCTGCTGAGCCTGAATGAGACGGGCCCCCCCGATTTCAGTGTCCATGCAGATACGGCCCTCTACTCGGTGTTCAAGCGCGCCGATGGCCGTCGAACCTACCTGGCATTCAATGCAGGCAAGGCGCCGCTGAAGGTTCGCTTCAGCGACGGCAAGACGCTCGACGTGGCGCCGGGACAACTCGCCCGCGCGAACTAAGGGAAATCGACAGGCTGCGATACCTTGCCTTTCAAGCGGCGCCACCGTATCTTTATGAAAGCGCTTTCATAAGCTTCGTCCGCCCGGGTGCACACCCGGTCCCATTCCAGGATTCATCGTCATGACGCACTCCTTCAAGTTCCGTTCGCTGGTCGCTCTCTTGATGGCAAGCCTGTTGCTCGGTGGCTGCGGAGGTGGCGCTGGAGATCCGCCGCGTCCACCCGTCGGTAGTAGCGGAGGATCACAAGGACCGGACACCACGCCGCCGACCGTGACGATCGCCAACAACGTGTCGGCGCCGGTCGCCGCCGGTCCGGTGACCTTCACCTTCGTGTTCAGCGAGAACACGGGTGCTAGCTTCGACGCAAGCGACGTCACCGTGACCGGCGGCACCCCGAGCGCGTTCACACAAGTGAACGCCACGCAATACACCGTGGTGGTCACGCCGGCGCCGAACACGGCGGGCACGATAACGGTCAATGTGGCCGCCGGGAGCTTCACCGATGGCGCCGGCAATGCGAACACCGCGCCGGCGTCAGGGGTGAAGAACTTCGCCGCAGCGCAGACGATCACCTTCCCGTCGCCGGGCAATCAGGCCATCGGCACGGCGCCGCCCGCGCTGTCGGCCACGTCGACCTCGGGTCTGCCGGTGACGATTGCCTCGACCACGGGCTCGGTCTGCACGGTCAGCGGCCCGACGCTCACGCTGGTGACCGGCGGAACCTGCAGCCTGACCGCCACGCAGGCCGGCAACACTACCTACGCAGCAGCCACGCCGGTCACGATCTCCTTCTCGGTCACCGGCGGCGTAGCACCTGCCGACCTCGTGTTCACGACGGGCTTTGCAAGCACCACGCGCACCATCGAGGGTGGCGAGGTGGGTGGCTTCAGCGGCAGCAACGTGGACGGCTTCAACTGCAGTCCGCCTGCCGCGTGCGGCGGTGGTGGCGAGTTCCCGTCGGCAGTCACCGCAGCCAACTCGTACTTCTTCTACTTCTACCAGACGCCCACCCCGGCCACCGACCTGTACACGGGCATCTACACGCTCGCTCCCGGCGTCGTCGGCCCTCTGAGTGAGGCTGTCGACCATCCGGGCGTGCAGATCAACG
>JBJXEJ010000199.1:0-3512 GCA_046154125.1 Rhizobacter sp. | reverse complement strand
GAGTCTTGTCCAACGAGGTATGAGCCTGGAGGCGGGCTCGTGATTCCAATGAGGAATGAGCCTGGAGCGGGTCCGGACATGACGATTTGGCGGCCAAGTGGCTGCTGGGGGTGGAAGCGAGTCGATCATCACAGCGATGGTGATCGACATGAACGAAGGGCAAGTTCGCAGCTTGGAACAAGTGCGCCAAGTGCTGCACGGTACGCAGTCGTTGCAGTTCCGGCAGGCCGAAGACGATGAAGGACGCTACGCCTGGATCGGGTCGGTGTTGCAGCGCTTCCGGTATCGCCAGCTCGAGCGTGGCGACCGTGGCGCGGTGCTGGCGTACCTGCAACGCTTGAGCGGCTACAGTCGCGCGCAGGTGACGCGGCTGGTCGCACGCTGGGTCGGTGGCGCGGCATTGGTCAAGCAGTACCACGCCCCCGAGCATGCCTTCGCCCGGCGCTACAGCAGCGCCGATGTCGCGCTGCTGGCCCAGGTCGATCGGGCCATGAACACCCTGTCAGGGCCGGCCACCGCCTGCGTGCTGCGCCGCCAGCGCGATGTGTTCGGCGACGCGCGCTTCGAACGCCTGGGTTCGATCTCCGTGGGCCACCTGTACAACCTTCGCCACAGCACGGGCTACCGCGCCCAGCGCGTGGTACTGGTCAAGACCCGGCCCACCAAGGCCACCACCATCGGGGTGCGCCGTGCGCCCGCGCCCCAAGGGCGCCCGGGCTTCATCCGTATCGATAGCGTCCACCAGGGCGACCGCGACAGCGTCAAGGGCCTGTTCCACATCAACGCGGTCGACTGCATCACGCAGTGGGAGGTGGTCGCTACTGTACAGACCATCAGTGAAGCCCATCTGCTGCCGGTCATCGAACAGATGCTCGAACAGTTCCCGTTCCAGATCCTGGGCTTCCACGCCGACAACGGCAGCGAGTACGTCAACCACCGCGTGGCCAGGCTGCTGAAGAAACTGCTCATCGAATTCACCCGCAGCCGTCCGCGGCGCAGCAACGATAACGGTTTGGCCGAGACCAAGAACGGCGCGGTGGTGCGCAAGCTGTTCGGCTACGAACACATCCCGCAGCGCCACGCCGCAGCCTTCAACACCTTCTGCCGTCAGTGCCTGAATCCATTCCTGAACTTCCACCGGCCATGCTTGTTCGCCACCGACAAACCAGACCCCAAAAAGCCCGGGCGCATCAAGCGCGTGTACCGCGCCAAAGATGCCATGACCCCGCTGGACAAGCTCTCCAGCCTGCCCCACGCCGCGACCTTCCTGCGCCCCGACATCACCCTGGAACAACTCCACGAACTGGCCACCGCCTTGACCGATGTCGAAGCCGCCGAACAACTCAACGCTGCGCGACAGGCGCTGTTCAAGCGGCTCCCGGCACGCGCTGGCTGAAGCCCTTCAGTCAGACTGGAAAACGTCCGCCCGCCTCACCCCAGTACACTGCTCTCCTCTACGACGGATCGACTTGCTTCCCCTGTTCGATCTCTCCGCTCCAGGCTCATACCTGAATTGGAAAAGACTCCAAGCGGGATGTCGACAAATCCTGTTTCAGCGTGCCCGCAGCGATCTCCCCCCGACGAGATCAAGCAAAGCCGCGAGAGCGCAAAGGTCAGCCAGCCGGAATTTGCGCCCTACTCGCCCGCTACAGCGCGATGAAGTGCTCGCGGTAGTACTTCAGTTCCTCGATCGACTCGTGGATGTCGGCGAGCGCCTCGTGCTTGCCGTGCTTGGCGAAGCCCCCGGCGATCGCCGGCTTCCAGCGCTTCACCAGTTCCTTCAGCGTGCTCACGTCGAGGTTGCGATAGTGGAAATACGCCTCCAGCTTCGGCATGGTGCGGGCGAGGAAACGCCGGTCCTGGCAGATGGAGTTGCCGCACATCGGCGAGATGCCTGGGGCAACGTAGGTCGCGAGCCAGGCGATCATCTGCGCCTCGACGGTTGCCTCGTCCAGGGTGGACGCCTTGACGCGGTCGATCAGTCCGGAGCGCGCGTGGGTGCCTTTGTTCCAGGAATCCATGCCGTCCAGCACCGCATCCGTCTGATGCACCACGAGCACTGGCGCTTCGGCGATCACCTCGAGCGTGGATGTCGTCACCACCAGTGCAACTTCGAGGATGCGATCGGTGTCTGGCAACAGACCGCTCATCTCCATGTCGAGCCAGATCAGTGTGCCGTTGTCCTGTGCCATAATCGTCTAATGGTAAGTACCTGAATTTAATCTTGTTAATTGTGTCACATCGGCTGCTGCACTGCCATCGGGATCGCTCATGAATGCATTCACCTGGATTTTCCTCGCCGCACTGGTCATCGCCACCGGTACCCGCGTCTGGCTGGCCTCGCGCCACGTGCGCCACATCGGCTCGCATCGCGACGCCGTGCCAGAGCCGTTCGCCGCGCAGATCGACCTGCCTTCGCACCAGAAGGCCGCCGACTACTCGCGCGCCAAGACCCGCCTGAACATGGTCGGCGTGATCGTCGACGCGGCGCTGCTGATCGTGCTGACGCTGGGCGGGGGCTTCGCGCTGTTGAACGGCGCGGCCGAGAGCTGGTTCGGCAACGGCATCGTGGCGGGCATCGCCTTCATCGCCCTGGTCATGATCGTGTCGTCGGCGATCGACCTGCCCTTCAATGTCTACAAGGTCTTCGGCATCGAGAGCCGGTTCGGCTTCAACAAGATGACGCCCGCGATGTTCGTTGCGGATCTGGCGAAACAGGCTGCAGTTGCCGCGGTGATGGGACTGCCGCTGCTGCTGGCGGTGTTGTGGATGATGCAGCGCCTGGGCAGCCTGTGGTGGTTGTGGGTATGGCTGGTCTGGATGGGCTTCAACCTCGCGGTGCTGGCGATCTATCCGACGTTCGTGGCGCCCCTGTTCAACAAGTTCTCGCCGATGCAGGACGGCGACCTCAAGGCGCGCATCGAGGCGCTGCTCGCGAAGTGCGGCTTCAAGTCGCAGGGCCTGTTCGTGATGGACGGCTCGCGCCGGTCGAGCCACGGCAACGCGTACTTCACCGGCTTCGGCAAGGCCAAGCGCATCGTCTTCTTCGACACGCTGCTGTCACGCCTCGAACCCGAGGAGATCGAGGCCGTGCTCGCGCATGAGCTGGGCCATTTCAAGATGAACCACGTGTTCCGCCGCATGGCATGGACGTTCGCCATGAGCCTGGGCTTCCTGTGGGTGCTGGGCCAGTTGCGCTCGGCCGCCTGGTTCTACGAAGGCCTGGGGGTGTCGGCACCGGCAAGCGATGCAATGGCGCTGGTGCTGTTTTTCATGGTGGTCCCGGTGTTCACCTTCCTGTTGCGGCCGCTGATGGCGATGTACTCGCGCAAGCACGAGTTCGAGGCCGACGCCTATGCCGCCCGCAACGCTTCCGCAGGAGATCTTGCGCGCGCGCTGGTGAAGCTCTACAAGGACAACGCATCGACGCTCACACCGGATCCCCTGCATTCGGCGTTCTACGATTCCCACCCGCCGGCCGCCGCCCGGATTGCGCGCCTGAATGCACTGGC
>JBJXEJ010000198.1:0-3168 GCA_046154125.1 Rhizobacter sp. | reverse complement strand
TCATCGCGTCGACACCACCACCGGCCAGCTCGGGCCCGGCCTCCTTCAGCGCAGCGATGATCTGCGCCTTTGGTACGTGGTTCAGGTAGGCCTCGGCAGTCGGCTCCCACCAATTGGCCATGTCCAGGCCGAGCGCCGCAGCGATGGCGTTGGCGCTTCCCGGCGCACCTGCGCCCGGAAGCGCGTTCACCGTCAACGCGCTGCACAGCGCGAGGAGGTCGATCAGCTCTGCCTGGGACAAGTCGATCAACCACCGGAACCACTGGCCCTGCTGCTCCGGCAGGCGGGCACGCCACGCTTCCTTCGCCTGGTGCACGGCCTGCCATGCCCGGCTGGCCTTGAGGTCGTCGGCTACGGCCTCCAGAGCAAACGCCGACAACTGCGGCGACACCTGCAACGCCGACGCTTCACGCGGGTAGTCGGCGCCGAAGGTGCGCAGCATGAAGACATGCACCACCGATGCCAGGGCCACCGATGTGTTCTGCGCCAGCATCGCCTGCAGCGCCATCGTCCGATGCGCGGCGAGCCGCTTGGTCAGTGCGTCGCTGCACCCGGGTGCTCGGCGTTCCGGCGCCGCCGACATCGACGGCGACCCTTCGTCTGCGTCGCGCGTGTCACCGGGGCCGCGATGCTCCATCGAGCCCTTCTGGCCACCGGTAGCGGCGGCGGCCTTGCGATCCTCGTCCCGCACCAGCCCGCGCATCACCTCGACATCGCCGTCGCGGCCGATGGTGACGATCACGCCGGAACGGGCCTTCTGCTCCGACGTCCAGGTCTTGAGCGTCTCGTGGATGGCCTTGCACCGCGCTGCGATGTCCTGCTCTTCCAGGTCGATCATTTCGGCCTCGACGGGCGACCACTCAGGCGCGTCGTCTAGCGCCTGCGCCTGCTGCTCCAGTTCCGCAGCGCGCCGTTCCAGGGCATCGAGTTCCTCCTGTTCAGCGGCCGTGGGCTTGCGGTTGACATGCGCACAGGGCGCGAACTGCCGCAGGGCCTGCGAGTCCACGTTCAGCCGCGCCTCCACCCACTTCCAGCCTTCCTTGCGCACCGTGCCTGCCAGCGCCTCCAAGTTCTCGGCTGCGAGTCGCTCCAGCAGCGCCGGATCCGACAAGAAGCGGCTCTGCTCGTCGTCGAACAGGTCGCGCCGCACGAGACCGCCTGCGGCCTCGTAGGCCTCGATGCCGACGAAGCGCACCAGCGCGCTGCCGGCGGCCTCGACCTCGCCGACCGTCAGCCGCCGCCGCAGCGCGGCCGGCGTCTTGTCCCACGGCTGCGCGTCGAACCAGATGCGCTCCTGCACCGCGTGGTCGTCGCTCAACGTGAGCGCCATCAGCTGGTCCAGGTTGATGCCGGCCTCGCGGTACAGCGCCAGCAGCTTCGGCGACAGCGCCGACAGCTTCAACCTGCGCTGCACCGTCAGCACCGACACGCCGAAGCGCGCCGCCACGTCCTCGACGCCCTTGCCTTCGTCGATCAGCGCCTTGAAGGCCTCGAACTCGTCGGCTGGGTGGAGTGCCTCGCGCCCGCTGTTTTCGGCAAGGCTGACCTCCAGCGCCCGCTCGGGCGGCACCAGCTCGCACAGCACCTCGTGTTCCTTCGGCAAGCGCCCGCGCTGCTGCAACAGCAGCATCGCGCGGCGCCGCCGCTCACCGGCCGCGACAGCGAACTTCAGCTTGCGCGACTTGCCGCGGCCGACCTCCTGCTCGGTGACCACCAGGTTGTGCAGCAATCCCTGCGCCTCGATCAGCGCGGCCAGCTCCTCGACCTGACCGACCGAGTGACGCCGGACGTTGAGCCGCGACGGCACCAGGCTCGCCAGCGGCACCGAAAGCAACTCCTTCGTGTGTTCCATGATGTTGAACTCCATAGTTTGATGACACTCCGCGACCGTCTCTCGACAACGCATCACGGCGGCACGCCGGGCCAGGGAAAGGCCCAGTTTCTGAACGACACGGCAACGTTTCGTAAACGGCGCCGTGCCCACTCGTTGCCTTGACCCTCGCCTTGCATGAATTCCTTGCCTGCCTTCCGGACCTAAAAGCCGCCTGCCCTGTTTTCCGAGGGAGCCGCCTCCTTGTCTGGAAGGGCTGTTGATCCCTCGGCATTGGGTTGAGCGGACTGCTGCCCCGCATTCGTCGGTCGCCGTGCGATACCGACAGCGCCGCGAGCAAGCGCAGGCGCAAGGGCACCGTGGAGTCCCCCTCGCAATTCGACGGGGGCGCGTGGGGGGAGCGCGGTGGGACGACTGGTGCACGGGCTGCCTCCTCTCACGGTCGGCGCAGCGTCGCGGCCGATGTGCCAGCTCGCCTGGCGCAGCGGTTGCAGCGCAGCTGACCGAACATCCACGAGCAGCGGCGGCTCTGCGGCCGACGTGCCACCAAGGGAGCCGCAGGCGAGCGACTGGCGCGGCGGTCGAGCCGCTGCGAGCACTTCGATGAACCCGGTGTTCAGCGGCCCGGCTCCGGGCTTGGCGGGTGACCGGGGTGGCGTTCGGGACGCACGAGCACCGAGCGCAGCGACCTGCGAGTGCGGCCCGATCGCCAAGCGGGCGTCGGTCATGCGCCGCATGACGGACGAAGAAGCCCGCGCTTCCCGGGCACGGGACAGGGCCGCCTCGTTCAGCAGCCGGCACCGCCGGCCTGACAGTGTTCGCGTCAGGGATGGAAGCCCGTCAGGGGGCGAGACACCGGTATCCCGATGGCTCGACGCGCAGCGCGACAGCCCGGCCCCGCACCGAGGGGGCACGCGCCAAAGGGCATTCCCATCGTGGAGGTTCAACACCGGATAAGCGGCGACGCACAAGCCGCCGCGGCCGAGCGATCGATCGAAGGCCTCGAAAGGCACCTGACGCTGCTCGCGCCCGAATCGCAAGACAGCGCTCAGCGGATCTTGACCAGCACGCCAAACCGAGCCCGGGCGTACGGCATCGACCCGCCCTTTCACGTCGCATGCCGGTATAACCGGACCATGTCACGTCCCCAGATCTGCATCGTGACGCCAGCGCTCGCAAGCGCCAACAACGGCAACTGGCAGACCGCCAGGCGGTGGTCGCAGATACTGAACGTCCGCTATCGAGTGGCGCTGGTGAACCAATGGCAGGGCGAGCCCGCCGATGCGCTGCTGGCGCTGCATGCTCGCCGATCAGCGGACTCGATCCAGCGCTGGGCA
>JBJXEJ010000197.1:0-3537 GCA_046154125.1 Rhizobacter sp. | reverse complement strand
TGCGGTCTTCGCCTGAGCCAGCGTATTCCTCAACAACGTCCAAGCCAGCAACCACGGCGGCGGTGTCGTCATCTAGCTCGGTGATGTTGAGCGGCCGTCCATCCTGGCCGAACAACTTGCGGGGGTCAAAGTACGCGATGCGCGCGATTTCCAGCTTCGTGCGGTCGACGGACAACTCCATGCGGTTGATGGCCTCGGCATGTTCCGCGACGCGCTGTTCACGCTGAGGTGCCAAAGCATGTTTAACCTTGACAGCCCTTAACAACCTTGATGCCGCCTGCTCTGCGGTTTTGGCGCTGTACCCAGCCCGAATCGCCGCCTGACGCCCGTTGAAGTCCTTGACGTACTCGGCAACGAATGCCGCTTGACGGGTTGTGAAGGTGAACACCTCGGGCATGCTGGAAGCAGGAGAACGAGTCGAACGTCTGACCTTAAGGGTATGAACCTCGCGCTCTGCCACGGCTGAGCTACCCCGCTGCTGATCCATCAGCACGGCGCTCAATGCGTCGGCCTCGGCGGGGTGAATTGCAGCCGGCCGGAGTCTTCGTCGTGGATGCGATGTATGAAGGCCGCCAACTCGGTTGCGAAGTCGCTTGCCGGCTTGGTGGCGTCATCGCTGATGCCGAACGCCTCGAGCTCCTTGTCGATCAGGATGCGCAACGTGTCGGCCAAATCCCGCATTGTCTTGACGCGGCCGGCCAGGCTCATCGCGCGCTCGAAGGCCTCGTTTAGCTTCTGGATGCGCTGCGGGTTCGCACCGTCGTCGGACGCCATGGTGATCATCAGTTCACCCAGCTGGCGGAACTCGTCGGCGCTCAGGGTCTGGTGCTCAAGCTCGGCGAGCAGGTGCATGGCCAGCCTGCGGGCCCTTGCAATGTCAGCACGATGCGAAAGCCGGATGCGTGCCTGGACGGTCGATTCGACCTCGACGGTTAGCGTCTCGGTGATCTTGACTTCTGTGGATACCTCACTGGATACCAGTGCTCTGGATACCTTGGCGTCGGCCGCCGCTTTGATCTTCGGCGCGAGGTCGCGGATCCATCCATAACGTTTGGCGCGCTTGTTGATCGCCCCGTGGGTGATGCCGTGCTCGTGGGCGATGAGGCGCAGCGGCTTCGTACCGGCTCGGTAGTCGCACTGAATGGCAACCCAGTTAATCGCGTTGCGCAGCGATGAATTGTTGACACATGTTGTCATTGGAGTTTCCGCGTTCTGCATGCTGCTTGTCCTCTGTTGGCTTTGATGTCTGCTGATGCGTTTCGGCTGGCGCAGCCATAGCCAATCGCGCAGCCTGCCTGTTGAAATTTGTTAAGGTTTGTTCAGGTTTTCGAGTGCCCGAGCATGTCGACTCACCCAATCTGCCATTCGCTTTGGTGTTCAGGCTGAGCACTCCCGCCGGCAGAGGCCTGGTCGGCGGTAAAACCGCAAGGCCCAATCGCGGTTCACCTCTTGCCGTGCAAGTGAGGTAGCTCGCCCCTTCTGGAAAACCTAAAACCAATAAATCCGGTAATCCGTAGAAACCTGAAAAACTGGCAAACCCAATGTCGACGAGGTTTGCCGGTTTGTGCGGTCCGCCGGTTGAAACGGTCCGGATGGTTTTAGGTTTGCCAGGGGCCGCTGAATTCATCTCGTCGCCCTGGGCTTCAACCCGATGTGCCGTGCGTTGTTGATCTTCATGAAGGTCTCGATCCAAATTGCCTCCGGATCTGCTGGGTGGGTGGACGAATATCGATCGACGACATCGCGCACCTGTCGGCGATTGAATCCCTGCTTGGTCACGGTATCGACCAGCGCCGTGATCGTCATCCCACCTCGCGCCAAAGCTGTGCGGATTGCTTCGATTACCGGCGGGTCTTCCTTTTGACGCCGTTTGTGTTCGAGGATTGATGCGACATCCACCACCGAATCACACGCTGTAACTTGCATCGTTTTAGTGTCAAGGGTGAAGCTGGCTTCCGTGACCACGCAGCGCACCTTGTCGGGTTTGATGGTCAAAGTGACGATGCCGCCCGCGTCTTTGTCCGTCGCTTCTATGTAGAGCAACTCATCGACATCGTTTCGCACGTCGCCAACCCCCTCAAAGATCAGCTTGCCCGACGTGTCCTTGTGCTTGTTGGTGTGCCCGAGTAGCACCACGGTCGCACCGCGCTGGGTGAGGGATCGCATCATCTTGAAGAACTCCCGAGCGCCGCTCTTACTCATCAGGTCGGTGTACTTCTTCAGGGTGTCGAAGAACATCACGTATTCGCTGAGGTCGGCCGCACTGCTAACAAGATCGCGCAGGACTTCGATCTGGTCCTCGGGTGCCTGGTTGGCCAACGTGCTGTTCAGGAGGCTGTAGCCGCAGTCCTTTGCGTGCTGGTGCAGGCCAGGCAGGTCGCCAGCACTGGCGTCTTCTTGAAAGAAGAGCACCGTGAAGCCATCGGCTGCGAGCTCCCCCGCAGCGAACTTGGCGAGTGATGTCTTGCCTCCGTTCCCGGGTGCGCTCCATACGCTCAAGTGCGACATCGCTACGATGCCGCGCCAGATCAATCGGGTTTCTTTCATGGTCTGAACCTGTGCGTCGGTCACGATGAATCGCCTCAGGGCCGCCAAGGGGTCTAAAGGGGCGCCCGACGGCTCTACGGAGCTTTCGCTGCCGAGGCCTCGCATGTTCAACGTAGGTCTCTCATCCGCTGATGCGCTGTCTGCTGGCTTGCTGGCCCGGCGTATGGCGGGCTGCGCGTCAAGCTCAATGACAGCACTCGACCTCGATTGATATGGTTTTGACCCAGCCAGGGCATCGGCAAACGTCATCGCGCTGGTCGTCATGCTGCGCACCTTGCGTCGTTCCAGTCGGTGCTCGGGGTGACGGGTACAGCGACTCGCACTTCAACGCCGACCGCGCTCCATCGGTCAGCGCAAGTGTTGGCCGCGTTCAACCCAGCCTCATCATGGTCGGCCGCGATGACCAATGTCTCGATGCCCGCCAGCACCGGCATCTCAGCAAGATTGCCTGCGTCGACGCAGCTCCACACTGGCGTGAAGTAGGGGGCAACGCTCAACGCGGTTTCGACGCCTTCTGCGATGCACAGGCCGGTCGTCACAGCCTCGTCAGGCCAGAGTCGAATCACACCGTATTTCTTCTGGTGTCCACCCAGCAGCCTGCGCGGCGACTCGATATCGGCTTTGCGACGGTCAGGTCGAATCCAGGTTCGATGCAGCGTCAGCGGTACTCGCGTTTCGGCGTGCGTGACCAGCGCCACCAACGCCGGGCCGGTGTAGCCAGACGGATGCTTCAACGCAGGATGGAATCGAAGATCACCGTCGTCTGGTGGGATGACGCATCGGCGAGCGATCAGGTATTGCTCGCCGATGCTGCCGCGAATGGCATTGCAGGCATCGAACAGGTTGATGCCGTACTCGTTCAAGGTTTCTCGCTTCAGCGGTACAACGGGCCGATTGATCGCCTTGCCGGGGCTGTATCGAACAGCGCGATCTGGCCAGTGGTTTTCGACGTGCTCGCACCGATAGCAATGTGCGACTACCTTGCCGTCG
>JBJXEJ010000196.1:0-4396 GCA_046154125.1 Rhizobacter sp. | reverse complement strand
TTGCTGCTGATTCGGTTCCCGCTGGTGCGCTGGCTGGGCAACCTGGGTCGCATCCAGGATTTCGAGCGGGCCATGCAGAGCGGAACCGCCACGCCCGACATGCTGATGCCGGAGGACGCTCCGACCGAATTCCGCGCGACCTTCGAAGTGCTGGGTCGGACCGCGAAGAGCCTGCAGGCCCAGCGAGCCCAGGCGGCGGTGACGCTCAGCGCCATCGCCGACGGCGTGTTCACGCTCGACGGCGAGGGCCGGGTCGTCTTCGCGAATCCGGCTGCCTGTGCGCTGGCCGGCCGGACGCTGCACGAGTTGCTCGGACAGCCTGCGGCGGCGGTGCTGCCCGCCGTCTACCGGGACGTGGCACCGTTGAGTTCCTGGACCGGCCGTCGCGCCACTTTGTCTTCGGTGCAAGGACGCGATGTCGTGGTCGACACCACCCAGTCGGCCATCCTGGCACCGGACGGCGATGTCGCCGGCCACGTGCTGGCCTGTCGCGACATCAGCGAACAGCACGCCCTCGACCAGCGCCTGCGAGCCGAACTGCAATCCCGCGCGACGGCGCTGATCTCGCTGCGCCAGGTCCTGGAGGGCCTGATCCGCGACACCACGGTCGGTGTCGAGGGCGCGGACGACATCGAGGCAGTCTCGATGATGATCTTCGGGCTCGTGAGCCAGCTGCAGGAGCGAGGCGAACAGCTCGACGCGATCTTCGCGCTCAGCCCGGACGGTTTCGTGTCGTTCGATGCGCAGCGCCGGGCCAACTACGTGAGCCCGGCCTTCTCGCGCCTGACCGGCCTGCCCGAGGCGCAGATCGTCGGGGCCGGGGAAGGCGAGATCGAGGAGATGCTGCTCGAGCGTTCCAGCAACTCCGCCACCTGGCTCGGTTTCGAGGCGATGCGCCGCGATCTCCGCAATGCGGGCAGCGAGGCCGGCCCGCGCCGCGCCCTGATCGAGCTGGCCTGGCCGAAGCCTCGGGTGCTCGAAGCAGGGCTGCGTCTCGGCACGACGCATGCCATCTCGCAGGTGCTGTCGCTGCGCGATGTGACGCACGAGTCCGAGGTCGACCAGATGAAGAGCGAATTCCTGTCGACCGCCGCACACGAGCTGCGCACACCGATGGCGAGCATCTATGGGTTCTCTGAACTGATGATGCGCCGCAAGCTGTCGCCCGAGCAGCAGGCAGAGGTGATCTCGACCATTCACCGGCAGAGCGAACTGATGATCTCGATCGTCAATGAGCTGCTCGACCTGGCACGCATCGAGGCTCGTCGCGGCAAGGACTTCACGTTCGAGGTTCTCGACCTGGCCACGCTGCTGCCCGAGCTGCTGGGCGAATTCAAGCCGCCCGACGAGCGCAGTGCTCCGCGCCTCGCACCGATCACGCGGTCGGTCCGGGTGCGGATCGATCGCAACAAGATGCGGCAGGCCATCGGCAACCTGCTGGTCAACGCCTACAAATACTCGCCGCAGGGCGGATCGGTCGAGGTCGGCCTGGTGCAGGGCGAGGACGAGACCGCGATGGTCGGCATCGAGGTGCGCGATCGTGGCATCGGTCTGACGGCAGACCAGCTTGCCCGCGTGGGCGAGCGCTTCTACCGCGCGGATGCCTCGGGCAACATTCCAGGTACCGGCCTCGGGGTCAGCATCGTGAAGGAAATCATCGAATTGCTGGGAGGCCGCCTGGCCATTGCCAGTGAACCGGGGCAGGGCACCACCGTGACGCTGTGGCTGCCCATCGCGCAGGCGGTGGCCCTGGTTGAAACCGTGAGGGAGCCCGCATGAAGTCGATCCTGATCGTCGAGGACCAGTCGGACATCCGACGCCTGATCCGCTGGGCCCTCGAGGTCGAGGACTACGCGATCCACGAGGCCACCAACGGCGCGGCGGGGCTGGCCGCGGCCCGCAACATCGAGCCCGACCTCATCCTGCTCGACGTGATGATGCCGGGTGAGATGGACGGCCTGCAGGTGTGTGCCTTGCTCAAGGCCGACCCCGCGCTCGCGCACATTCCGGTCGTCCTGCTGACCGCGCGTGCGCAGGACCGCGACCGCGAGGCCGGTCAGCGGGCTGGCGCGAACGCATATCTCGTCAAGCCCTTCAGCCCGCTGGCGCTGATCGAGACCGTGAACTCGCTGATCGTCGGCGGGCCCTGAACCCGAAGTCAGGTGGCCAGCCAGCAGGTGGCGGTCGCCTGCGAGGCGGGTCCGCCGTCATCGATCGACGCCGAGAGGCGCTCCGGCAGGACGATGTGAAATGCGGCGCCGCGTTCCGGCAGGTTCTCGGCATGAATGCGGCCGCCGTGGGCATCGATGATCTTGCGGCAAATGGCCAGCCCCAGTCCGGTGCCGCCCGAACCATCCTTGGTCTGGCTCGACTGCACGAAGGCCTCGAAGATCTTTTCCAGCTCGACGCCGGGAATGCCCGGGCCCTGATCGCGGATCACCAGTCGCAGTTCGCCCGAGGGGGTGCAATCGCCGACGATGTCGATCCGGCTGAGCGTCGGGGCGAACTTGATCGCATTGGCCAGCACGTTGCGGACGACCTGCTGGAAGCGCGGCGGGTCGACCCGCGCGAGCAGCGGTTCATCGGGCAGGTCCGTCACCACATGCAGCTGGCGCGCAGTGACCAGAGGGTCGATCTCCCGCACGACGTCTCGCACCAGCCCGCGAAGGTCGGTGCATTCGAGGTGAATGGCGCCCACGGTGCTGTCGATCTTCGACACGTCGAGCAGGTCGTTCACCAGCGTCAGCATGCGCTGGCCGGCGCCGTGGATGTCGTCGAACATGGCGGCCAGCCGATCGTGCGAGCGGGCCCGCAGTTGACCCAGCTCGGAGAACCCGATGATCGACTGCAGCGGCGTGCGCAGCTCGTGGCTGATGTTCGCGATGAACTCCGACTTGGTGCGCGAGGCTTCCTCGGCGGTGTCGCGCGCCTCGCGCGTGGCACGCTCGGCGTCGCGGAACTCCGACACGTCCATGAACACGCACAGAATGCCCGACGGCCGTCCGTCAGGCCCGTGCAGCATCACCTTGTTGACCACGACCGCGCGCATCGAACCGTCGCGGTGCGTCACGCTCGTCTCGTAGCGCAGCGGCTCGCCAGTTCCAAGCAGCTGCCGGTCCTGCGCCTCGTAGAGCGCCCGGGAGTGCGCGTGCACCGAGCCAGGCTGCGCTTCGTACGCCATGTCTCCGGACTGCTGGCCGGTGAAGTCTTCCCACGCCTTGTTGACGATCAGGTTCCGGCCGTTCAGCGAAATGACCGAATTGGGCAGCGGGCTGATCTCCATCACCAGTCGTGTGAAGGCGAGCTGGGTCTCCAGCTGGCGCTCTGCCGCGACGCGCTCGCTCACGTCGATGGCGCTGCCGGCGAAGCCGCTGATCACGCCCTCATGCTGCAGTGGCATCACCGAGAATTCGAAGGTGCGCAGCGCGCCGGTCGTGTCGGTCAACGAGGCCTGCGCCCTGCGCGCTTCGCGTCCGGGCTGGGTCGTGAACAGCGACCAGAGTCGATCCCGGTCGTCGGGTACCACCAGTTCCCACAGTCGAACGCCTTGCGCTGCCGCCACTGCCGATCCTGTCACCGGAATCCAGTGGTTGTTGACGAAGGTGATGGCGCCGTTGGCGTCGGTGCGGAAGATCAGTTCCTGCAGGCTCCTGATGGTCACGCTGAGTTCGCGCTCGCGCAGCACGACCTCGAGCTGGGCGGCATCGATCTCGTGCCGCGCGGCCATGCGCGCATGCAGGCTTCTCGCGACGATCCAGGTGACGCCGCCGATGACGACGGTGAGCACCAGCCCGGCTGCGAACAACCACTGCGTCTTGTTCAGCCAATCGACCATGGCCTGGCGGGCGTCGATCTCGACCATCGCGACCAGCGGTCGTGTCGACAGGAGTCGAAACGAGGCGAACTGCAGGCCGTTCCGCAGCCCCATGCCGGTCCACTCGCCGTGTTCGGCGCGCGGCGGGGCACCGCTGAACAGGGGCAGCGCCCGCAGCGACGATCCCAGGGCGCGCGTGACCCCGGCCGTCGATGCGACCAGGGTGCCGTCGTACATGCTCAGCGCCGCTGCCGAGCCTTCATGCGACATCGTCGCCTGCTGCATGGTGGCGAACGCCTTGCTGTTCAACAGCGCGACCAGATGCAGGTGTTGACCGTCGCGCAGCTGCACCGTGCGTATCAGAGGCAGGAAGCCGCCATCCGGCGGCGCGAGCCGGGTCGCACCGGTGGGTGCCAGGTCGAGCAGGCGCCGAGCGCCGATGTAAGGCCCGAGCTCGTCGCGATCGGCGGCCGGCAGCGGGCCCAGCGTCGCCAGGTCGATCACGTGGTCGGTCGCATCGGATTCGGTGCTGCTGATCACCAGCCCCTGGGCGTCGACGATGCCGAAGCTGCGCAGGAACGG
>JBJXEJ010000195.1:0-17220 GCA_046154125.1 Rhizobacter sp. | reverse complement strand
CGATGCCGCGAGTCGCTGGGTCTACTTCCGGTTGCGCCGGTACGCCAGGCTCTTCTGGATCGACACGATCTGCGCCGTGGCGCTCTGCACCTGATGCGCCAGGACGCGCATTTCGTCGGCGACCACGGCGAATCCGCGTCCGGCGGTGCCGGCGCGGGCCGCTTCCACCGACGCGTTCAGCGCGAGCAGGTTGGTCTGGTGCGCCACCTTCTGGATCGATCCGACGATGTCGCCGATGGTCTTCAGGCTGTTGTCCATGAAGACGTTGTTCTCGGCCTGCGCGCGCTGGCTCTCCTCCTCGTGCTTCTCGAGCGAGATGTCGGCCAAGGCGCCCACCACGCGCAGCGGTGTGCCGTCGGCGGCTCTTTTCGTCTGGCCTCGCGCACGGAACCAGCGGAACTGGCCATCCTTGCAACGAAGGCGATATTCGAGGTCGTAGGGCGTGCGGCCGGTGCGGTCGGTCAGGTGTGCGGTGAACGCACCAACGACTCGTTCCGCATCGTCGGGATGCAGCTTGGAGGTCCAACTGTCGAGCAAGTCCGGGAATTCGGCCGGTGTCTCGAACCCGAGCAGCTGTCGCATCTGCTTCGACCACCAGAAGGTGTTTCTGGGGTTCGCGGGGTCACCGGCCACCACTTCCATGTCCCACAGGCCTTCGCTCATCATCTCGCGGCCAAGATCGAAGCGTTCCACGGTCGTGGTGAGCTTGTGGTCGTCCTGGACCGCGGCGGTGATGTCCGTCAGCGAACCGGCCACGCGCAGCGGCGTGCCGTCGGGCGCGCGGATGGTTTCGCCACGCGCACGGAACCACCGGTACTGGCGGTCCTTCATTGCCAGTCGGTACTTCACGTCATAGGGCGTGCGCCCGCTGCGGTCGGCCAGATGCTTGCCGAAGGCCGCCAGCGTGCGTTCCTTGTCTTCCGGGTGCAGCCGGCTCGACCAGCTCGACAGGACGTTCGGAAACTCCTTTTCGTCGCGGAATCCCAGCATGCGGCGGAACTGGTCCGACCACCAGAACGGGTTGTCGGGATTCGAGGGATCGTCCTGGTTGATAGCCATGTCCCACAGGCCATCGGACGTGGCCATGCGGACGAGGTCGAACCGCGTCTGCAACGAATCGATCTCTTCGCCCAGGCTGGCAAGCTGCTGACCCAGATCGTGCTCGCGGGCCAGGGCCTCGTTGAGCTGCGCCAGGGTCTTGTCTTGCTCGTCCGAGTTGCCGAACATGCGCTTCAGGACTGCACTCATGCCTATGTCTCCGGAAAATGGGGTGGGCTTCAGCTCTTGCCGTGGACCTGCCACGTGCGACAGGGAGTCCTCGTCGGGACCATCGGTTCAAGCTGCTACCTGTGTGATGTCGGCACGGCGACGGTCCGACTTGAGCTTCGGTTTGGGGTTGGTTTTCCGGTCTTCTCTGCGCTTGCGCAATATGAGACATTGGTGCGTCGGATGTGGCGCACTCTGCAACATCGCGTCTCCACCTGTGGAATTCCCGGGTCACGGCGCGTGAATGCCGCATCTGTTGATATTCAGCCGCCGAAAACCCAGCCCAGGAGTTGCTCAGTGATCAAAGTGAAGGATCTGCTCGCGAAGAAGGCCCAGAAATCGATCCGCTCGGTTGCTTCGACCGATACCGTTCAACGCATTCTGGAAATGATGCATGCCCACACCATTCGTTCGGTGGTGGTGCTCGATCAGGAGCGGCTGATCGGCATCGTGTCCGAGCGCGACTGCGCCCTGAAGGTGTTGCTGAAAGGCCTCAAAGCCACCGAAACCTCGGCGTGCGACATCATGACCAGCGATGTGATCACGGTCAGTGGAGAGAACACGGTCGACGAATGCATGCTGGAGATGACGTCGAAGAACATCCGTCACCTGCCGGTGTGCAAGGACGGAAAGGTCATCGGCATGGTGTCCGTGGGCGACGTCGTCAAGGAAGTGATCTGCCAGCAAACCGAGCACATCACCTATCTGGAGGGCTATATCAAGGGCCATGGCGTCGCTTATTGAAAAGCGGCGCTGCGGTTGGAAGCTCCCCGGATATCTCCCTTGATGATCGAACCGGTCAGGCCAGCCAGATCCCTTCGCTGCCGCCCGATTTTTTCAGCAGCCCAGCCTGACCGCCTGCACCGGTCGTCCGCTGGCGGCATCGACGATCACCAGATTGACCTGCCGCGGGTGTTCCTCTGACCGTGGAGCAGGTGCCGGGCTGAACGTGAGCGTTTTCGCTGCTTCGGTGCCTGCCGTCCAGATCGGCACGGGCCGGTATTCGCGGACAACGAAATCATGCGTCAGGGTGCCGCCCCGGTTTTCGCCGGATGTCACTGCGGATACGTGTCGGTTTTCGGTGACGGCCCAGTAGGCCGCCAGCCGGTCCGGTGCGCCGGAACCGGGTTGCACCAGCGCCGTGTAGCGGTCGCCATCACGGCTGAGCCTGACCTGCAACGGTGACGCTGCCGCGGGTCCGGCGATCGGCATCCGCACGCTCTGCCACTGCCGGCTGTCGACGCCGTTGATCGTGACCTGCGGCGTGTAGCTGAACCGCGAACCGTTCACTGCCTGCTGCTGGTACTGGCGCTCGGTGTGCGCAGGGCTGCCGAAGGGGTCTTTCCAGCCGAGGTGGTCCCAGTAGTCGACGTGGAAGGCGAGCGCGATGACGTCGGGCTGCGTGATCCATTTCGACAGCCATCGGTCGGCTGGCGGGCACGAGCTGCAACCTTCCGAGGTGTACAGCTCGATGATCGTCGGTGCGCTGGCACTGCTGCGCACGTTGCAACTGCTCGCCGTGTCGGCTGCCTGCGCTGCGGCCGCCAGGCCGCCCGCTCCCAGTGCGGCAACGAGCCAGTGCCTGGTGACCGCCGCGAGGCGAAGGGTGGCGTCCTGTCGCCGCGTCGCTGGGGGTGGTGCCGGCTTCATGCACTTCTCCGTTGGGGATGCAGTCTTTCTGGGTCGGTGCGTGCGATGGACTCCTTACAACCGTGCCGCCGCGCTGCCGTTGTGGCCGATCCGAACCCACGTCCCGGCGTGCTCTATGCTGCTTGGCGGCTCATGCGGGCCCCATCGCATTCCGCTGCTCCGCCGGATGCAGTCACTCTTCACCTCGGATCGCCCACTTGTCTGACTCACAGAGAATTTCCCCACCCACCGTCTCCATCGTGGGTGGTGGGCCGGCGGGCCTGATGGCGGCTGACGTGCTGGCATGCGCCGGGGCATCGGTGGACCTGTACGACGCAATGCCCTCGGTGGGCCGAAAGTTCCTGCTGGCCGGCAAGGGCGGGCTGAACCTGACGCACTCGGAGCCGGCCGAGGCCTTCGCCGGCCGTTACGCCGAACGCCGTGCGCCGATCGATTCGATGCTGCGCCGTTTCGGCCCCGCCGAACTGCGCGACTGGGCGCAGGGCCTGGGCATCGCCACCTTTGTGGGCAGCTCGGGCCGGGTGTTTCCCGCCGATTTGAAGGCAGCACCGCTGCTGCGAGCATGGCTGCATCGCCTGCGTGGTCTGGGTGTGCGCTTCCACATGCGTCACCGGTGGGTTGGCTGGTCCGATGCCGCAGACCAGGATGGCGAGTTCGCGCTGGCTTTCGAGACACCGGAGGGTGCCCGGACCGTCCGCGCCGACGCGGTGCTGCTCGCCCTTGGGGGGGCAAGCTGGTCGCGCCTCGGATCCGATGGTGCCTGGCTGCCCTGGCTGGAGGCGCGCGGCGTCGAGCTGGCGCCGCTGCGGCCGTCGAACTGCGGATTCGACGCGGCCCACGTCGACGCGGCGGGCCGCGAGCAACCTGGCTGGACCGAGCATTTCCGCGCCCGTCACGCCGGCGCCCCGGTCAAGAACATGGCGCTGAGCTGTGTCGCGCCAGGTGGGCGTGCGTTCGCGCAGGCCGGGGAATTCGTCGTGACGGAGGGGGGTGTCGAAGGCAACCTGATCTATGCCGCGTCGGCCTGGCTGCGCGACGCCCTCGAGGCCGATGGCCGAGCGGTCGCGCACCTCGATCTGCTGCCTGGTCGCAGCCCCGAATGGGTTGCACGCGAAGTGGCACACCCGCGCGGTTCGCGATCGCTGGCGACGCACCTGAAGGGCCGGCTCGGCCTCGATGGTGTCAAGGCGTCGCTGCTGCGCGAGCTGTTGCCGCGCGAGGTGATGGCAGATCCGCCGAGGCTGGCCGCCGCGATCAAGGCGCTGCCGCTGACGCTGCTCGCGCCGCGCCCGATCGACGAGGCGATCAGCACTGCCGGTGGCGTGCGCTTCGAGGCGATGGACGATCAGGGCATGCTGCGCGCGCTGCCCGGCGTCTTCTGCGCAGGCGAGATGCTGGACTGGGAAGCTCCTACTGGCGGCTACCTTCTGACCGCCAGCCTGTCCAGCGGCTTCTGGGCCGGTCACGGCTTGTTGCAGTACCTGACAGCGCGACGCTGAACCCCGAAAACCCTGTGGCACGCTGCGCCGCGCCGCGCTTGCGGCACGTGTCGGCCACGACGCAAGCCGCCTGTTTTCGCCCAGATGTCTGGCTGACTTCCACACCGTTTCGGCCCGCTCGACGGGCTTCCCGCCTTGAACAAGATCCTGCTGCAAATCGCCGCCGAACTGAAGGTTCGTCCGTCCCAAGTGAACGCTGCTGTCGAACTGCTCGACGGCGGGGCCACCGTGCCTTTCATCGCACGCTATCGCAAGGAAGCCACCGACAACCTGGATGACATCCAGCTGCGCGAACTCGAGGCGCGGTTGTCCTACCTGCGCGAGCTGGAAGAACGCCGCGAGGCGGTGCTGAAAAGCATCGAGGAGCAGGGCAAGCTGACGCTCGAGTTGCGCGCGGCCATCGATGCCGCGCCGACCAAGCAGGAACTGGAAGATCTCTACCTGCCGTTCAAGCAGAAGCGTCGCACCAAGGCGATGATCGCCCGCGAGGCCGGGCTGGAGCCGCTGGCCGACAAGCTGTTCGCCGATCCGACGCTCGACCCTGCGACTGAAGCCGCCGCTTTCATCAACGCCGACGGCGGATTCGCCGACGCGCTGGCCGTGCTCGACGGCGTGCGCGATATCCTGTCCGAGCGCTGGGCCGAGGATGCGGTGCTGGTGGGCAAGCTGCGCGAGTGGCTGTGGACCGAGGGGCTGTTTCAGAGCAGGCTGATCGACGGCAAGGATGCCAACCACCCGGACACGTCGAAATTCCGCGACTACTTCGACTATGCCGAGCCGATCCGCACCGTGCCCTCGCACCGTGCGCTGGCGGTGTTTCGCGGCCGCACGCTCGAACTGCTCGACGCGAAGCTGGTGCTCGAGGAAGCGTCTGCAGCGCCCGCTCCGGCGGCAACCGGCAAGCCGACGCCTGCGGTGTCGATGGCCGAAGGCCGCATCGCGGTGCACCTGGGCTGGAGCCACGCGAAGCGGCCGGCCGATGACCTGATGCGCAAGTGCATCGCCTGGTGCTGGAAGGTCAAGCTCAGCCTGAGCCTCGAGCGCGATCTGTTCAGCCGGCTGCGCGAGGCATCCGAGCAGGTGGCAATCAAGGTGTTCGCCGAGAACCTGCGCGACCTGCTGCTGGCCGCGCCGGCCGGACCGCGTGTCGTGATGGGGCTCGACCCCGGCATCCGCACCGGCTGCAAGGTCGCGGTGGTCGATGCGACCGGCAAGGTGCTGGCGACCGAGACGATCTATCCGCTGGAGCCGCGTCGCGACTGGGAAGGTTCCTTGCATGCGCTGGGTCGCTTGTGCGCGGCTCACGGCGTCGACCTGATCGCGATCGGCAACGGCACCGGCAGCCGCGAGACCGACAAGCTGGCGTCGGAGTTGATCCAGCGGTCGCAAACCCTGTCTGCCCCCACGTCGCCTGCGGCTCCTGCCCCCCAAGGGGGCGCGCGCTCGCCTTGGGGCGGCCCGGCGCCGGCGCGGCCCCTTCAAAAGGTGGTCGTCAGCGAAGCGGGCGCCTCGGTCTACAGCGCCAGCGAATACGCCAGCAAGGAGCTGCCCGACCTCGACGTGAGCCTGCGCGGCACCGTCAGCATCGCGCGGCGGCTGCAGGACCCGCTGGCTGAACTGGTCAAGATCGAGCCGAAGAGCATCGGCGTCGGCCAGTACCAGCACGATGTCAACCAGAGCGACCTGGCCAGGAGCCTGAACGCGGTGATCGAGGACTGCGTGAACTCGGTCGGTGTCGATGTGAACACCGCCTCGGCACCGCTGCTTTCGCGCGTGTCCGGGCTCAGCGGCGCAGTCGCGTCCAGCATCGTGCGCTGGCGCGATGCGCATGGCGCTTTTCGAAATCGGCAGCAACTGCTCGACGTGGCCGGACTCGGCGCCAAGACCTTCGAGCAGAGCGCCGGCTTCCTGCGAGTTCGCGACGGCGACAACCCGCTGGACCAGTCGGGCGTGCACCCGGAGACCTACCCGGTGGTCGAGCGGATCCTGGCTGCGGTGAAGCGGCCAGCGGCCGAGGTGATGGGACGCAGCGACGTGATCCGGACGCTGAAGCCCGAGGCGTTTGCCGACGAGCGTTTCGGCGCGATCACCGTCAAGGACATCCTGGCCGAGCTGGAGAAGCCGGGGCGTGACCCTCGTCCCGATTTCAAGGTGGCGAAGCTGGCCGACGGCATCGAGGACATCAAGGACCTGCAGCCGGGCATGACGCTCGAAGGCACGATCAGCAATGTCGCGCAGTTCGGCGCCTTCGTCGATCTGGGCGTGCACCAGGACGGGCTCATACACGTCAGCCAGCTCGCCCACAAGTTCGTCAGCGACGCGCGCGAGGTGGTCAAGACCGGTGACGTGGTCAAGGTCAAGGTGCTCGAGGTGGACCTGTCGCGGCAGCGCATTTCGCTGACGATGAAGCTCGATGCGGTGGCTGCTGAACGGGGCGCGGTCGGTGCTGGCGCCAGCAACCGCTTTCAGCCGGCCGGGCGCGGGCAGCGGCCCTCGAACGGAAGGGCATCGCCGTCCGCCGCAGCCGATGGCGCGATGGCGGCTGCGTTTGCCAAGCTGCAAACCCGGCGCTGAGCTCGGGTGCGGCTGTCACGGCCTGCGCCGTGAAGCTCCGGAGGTCGACGCTCGTCGTACATGCGTCGTCCGTTGAATGCATCCAGAAATGGGTTCGGCTCGTATGGGGTGACAGCGCAATCTGATGGATCGACGTCAGGGCGCATCGCAGATCGCAACCGGTTGGTGTGGCGATGCGAAGTCAACAACCTCACAGGGCCCGAATCATGAAGACAACACTGATGCCATCCACCCGGCTGCTGCCGCTCATCGGCGCGCTGGCCGCGATCTACGGCCTCGCCGCCGCGTTGCCGGCGCACGCTTCCAGCCACCGCGAAGCGCCGTCGATCACGACCACGCCCAAGGTCGACGCCACCGACTTCTACATGTTCAACAGCTATGAGGCCGGCCGGGGCGCCTACGTGTCTCTGATGGCCAACTACGTGCCGCTGCAGGACCCGTACGGGGGCCCGAACTACTTCTCGCTCGACCCGAATGCGCTGTACGAGATCCACATCGACAACAACGGTGATGCCAAGGAAGACATCACCTTCCAGTTCCGCTTCAAGAACACGCTGAAGGGCATCACGTTGCCGATCGGCGGCTCCAACGTGGCCATTCCGCTGATCCAGTCCGGTGGTGTCTCGGGACCGGCCGCTGCAGCGCTGAACCTCAACGAGACGTTCACCGTCGACATCGTGCGAGGGGATCGTCGCAAGGGCGCCAAGGCATCGATCACCAATGCGGCGGGCGGCTCGGCCACGTTCGACAAGCCGGTCGACAACATCGGCTCGAAGACGATCGCCAACTACGACGCCTACGCGGCGCAGCACATCTACGCGGTCAGCATTCCCGGCTGCTCGACCCCCGGCAAGCTGTTCGTCGGCCAGCGCAAGGACCCGTTCGCCGTCAATCTCGGCACGATCTTCGACCTGGTGAACGCACCGCTCGCCGTGGTCACGAATCCGACGCTGATCAATGCCGGGCATGACGACCTCGCCGACAAGAACGTCACCACGCTGGCCCTCGAAGTGGCCAAGGACTGCCTGACCGCCAAGCCGTCCAGCGACAGCACCTACGACCCGGTGATCGGTGGCTGGACCACGGCCAGCCTGCGTCAGGGCAGCTTGCTGAACCCGAATCCGAAATCCGGCCACGGCACCACGTCCATCCCCGGCGGCGCATGGACGCAGGTCTCGCGTCTGGGCAGCCCGCTGGTCAATGAGGTGGTGATCGGCCTGCCGGACAAGGACAAGTTCAACGGCTCCAGGCCGTCGGCTGATCTGCAGTTCGCCACCTACGTGACCAACCCGACCTTGCCTGCTCTGCTGGGCATCGCGCTGGCTGGCGACATCGCCGCAGTCGCGCCGACCAACCTGCCGCGTACCGACTTGCTCAACGTGTTCCTGACCGGCCTGGCTGGCGTCAACAAGCCGAAGGGCACCGTGACCCCGGGTGAAATGCTGCGTCTGAACACGGCCATACCGGCGGTGCCCTACGCGAGCCAGAACCGCCTCGGCGTGGCGGGTGAACTGCTGCGCGTCGGTGGTGCTGCCAACCTCGGGTCGGCGGTCGATCTGGCTGGCTACCCCAATGGACGTCGTCCGAAGGACGACGTCGTCGACATCTCTCTGATCGCGGTGGCTGGTGCGCTGTGCGTGGCCAACAGCAACGGCGTGATCGCGAACTTGAGCGCTGGCGACAACAACAACGTGCTCGGCCTGAACAGCTTCACGATCCCGGGCTCGACCCCGACGGTCCTGACGTCGGAGTGCCGTCTCGGCAAGGTGCCTTTGGGCGCCACGTCGACCGCGCTGCACGATGCGGTTGATCAGGCCGCTGTCGCGTTCAGCAGCGCCTTCCCATACTTCACGAAGCCGCTGCCTGGCGCCGGCTCGAACTGAGGGGTCCATCATGAGCAAGCAATCTTGGGTGTTCGTCAGTTGTGTGGCACTGCTGTTGTCGGCCTGCGGTGGCGGTGGCGGCAGCAACACGCCACCAGTCACCGAAGCGGTGCCCGCTGCTGCGGCCACCGACAGCGAGGCCGCGACGCAGTACCTGGCGCAGTTGACGGCGGTGACGCCGGCCAACAGCGACGCGCTCGAGCCTGTGGCCGCGTTGCCTGACAAGCTGGCCACCGACGACACTGCGGAGCCGAGGGAGATTCCGTAAGGGAATCGGTTGACGAGGCAGTCGGAGAGCCGGCATCCTGCCCCAGTGGGCAGGGTGCCGGGTTCGTGGTCGGCCCATGTGGAGTACGAATGAAGATCGGGTTGTCAACGGTTCACGCCGTGTTGTGGTCTGCGATCGGTGCCGCTCTGTGGATCTGGTCTGGTCCAGGGCGAGCGGAAGCGGTGAACCCGACCCGCGACAGCGAGGTCGTCGAAGTGCTGCCATCCGGTGGCACCGGAGCCGAGGAGCGGCGACTGCGCCGCCTCTGGGTGAACCAGCCGACCGATGCGGTGACGGCTGTCTCGCTGGCCCGACGCTATCTGGCGCGAGCGCGCGAGCAGGGCGACCCCCGCTATGCCGGGCAAGCCCTGGCCGTGTTGCAGCCTTGGCCGGATGCCCGAACCGCGCCTGACGACGTGTTGTTGCTGCAGGCCACGGTACAGCAGTATCTGCACGAGTTCGACGTGTCTGCAGGCCACCTCGAAATGCTGGTTGCCCGCCGACCGGACCATGCGCAAGCCTGGCTCACGCTGGCCACGGTGCGTCGTGTGCAGGGTCGATACGCCGAGTCGGATGCGGCATGTCGCGGATTGCAGGCGGCTGGCGTGCGCCTCGAAAGCCAGGCTTGCCTGGCGGAGAACGACAGTCTGCGAGGCAACGCCGATGCGGCTCGCGACAGCCTGCAGCAGATGCTGGCCGCGCCGCGTCTGCCGTCATCGACCCGGTCGTGGTTGCTGACCACGCTGGCAGAACTGGAGCAGCGCGCGGGTCGCCCGGATGTCGCCGAGGCGACTTTCAAGCTGGCCCTGGCAGCCGAGGCAGGCGGCTACACGCTGTTGACCTATGCCGACTTCCTGATGGACATGAATCGCCACGCCGAGGCGCTCGCGCTGCTGGCGCCTCAACCACGCACCGACGCCGTGCTGTTGCGTCTGGCGATCGCCGGTGCGCGGTTGAAGTCGCCGGGCGCCGACAAGGATGTGCGACAGGTGCGGGACACGATGGCGCAGGCCAACCTGCGGCCCGATGCGCGCGGCACCCACGCTCGCGAGCAGGCGATGTTCGCGTTGTGGGTTGATGCAAAGCCGGCTGCCGCGCTGGCGCTGGCGCGCGAAAACGTGCGCAAGCAGCGTGAGCCTCTGGACCTGATCGTTCTGGCCCGTGCGGCGCGTGCCGCAGGTGACGAGAAGGCGATCCGCGAAGCCGATCAGATACGCAAGGAAATGGGCCTGCATGACGAGCGTCTCGATGCGTTGCTGTGACCTCGCGCGAACTGTGCGCCGATGGCTGGCGCTACTCTGCTGCGTCGGTCTCGCCGGACCGGCACTCGCGCACAAGGGCAGCGACGCCTACCTGCAACTCAAGCTCGATGCGGCGGCGTCGACCTTGCGTGTCGACCTTGCGCTGCGCGATCTGGATGCCGTGCTCGACATCGACGCCGATGCAGATGGCCAATTGACATGGGGCGAGATCCGCGCGGCGTGGCCCGCCATCGAGCGCTACCTTTCAGCCCGGGTGCAGGTCGACGGCTGTCAATGGTTGTCGACCACGCGGGCGCTCGAACGCCGCGCCGACGGGGTCTATGCGGCACTCACCTGGTCGGGTTCCTGCGCATCCGCTGCGATGCCGCCGGTGATCCGGTATGTCGCGCTGCGCGAGATCGACCCGACTCACCGTGCCATCGCGAAGATCGAAAGGCCTGGCTCGGATGCCATGGTGCAGGTGCTCGACCCGACGCGTTCGATCGCACCGATGGCCGCGGTTGCCTCGCCGGTTGCAAGCGCCGTGTCCATCGTCTCGGCACCATCGCCAGTGGTGACGGAACCTGCATCGAACCGACGTGCCGACCAAACCGCCGACAGCGTCACGGCGTCTAAGGCGCCGGCACCGGTCGAGCACGCATCGGCGGGCTTCATCAAGGAGGGCATGCGCCACATCCTGACCGGCTACGACCACATGCTGTTCCTGCTGTGCCTGTTGCTCCCGGCCGTCATGCGGCGCACGCCCACCGGCTGGCAGCCTGTCGAGCGCTTGAGCCAGGCCATCATGCCGGTGGCGGTCATCGTGACCGCGTTCACCGTGGCGCATTCGGTAACGCTGACGCTCGCGGGCTTGAAGCTGGTGTCGCTGCCGTCTTCGTTCATCGAGCCGGCGATCGCCCTGACGATCATCCTGGCCGCCGTCGACAATTTCTGGCCGATTTTCCGTGGTCGTCGGGCCATCGTCACCTTCTGCTTCGGGCTGATTCATGGTTTCGGTTTCGCCGGGGTGCTGGGCGAGCTCGACCTGCCCGCCGCGCAGTTCGCCTGGGCGCTGTTCCAGTTCAACCTCGGCATCGAACTGGGACAACTGTTCATCGTGTCCATCGCGGTGAGCTGCCTGTTCCTGTTGCGGCAGAACGACTTCTATCCGCGCTGGGTCATACAGGGTGGCTCGGCAGCGGCCATCTGCGTCGGTACGCTGTGGTTGATCGAGCGCACCGCCGACGTTTCGATCCTGGGCTTCTGAGCCTCGCCGCTCAGCGCATTTCGCGCTCTGAACCCCGAACGACGACGGCCTCCGTGGCCTAAAATGCAGGGTTGTCTTCGATACCAAAGCGCGGTTCGGCACCGCGCTTTTTCGTTTCGAGAGCTGCCGTCGACCGGGTCGATTTCTGACCCGTCCCGTCCGGCATCCTGCGTTTCCCTGGAGTTTTCATGATCTCTATCCAATTGCCCGACGGTTCCAAGCGCGAGTTTCCCGGTCCGGTGACGGTGGCCGAAGTCGCCGCATCGATCGGGGCCGGGCTGGCCAAGGCCGCGCTGGCAGGCCGCGTCGGCCTCGGTGCGGAGTCACGGGTGGTGGATACCAGCCATCTGATCGATCACGACACGGCGCTGGCGATCGTCACCGAGAAGGATGCCGACGGCCTCGAGGTGATTCGTCATTCGACCGCGCACTTGCTCGCGTACGCGGTCAAGAGTCTGTTCCCCGATGCGCAGGTGACGATCGGTCCGGTGATCGAGAACGGCTTCTTCTACGATTTCTCGTACAAGCGCTCGTTCACGCCGGAGGATCTTGCCGCGATCGAATCCAGGATGGCCGAGCTGGCGAAGAAGGACGAAAAGGTCGAGCGCCGCGTCCTGCCGCGCGACGAGGCGGTGGCGTATTTCAAGGGCCTCGGAGAGACCTACAAGGCCGAGATCATCGCGAGCATTCCGGCCGATCAGGACGTGTCGCTGTACCGTGAAGGCGCGTTCGAGGACCTGTGTCGCGGCCCGCATGTGCCCAGCACCGGCAAGCTCAAGCATTTCAAGCTGATGAAGGTGGCCGGTGCCTATTGGCGCGGCGATCACCGCAACGAGATGCTGCAGCGCATCTATGGCACGGCCTGGGCCACCAAGGACGAACTGCAGCAACACCTGCTCATGATCGAGGAGGCCGAGAAGCGCGATCACCGCAAGCTGGGCCGTGAGCTCGACCTGTTCCACATCGACGAACACGCACCCGGCCTGGTGTTCTGGCACCCGAAGGGCTGGACGATCTGGCAACAGGTCGAGCAGTACATGCGTGGCGTCTACCGCGACAACGGCTACTTGGAGGTCAAGGGGCCGCAGGTGCTCGACCAGGGCTTGTGGGAGAAGACCGGCCACTGGGACAAGTACCGCGAGAACATGTTCACCACCGAATCGGAAAAGCGCGAGTACGCGCTGAAGCCGATGAACTGCCCCGGCCACATCCTGATCTTTCGGCAGGGCATCAAGAGCTACCGCGACCTGCCGCTGCGCTATGGCGAGTTCGGCCAGTGCCATCGCAACGAACCCAGCGGTTCGCTGCACGGCATCATGCGGGTGCGCGGCTTCACGCAGGACGACGGTCACATCTTCTGCACCGAAGACCAGATCCTCGACGAGTGCACCGCATTCACTACCCTGCTGCAGAAGGTCTACGCCGACTTCGGTTTCACCAACATCATCTACAAGGTCGCGACGCGGCCCGAGAAGCGGATCGGCTCCGACGCGCTGTGGGACAAGGCCGAATTCGCGCTGATGGAAAGCCTGCGTCGCTCGGGCTGCGAATTCATCGTCACGCCGGGCGAGGGCGCGTTCTATGGCCCGAAGATCGAATACACGCTGAAAGACGCGATCGGCCGCCAGTGGCAATGCGGAACGATCCAGGTCGACCCCAACATGCCCGAGCGCCTGGGCGCCGAATACGTCAATGAAGCCGGCGAGCGCGCCACGCCGATGGTGCTGCACCGAGCCATCGTCGGCAGCCTCGAACGCTTCATCGGAATCCTGATCGAGCAGCACGCCGGAGCGCTCCCCGCTTGGCTGGCCCCGTCGCAGGTCAGTGTGCTGAACATCTCCGAACACCAGGCCGATTACGCCGAGGAAGTCGCGAAAGCGCTTCAAAAACAAGGAGTTAGAGTTAGCACCGATTTGCGGAACGAGAAAATAACCTATAAAATTCGCGAGCATTCGATGCAGAAGGTTCCGTACATCCTCGTCGTGGGTGACAAGGAAAAGGCAAATGGAACCATCGCAGTGCGCGCCCGGGGAAATCAAGACCTCGGTGTCATGTCGCTGGCAGACTTCTCCGCGAAGTTGGCTGACGGCATCGCTCAAAAAGCGTGATCTCTCTTGCTTTCAGCAGGAGCGCCAAGCCCTTTGATCGACCGGTGCGCGCGTTTTTAATGTGTGGGTTCCTCTGCCTTGGAACCCTTTGAAAGGTTTGAACCATCGCTACTTTTGCTGACCGCCGTACCCCGAATGCCGAGCGCAAGCACCGGCTCAATCGGGAAATCATGGCGACTGAAGTCCGGTTGAACGGCGTGGAAAACGAGCCGCTCGGCATCGTGAGTACCCTTGAAGCGCTGCGCATGGCAGGCGAACTGGATGTCGATCTGGTCGAGATCGCTGCCACCGCCGAGCCCCCGGTCTGCCGGTTGATGGACTACGGCAAGTTCAAGTACCAAGAGCAGAAGCGAGCGGCGGAAGCCAAATCGAAGCAGAAGGTGATCGAGGTCAAGGAAGTCAAGTTCCGCCCCGGCACTGACGAGGGCGATTACCAGATCAAGATGCGCAATCTGCGTCGCTTCATCGAAGAAGACGGCGACAAGGGCAAGGTCACCTTGCGCTATCGCGGTCGGGAAATAACCCACCAGGACATCGGCATGCGGTTGCTTGAGCGCATTCGTGACGAGTTGGCGGATGTGTCGGTGGTCGAGAACATGCCCAAGCTCGAAGGGCGTCAGATGATCATGGTGCTGGGACCGAAACGCAAGTCCTGACACCCGAAGGAATACAACGCCGAGGTTTGGTCGCCTGGGTGTTGTCAGAAGCGACTGCAGGCCTACAAGACGGTACGTGTCGTGCCGGCGCCTGCAGCAGCAACTTAAAAGGAGCAGTCATGCCCAAAATGAAGACCAAGAGCAGCGCGAAGAAGCGGTTTCGCGTTCGCCCGGGTGGCACCGTCAAGCGGGGCCAGGCGTTCAAGCGCCACATCCTCACCAAGAAGTCCACGAAGGTCAAACGCCACTTGCGTGGTTCGACCGCCGTGCACGAGACCGACAAGGGGCGCATCAAGCAGATGTTGCCCTTCGCCGGCCTGTAATTGACTGAAGGAGAAAACACATGCCTCGCGTCAAACGTGGTGTAACCGCCCGTGCCCGTCACAAGAAGATCATCGCCCTCGCCAAGGGCTATCGCGGCCGTCGCAAGAACGTGTTCCGCATTGCCAAGCAAGCAGTCATGCGCGCTGGGCAGTACGCGTACCGCGATCGCCGTACCAAGAAGCGCGTGTTCCGCAATCTGTGGATCGCCCGGATCAACGCCGGCAGCCGCAGCCATGGCGTGACCTACAGCAAGTTCATGGCCGGCCTGAAGAAACTATCGATCGAGATCGACCGCAAGGTGCTCGCGGACATGGCCGTGAATGATCCTGTCGGTTTTGGCAGCATCGTCGACAAGGTGAAGGCCCAGCTCGCTTGACCGCCTCGATCTGTTCTCGGGCTTTGGCCTGAGGCAGCGCGGCACCCTGGCGGTGGTATCGCCGCCAGGGGCAAGTTCCTCAAGGCCGACCTCGCGTTCGGCCTTTTTTGTTGCGGTTCCGATTGAACCCAGACCTTGATCCGATGAACGACCTCGAAATCCTGGTGCAAGAAGCGCAGCTCGACTTCGCACAGGCATCCACCCCAGCCGACCTGGAAAACGCGAAGGCGCGCTATCTGGGCAAGTCCGGTCGCATCACCGATCAGCTGAAGGTGCTGGCAGCACTCACTGCGGATGAGAAGAAGGCTCGCGGTGCACTGATCAATGCGGCCAAGCAGCAGGTCGAGGTGGCACTGGCGGTACGTCGCCAGGCACTGGCCGATGCTGAACTCGACTCACAGCTCCAGGCCGAAGCGCTCGATGTCACGCTGCCCGGACGCCATCGCGGCACTGGTGGCCTGCACCCGGTGTCGCGCACGATGGAGCGCATCGAAGCGATCTTCGGATCGATGGGCTTCGACGTGGCCGAAGGCCCCGAAATCGAGACCGACTGGTACAGCTTCACCGCGCTGAACAATCCCGAGAATCACCCTGCACGCTCGATGCAGGACACCTTCTACGTCGACGTGAAGGACGCCGAAGGCCGCTGGTTGAACCTGCGTCCACACACCTCGCCGATGCAGGTGCGCTATGCGCGTGCTCATGCAGAGAAGCACCGCGGCCAGGACCCGATGCCCGAGATCCGCGTCATCGCTCCGGGCCGAACCTATCGCGTCGACAGCGACGCGACGCACTCGCCAATGTTTCACCAGTGCGAAGGGCTGTGGATCGGCGAGAACGTCAGCTTCAAGGACCTCAAGGCCGTCTTTACTGATTTCTTCCGCACTTTCTTCGAGACCGAAGATCTGCAGCTGCGCTTTCGCCCTTCTTTCTTCCCGTTCACAGAGCCATCGGCCGAGGTCGATATCGCCTTCGCCAGCGGGCCACTCAAGGGCCGCTGGCTCGAAGTGGCCGGCTCGGGTCAGGTGCATCCGAATGTCGTGCGCAACTACGGGCTCGACCCCGAGCGCTACCTCGGCTTCGCGTTCGGCATGGGCCCTGATCGTCTGACGATGCTGCGCTACGGCGTCAATGACTTGCGCCTGTTCTTCGACGGCGACCTGCGCTTCCTGTCGCAGTTCAAGTAAGTCGCCGCCCACCACACACGCAAGAAGATTCCCCTCCGAAGGTTCACGCGATGCAATTCCCCGAGTCGTGGTTGCGCGAGTTCTGCAACCCGCCCCTGAACACCGCCGAACTGGCCGATCTGCTGACCATGGCCGGCATGGAAGTCGAAGAACTGCGCCCGGCCGCACCGCCGTTCAATGGCGTTGTCGTCGGCGAGGTGCTGTCGGTCGAGCGCCATCCCGATGCCGATCGCCTCAATGTCTGCCAGGTCGATGTCGGCGCGGCCGCGCCATTGAACATCGTCTGCGGGGCGCCGAACGTGCGCGTCGGCATCAAGGTGCCGTGCGCCACGGTCGGCGCCGAATTGCCTCCCACCGATGAGAAGGTCAGCCGCGAGCCGTTCCGCATCAAGCTCGGCAAGCTTCGTGGCGTCGAAAGCCAGGGCATGCTGTGCTCGTCGCGCGAGCTGAAGCTGTCGGAAGAGGCCGGTGGCCTGCTGATCCTGGCGGCAGACGCGAAGGTCGGCGTCAGCATCCGCGATCACCTGCTGCTCGACGACACGCTGTTCACGCTGAAGCTGACGCCGAATCTCGGCCACGTGCTGAGCGTCTACGGCGTCGCGCGCGAAGTCGCTGCGCTGACCGGTTCGCCGCTGCTGCAGCCGACATTCACGAAGGCGCACGTCGCATCGAACGACGTGTTGCCCGTCAAGGTCGAAGCGTCCGATCTCTGCGGCCGGTTCTCCGGTCGCATCGTGCGCCAGGTCAACCCTAGGGCAAGCACGCCGGCCTGGATGGTCGACCGCCTTGCACGCTGTGGGCAGCGTTCGGTGAGCCCGTTGGTCGACATCTCGAACTACGTGATGTTCGAGTTCGGTCGGCCGTCGCATATCTTCGACCTCGACAAGATCCACGGTGGGCTGCAGGTGCGCTGGGGCAGGG
>JBJXEJ010000194.1:0-9364 GCA_046154125.1 Rhizobacter sp. | reverse complement strand
GCATCGCGAATCAGAAGGGCGGCGTCGGCAAGACGACCACCACCGTCAACTTGGCGGCGGGCCTGGCCAAGGTGGGCCAGCGCGTGCTGGTGGTCGACCTCGACCCGCAGGGCAATGCCACCATGGGTTCGGGCATCGACAAGCGCGCGATGCCGCTGTCGGTGTATGACGTGCTGCTGGAGTCGGCCAGCATCGCCGAGGCGCGCTTGACGTCCGAGAACGGCGGCTATGACCTGCTGGGCGCCAACCGCGAGTTGGCCGGTGCCGAGGTGGAGTTGGTGGCCCTGCCGCACCGCAACGAGCGCCTGCGCCGCGCGCTGGCCGAGTCCGAGGCCGCCGGTGCGACGCCCGGTGGCGCGGCGCCCTACGACTTCGTGCTGATCGACTGCCCGCCGTCGCTCAGCCTGCTCACCCTCAATGGCCTGTGCAGCGCGCATGGGGTGATCGTGCCGATGCAGTGCGAGTACTTCGCGCTGGAAGGCCTGTCAGACCTGGTCAACACCATCAAGCAGGTGCATGCCAACCTCAACCGTGACTTGCAGGTGATCGGCCTGCTGCGGGTGATGTTCGACCCGCGCATCACGCTGCAGCAGCAGGTCAGCGAGCAGCTCAAATCACATTTCGGCGACAAGGTGTTCGACACGGTGATCCCGCGCAACGTGCGGTTGGCTGAAGCCCCCAGCTACGGCTTGCCGGGAGTGATCTTCGATCCGTCGTCAAAGGGCGCCCAGGCTTTCGTAGCCTTTGCACAGGAAATGGTCCACCGCATCGATTCGATGTGAGTGTTTGCTTTCGCTCCTAACCCCATAGAGCCTATATCAAAGGCCCAGCGCTTCATCGACACCGAGGTGTACGTTCATCGACTGCACCGCCGCACCGCTGGCCCCCTTGCCGAGGTTGTCCAGCCGCGCCATCAGCAGCACCTGCGTGTCGCTCGCGAAGACGAACAGGTCGACCCGGTTGGTGTCGTTGGCAGCCTGCACGTCAAAGAACCCGTCGGCCAGCGTCGCCTCGTCGCGCAGCGGCATGATGCGGATGAAGCGCTCGCCAGCGTAGCGTTGCGTCAGCGCTGCGTGCAGCTCGGGAGCGCCCACAGACTCACGGAGTTGCGACAGGTGTAAGGGCACACTGACTGTCAAACCCTTGTAGAACGGGCCGACGATCGGCATGAACACCGGGGGTGAGGCGAGACCTGTGTGGGCTTTCATCTCGGGCAGGTGCTTGTGGGCGAGCGCCAGCGAATACGGACGCGGCGCGGCCAGAGGTGCATACGGCGTCGTGGCATCGCTGCCGGCACCCGGGACGAACGGGGCTGCCTCGTAGTCACGGATCATGCTCTTGCCGCCTCCCGAATAGCCGGTGATCGAGGTCGCCGTCACCGGCGCGGTCGCCGGTAACAGCCCGGCGTCGACCAGCGGCCGGATCAGCAGGATGAAGGCGCTGGCGTGGCAGCCGGGGTTGGCGATGCGCTTGCTGGCGCGGATCGCAGCCCGCTGTGTAGGAGACAGCTCAGGCAACCCGAACACCCAGCCCGGCGCGGTGCGGTGTGCGGTGCTGGCGTCGATCAGGCAGGTGGCCGGGTTGGTGACCAGCGCCGCGGCCTCGCGCGACGCGGCATCGGGCAGGCACAGGAAGGCCACATCCGCCGCGTTCAGCAGCCGGGCCCGTTCGGCGGCGTCCTTGCGCAGCTCCGGATCGATGCGCAGCACCTCGATGTCGTCGCGCTGGGCGAGATACTCGTGGATACGCAGGCCGGTGGTGCCATCCTGGCCGTCGACGAACACGCGGTGCTTCATGGTGTTTCCCCTCAAACTGGCCTGCGAGGATAAGCGAGCGAGATGACGAAAGACGACGCCGCAGCGGCAATCTCCCCCAACGGCCCCACTGCGGCGAACCCGGCCGCTGGGCCGCGCGTGCTGTTGTTGCCGGGCTGGCAGAACTCTGGGTCGAACCATTGGCAAAGCCGCTGGGAGGCGTTGCCGGGATTCCGGCGCGTCGAGCAGGACGACTGGCTGTGGCCGCGTCGTGGCGATTGGATGGCACGGCTCGACGAAGTGGTGCAGGGCGATGACACGCCGGTGGTGCTGGTCGCGCACAGCCTCGGCTGCCACCTGGTGGCGGCCTGGGCAGCACACACTCGGCACACCGCGCGCGTGAGCGCCGCCCTGCTGGTCGCGCCGCCCGACCCGGAGCGCCACGACACGCCGCCCCAGCTGTACAACTGGCGGCCAGTCGTGCGACAGCGGCTGCCGTTCGCCTCGCTGGTGGTGGCGAGCAGCGATGACCCGTACTGCAGCCTGCAGCGGGCTGCGGGCCTCGCGGCCGATTGGGGCAGTGCCTGGTGCCTGCTCGGCGCGCACGGCCACATCAACGGCGATTCACAGCTCGGCGATTGGCCCGAAGGCCTGGCGCTGCTGGATTCATTGAAATGAGCTCGAACGCCGCAACGGCGCCCTCGATGCGATGCCGGACAATCTGACGATGGTCACCAAGAAACCCAAGGGCCTCGGCCTCGGCCTCGAAGCGCTGCTCGGCCCGCGCGTCAGGGAGCCCAGCGACGCACCGACCTCCGACGCTGACCGCACACCGCGCAGCCTGAAGCTGACGCAGCTGCGGCCCGGCAAGTACCAGCCGCGAACGCGGATGGACGAAGGCTCGCTCTACGAGCGGGCCGAGAGCATCAAGGCCCAGGGGATCATGCAGCCGATCCTCGTGCGCCGCGTGCACGACCCGGTGAACGGTTCGTCGGCCGACGCGCCCCAATACGAAATCATCGCCGGCGAGCGCCGCACCCGCGCCGCACGACTGGCAGGCCTCGACGAAGTGCCGGTGCTGGTCAAGGACGTTCCGGACGAAGCCGCGGCGGCGATGTCGCTGATCGAGAACATCCAGCGCGAAGACCTCAATCCGCTCGAGGAGGCGCAAGGCCTGAAGCGGCTCACCGACGAGTTCGGCCTGACGCACGAGCAGGCCGCGCAGGCCGTGGGTCGCTCGCGCAGCGCGGCCAGCAACCTGCTGCGCCTGCTCAACCTCGTCGAGCCGGTGCAGCAGATGCTGATGGCCGGCGATCTCGACATGGGCCACGCGCGCGCGCTGCTGCCACTCGACGGGGCGCGCCAGATCCTCGCAGCCGGCGAGATCGTCGCGAAGAAGCTCAGCGTTCGCGAGGCCGAACGGCTGGTCGCGCGCGCAGATGACAGCAACCGCCAGAAACCGGCCGCACGGGTCGCCGACGCCAAGTCGCGCGACCTGCTGCGCATCGAGCAGGAACTGTCGGACGCGCTGACCTCGCGCGTCGAAGTGCGCGTGAAGAAGCGCACCGCTCGCGGCGAGCAGGGCGAGATCTCGATCGCCTTCGGCTCGCTCGACGAACTCAACGGGCTGCTCGACAAGCTCGGTCTGCCCAAGCGCTGACCTCGCCGGCCGCGTGCCGGAGCACGCTTGCAGGCGCTCCCGCCTGGCACCTGCGCCCCTTTGCACATCGCCTCGCAAACCGTCAGGCGCAATCGCCTGCTGACGTCGTGTTTCCATTCGCCCTACACCCGAAGTGCAGCCCAAGGCTTGATCTGGCTCAAGCCCGCTGCTTGACGCCGGACCCGAGATGCGCCGGGAACCCTGCGTACTTCCATCGGACCTGCTCCGACCAGAAGCGCAGATTAGTCACATCTGCTCCCGGGTTTCCCGATGCCTCCTTCAGTCGCAAGAAAGTCGGTCGATACCCCTTTCAGCGACGTCCCCAGCCTTTGTCGCGGGGACAAGGTCTCCAGCCTCCGACTTCCCCTCCAAACCACATGAATGCTTCGACGATCGCCCCATCCAGCCTGAGCTCCAGCGAGGCAGAGGGATTCCTGGGGGCCTTCGCCAAGGCTGTCAGGCGCGGCTTCGGCAGTCGGCGAGACGCTCCCACCGCAATCCCTGCGGCCGAAGCGCTGGGCGACCGCCTCGACGAGGCGTCCCGAACCTGGACCGCGCACCTGGGCACCGCCCAGGCGCAGATGCGGGAAGCCACCGAGCAACTGCTGTCGGGGTTCGCCCAGATCCTCGAGCAGCTCGACGCCATCACAGACTCCGATCGCAACGGCAAAGCTGGCGGTCCGGCGACGGCGAGCTCGCTCGACAGCCGCGCCCTGGTGCTGGAGGCCTGCGAGTCGCGTCTGCGCGGGCTGATCCACAACTTTCAGGGTTTCGTCCAGTCGCGCGACGAAGTCATGCAGTCGGTACGGATGCTCGCCGGCGAATCCGCGAGCCTCGGTGGCATGGCCGAGGACGTCGCCAAGATCGCACGGCAGACCAACCTGCTGTCCCTCAATGCCGCCATCGAGGCGGCGCGCGCAGGCCCGAGCGGGCGCGGCTTCGCGGTCGTCGCCACCGAGGTGCGTCGCCTGTCCACCGAGTCGGGCGATACCGGCAAGCGCATCGGCGATCACGTCAAGGAGTTCGGCCAGCGCATGAATGCGGCCCTGAAGCAGGCGTCGGAACACACCACACACGACGCGCAGGTGATTCAGGCGTCGGAGCACACCATCAACGAGGTGGTCGAGCATGTCGACACGGCCGTGACCCAGCTGAACGAACGCGCTGCCGAACTCAGCGCGCGCGGAGCGGCGGTGCGCGCGCAGGTCGAGCAGCTGATGATCGCCTTCCAGTTCCAGGACCGGGTCCAGCAGATCGTGGACCAGGTCAACTCGTCGATCAACCGCGCCGTCGCACGGCTTCGGCAATCGCTGCTCGACGGCACCGCACCGAACGCCGACGAGTGGACCGAACTGCTCAGGGCCGGCTACACGACCGACGAGCAGCGCGTCGCTTATGACGCCGGGGCGCAGGTCGCCGCCGCACCGTCCAGCCACGACACCACCTTCTTCTGACTTCCTCCATCCCACCACCATGGCCAAGACCATCCTGATCGTCGACGACTCGACCTCCCTGCGCACGGTCGTCAAGCTCGCGCTGGTGCGTGCGGGCTACGACGTCATCGAAGCCGGCGACGGCAAGGAAGGCCTGACCCAGCTCGACAAGGCGGGCAAGGTCAACCTCATCGTCAGCGACGTGAACATGCCGAACATGGACGGCATCACGTTCGTCACGCACGTCAAGGCGCACCCCCGCCACAAGTTCACGCCGGTGATCATGCTGACCACCGAAGGTCAGGACGCCAAGAAGGAGCAGGGGCGCGCCGCCGGCGCCAAGGCCTGGATCGTCAAGCCCTTCAACCCTCCGCAGCTGCTGGACGCCGTGTCCAAGCTGATCCTGCCGTAGGAGCTCGCCATGACGCACACCCTGTCCCTGCCTGCCGAGCTCACGATCTACACGGTCGGTGAACTGCGTCCTCAGTGGCTGACCTGGCTGGCCGGCTTGGCAGACGACGACGCGCCGGCCGACGCCGCCGTGGACGGCTCGGCAGTCGACGAGATCGACGGGGCAGGTGTGCAGCTGCTGGTGGCGCTGTCGCGCTCGCTGGCGGCCGCGCAGCGCTCGCTGCAGTTCCTCGGCGCCAGCCCGGTGCTGGCCGAGGCCTGTTCGGCGCTGGGACTTCCATTGCCGCTGGCAGCGCCCGTCGCCAACGGAGGCACCGCATGAGCAAGCAGCTGGATCAGGACAACAGCTTCATCGCCGAAGCGATGCCTGCCTTCATCAGCGAAGCCAAGGAACAGATCGAGATGCTGGAGCAGCTGCTGCTCCAGCTGGAAGACGCACCGGACGACAGCGAGTTGCTGGGCGCGCTGTTCCGTTGCGCCCACACGGTCAAGGGCTCGGCCGGCATCTTCGGCCTGGATCGGGTGGTGGCGTTCACGCACCACGTCGAAACCCTGCTCGACCGCCTGCGCGAAGGCCGCATCGCGCTGACGCCGGAACTGAGCACGCTGCTGCTGCAGTGCAACGACCAGATCCGCGTGCTGATCGCCGCCGCACAGGACCCGCAAGCCGACGACGCCGATGCAGCGCAGGCTCGCGCCGCGCTGGTGGTGCGACTGCAGGCGGCCAGCAGCGACGAATCGGCAGAAGTGCTCGCTGCGCCACATGCCACTGCACCCGCCGCAGGCACGCGCCGCTGGCACCTGTGGGTGAAATTCGGCGAGGACACCTACCGCAACGGCATGGATCCGCTGGCCATCCTGAGCTACGTGCGCGGCCTCGGCGCGATCCCGCACCTGGTCTGCGACCTGGAGGGGGTGCCCGCGCTGGAGTCGCTCGATCCCGAGTCCTGTCACCTCGGCTTTCAGTTCAGCCTCGACACTGCGGCGTCCCGCCAGGAGATCGAGGCGGCATTCAGCTTCGTGCGCGAGGACTGCACGCTGCACGTGACGGAGCCGAACGCCAGCCCGCACGACTTCGCGCAGCTGATCGAGGCGATGCCGGACAACCAGCGCCTCGGCGACATCCTGGTGTCTGTCGGCGCGATCAGCCGGGCGCAGCTCGAGCAGGCCCTGAAGGAACAGGCCGCCGCATCGGCCCGGGGAGACGTGCAGCCGCTGGGCGACATCCTTCAAGCCAAGAGCGGCCTGAGTCCACAGCTCGTCAACGCGGCGCTGCAGAAGCAGACCAAGCAGCGCGCAAGCACGACCGCTGCGCCGACAACCAGCGACGACAACCGCTTCATCCGCGTGCAGGCCGACCGCCTGGATGCCGTGATCAACCTGCTCGGCGAGCTGGTGACCGCCGGCGCTGGCGCCTCGCTGCTGGCACGCCAGACCCGCCAGGGCGCTCTGATCGAGGCCACCGCACAGATCGGCAGCCTGGTCGAGGAGATCCGCAACGGCACGCTGCAACTGCGCATGGTGCCCATCGGCGAGACCTTCTCGCGCTTTCGCCGCGTGGTGCGCGACACCGCCGCCGAGCTGGGCAAGGACGTCGCGCTGGAGATCGTCGGCGGCGAGACCGAACTGGACAAGTCGGTGGTCGAGCGCATCGCCGACCCGCTGATGCACCTGGTGCGCAACGCGCTCGACCACGGGCTCGAGACCCCGGAAGAACGCCGCGCCGCCGACAAGTCGCCGCAGGGCAAGCTCACGCTGAGTGCCTGCCACGAGTCGGGTGGCATCCTGATTCGCATCACGGACAACGGCCGCGGCATCCAGCGCGACAAGGTGCTGCAACGCGCCTGGGAGCGTGGCTTGGTCGAGAAGGATGTGGTGCCGCCGGAGGCCGACATTCTGAAGCTGATCTTCGAGGCTGGCTTCTCGACCGCCGAGAAGGTGACCAACCTCAGCGGCCGCGGTGTCGGCATGGACGTCGTGCGTCGCAACATCGAGGCCCTGCGCGGTACCGTGACGATCTCGAGCGAGGCGGGGCAGGGCTCCTGCATCGAGATCCGCCTGCCGCTCACGCTGGCGATCATCGACGGCTTCCTGGTCGGCGTGGGCCCGTCCAAATTCATCTTTCCGCTCGAGGCGGTGGTCGAGGTGATCGAGAACCGGCCCACCGCGACCGCACTCGATGCGCGCGGCCGCAGTGTCGTGGAGCTGCGTGGCCAGGTGCTGCCGGTACTGAGCCTGCGCGCGCTGTATGCGCTCGATTCAACCGAGCCGGAGCGCAGCAGCGTGGTCGTGATCCGCTCCGGCACGCACCGCTACGGCGTGATGGTCGATGTGCTGCTTGGCCAACACCAGACCGTGATCAAGCCGCTGGGACGCATGTTTCGCAGCCTGCGGGGGATGTCGGGTTCGTCGATTCTCGGCACCGGCGAGGTCGCACTGATTTTCGATGTCAATTCGCTCGGCGAGCTCGCAGCTGCGCAGGCGCCGTCGGCGGCCACGAGCCACGCCACCCGTTCGTAGAGGGAACGCATCATGTTGAACTCCACCCAGATCGCCCTCGTGCAGACCAGCTTCGCGCAGGTCGAGCCGATCGCCGACGCCGCCGCGCAGTTGTTCTACAAGCGGCTCTTCGAGCTCGACCCGGCCATCTCGCAGCTCTTCAAGGGCGACATGGCACAGCAGGGCAAGAAGCTGATGAGCATGATCGGTGCCGCCGTGCGCGGCCTGAACGATCTCGATCGGCTGGTGCCGGTGGTGCAGCAGCTCGGCGTGCGCCACAACGGCTATGGCGTGCGGCCCGAACACTACGGAACCGTCGGCGCGGCCTTGCTCTGGACGCTGGAACAGGGCCTGGGCCCAGCCTTCACGCCGGAGGTCCGGGCGGCCTGGACGGCAGTCTATGGCGTGCTCGCCGAGACCATGCAATCCGCCGCAGCGGCGGCCAAGACTTCCTCGCCTTCGGCGGCAACCACTCCTTCGGGTTGGGCGCCGCACACATCTTCGCAATCCCAAGAGTCCACCCGTTCAAGTCACAGTCCCCAAGGAACAGAAATGTCCAACGTCAACAGCCAAGGCGGCCGGCTCCACGCTGCCATTGCCCTCACTTTCGTCTCGCTGGGGCTGTCCGCCTGGCTGGGCAGCAGCGGCGGACCCGAGGCCAGCCACATGTGGCCCTTGCTGCTCGGCGCCGTGGGTCTGGGCGGTGCGGTCTGGGCCTTTCTGAGCGGCGCAGGCCTGCAGCGCGAGGCCGCTGCGGCGGTCGAGGAGCGCGCCCAGGCCGAGGCCCTGCAAGCCGGTTTGGCCGAGATGCAGCGCCAGCATGAGCTTGGCGCGATCGATCACGTCGTCGACGCCGGTCGTCTCGGCGGGGTTGCCGCCAAGACGGCCCAGGGCATCAATGCGCTGGTCGCGTCGCACATCGCCGTGAAGATGAAGATCGTCGAGATCGTGCGCGGCTATGCCGCCGGCCGGCTCGACGTCGCGATGGACCGGCTGCCGGGAAAGAAGGCGCAGATCACCGAGGCGATCGACGGCGTGCAGTCCAGCCTGAAGGCGGCGGCGGTCGAGGCCGAGCGCAACCTTCGCCTCAAGAACGCGCTCGACAAGTGCAGCACGAACGTGATGATCGCCGACGCCAGCAACCACATCGTCTACATGAACGAGACGGTCACGGCGATGATGCAGGGCAACGAGGCGGAATTGCGCAAGACGTTGCCTGCGTTCAACGCGCGTCAGCTCATCGGCGAGAACATCGACGTCTTTCACAAGAACCCGGCCCATCAACGCGGCATGTTGTCGGCATTGCGATCCACCCACAAGACACAGATTTCAGTCGGCGACCTGCAGTTCGGGTTGATCGCCAACCCGATCACCGACGCCAGTGGCCAGCGTGTCGGGACAGTCGTCGAGTGGGCTGACCGGACCGCGGAGGTGGCGGCACGCGAGGCCGAACTCAAGTCGATGGGCGAGAACACGCGGATCAAGAACGCGCTGGACAAGTGCACGACCAACGTGATGATTGCCGACGCCGGCAACCATATCGTGTACATGAACGAGACGGTCACGGCGATGATGCAGCGCAACGAGGCTGAGCTGCGCAAGAGCCT
>JBJXEJ010000193.1:0-3800 GCA_046154125.1 Rhizobacter sp. | reverse complement strand
CGTCGCGATCGGCGGCCGGCAGCGGGCCCAGCGTCGCCAGGTCGATCACGTGGTCGGTCGCATCGGATTCGGTGCTGCTGATCACCAGCCCCTGGGCGTCGACGATGCCGAAGCTGCGCAGGAACGGCAGGTTCACCAGCGTCTGGGACAGGGCCGCACGCATCTCGGGGCCTTCAGGCGCCAGGCCGCGCACCAGAAGATCACCGAGCGTGGCGGCGGCGAGTGCCGTGCCATCGATGTCGCGCGTCACGGTCTCGGCGAATACACGCGACAGCATCCTGTTGCGTTCGGTGACGTGCTCGATCAGCTCGTTGCGCTCGTAGGCCGAGAAGGCGGCCAGCGCCGCCCACGCGGCAATCAGCACCAGAGTGCCCGCGACGAGCACCAGCTTCACGCTGGACCGCGAAGCGCGTCGCTCCGAGCCGCTTGACGAGGCGTGTGATCGGGACCCTGTCATGGTCTATCTCGTCTCTCAGCGCAGATCACGATGGACGACGCCCGTCCGGCGACCGAGAGGGTTGCCCGGCGGCGGAGAAAGTTCACCTCAGCTCCCTCGTTGGGCGAGTGGATCGCCGCCACCGCACAGGTCCTCGAAGTCGAGATGCTGCTGGTTGACCTGATCGCGAAGGGCGACCATGTCTCCCCAGTGCTCGATGAACGTGTCGACCACGTGCGGATCGAAGGCACCTCCGCGTTCCTTGAGCAGCATGTCCAGTGCGACGTGGTCCGCGAACGCCGGGCGATAGCAGCGGTCCATCGTCAGGGCGTCGAAGAAGTCGACCACCGAGACGATGCGGCCCGACAGCGGAATCGCCTCGCCGGCCAGCCCGCTCGGATAGCCCTTGCCGTCCCATCGCTCGTGGTGCGACAGCGCCACCTCGGCCGCCGCGGTGAACAGCGGGATGCGCGATCGGCCGAGGATCTCGGCGCCGATCTGCGGATGCTGGTTCATCACGGCGCGCTCTTCGGGGGTGAAGCTGCCCGGCTTCTTCAGCACCGAATCGGGGATGCCGATCTTGCCGATGTCGTGCATCGGTGCGGTCTGCCGCAGCAGCAGTGCGTACTGGGCGGGTTGTCCCAGCCGCAGCGCCAGGGCCCAGGCCATGTAGCCCATGCGCACGATGTGCACACCAGTGTCGTCGTCGCGAAACTCTGCCGCGCGTGACAGCCTCAGCAGCGCGTCGTGGTGGGCGCGAGCCACTTCCTGAAGCGCGTCGTTGCGTTCGCGATACATGCGACCGAAATCCGCCACCATCCGCTCCATCTGCGCGGTGGCGGCGTCGTTGAAACAGTTGCTCTCGGCCAGCGATGCGGCGTCGGTCAGGGTGTTCATCGGGGGTCCCTTCAGTGCGCCGCGGCGGCATCGGCGAGCAGCGCCAGCAGCTGCATCGGGCTGAACGGCTTGACCAGGTACGCGGTGGCGCCCGCCTGCATGCCGGCCTCGCGGTCGGCACTGCCGCCTCGCGCTGAAAGCATGATCACCGGAACGTCGCGCAGCCTCGAATGGCACTGCATGGCCCGGCACATGTCGAGCCCGTCGAGCTCGCCGGGCATCATCACGTCGAGCAGCACCAGGTCGGGCTGCAGTGCGCGCGCCATGTCCCAGCCGGTCAGCGCATCGGGCGCCTCGTGAATCTCGCAGTCCTCGAATTCGAGGGTCATGCGGATCAGTCGGCGGATGTCGGCGTGGTCTTCGACGATCAGGATCTTCTTCATGCGGGTTGGCTCGCGGCGTGATGTTCGATACGGTTAGTATGCTAGAAATGATATTTATGATCCATAAATTTCGGCATGAGGCGGATAAAAAGCGGCAGAATTGCGCACATGACAGACATTCCGGCCCCGGACTCTTCTTCTGACGACGTCAGCACCACGATCGAGGTGGCCCGGCAGCTCGGCCTGGCCGTGCGCTCCGTGCAGTTGATGGTCGATCGCGGTGAGCTCGACGCGTGGAAAACCGCCGGCGGGCATCGGCGCATCTCGCGTGCTTCGGTGCAGCGCTGGCTGGCCCAGCGCCAGGGCGGCACGTCGTCTGTGGACGACCGTCGCCCTGGGGAGGATCGTGCGCCGGTCGCCGCAAGGCGGCCCGATGCGCGCCGGGCCCCGCGGGCGCTGCTGATCGAGGATTCCCGTCACTACCAGAACCTGGTCACGCTGCTGATGCAGCAGCAGTTTCCACAGATTGAACTGAGCGTCGCCGACGACGGCATTGCCGGTCTGGCGATGGCGGGTCAGCTGCAGCCCGAGGTGCTGCTGGTCGACATCCTTTTGCCCGGCATCGACGGCGCCACGCTGATCACGAGCCTGCGCTCGCATCCGACCTTCGCCCACAGCCGGCTGATCGTGATCACGTCACTCGACGGCTCCGACCTCGATCCCTACGCATTCGCGCTGGCCGGCGTGCCGGTGGTGCACAAGCCGAAGCTGGTGGCCGAGCTGCCGGGCCTGCTGGCGGCAGCACTTCAGTCGGTCGCGCCCGTGGCCTCCGCCTCGGCCCCGCGCTGATTCACGGTCCCATCGTGGCGCTTCCGCGCGTCCTGCTGGTCGAAGACGACGCATCGATCCGCCGCCTGGTCGAGCTGTCTCTCGACGGCATGCCGATCGAGCTGATCACCTGCAGCGATGCGGCCCAGGCGCGCGCGAATCTCCTGGCTGAGCCGGTGGTGCTGCTCATCACCGACCTGATGATGCCGGGTGAGTCGGGGGCCGATCTTGTGCAGTCGCTGGCCGGCGATCCCGCGCTGCGAGGCGGCGCCCGGCTGGTTGTCTTCAGCGCAGGGATCACGCCGGAGTTGCAGCGCACGCTGACGGCGCTGGGCGTGTGGCGTTTTCTGCCGAAGCCGGCCTCGATGGATGCACTCGAGGCCTGCGTCGTCGACGCACTGGGACTGGATCGACCGGGTGTCCCGGCGCGCGGCGCGGGGCTGGATCCCTGCGGCGACGCCGCAGCGGTTGACGTGGAGGAGCCCGACCACCAGGTTGCGATTGCGCGTCACTTTGCGGGCGATGCGGCGCTGTTCCACGCCTTCAGGGCAACCTGTCTGACGCAGTTTTCCGAGGACCTGCGCGATGGCGATCGCGCGGCGCATGACGGCGATGCGCCGGCCTTGCGTCGGCTGGCGCACAGCCTGAAGAGCGTGTTGCGCACGCTGGGCTGCGATGCGGCTGCCGACGGCGCGTCGCAGCTGGAGGCCGCTGCTGCGGCTGGCGACTGGACTGCGGCCGCCGCTCCTTGGGCTGCACTTCGCGCGACCCTGATTGATCTGTCTCGCGACGGCGTGTCCGGCGCCTGAACGGCCTGTCGAGGGTCGTGGGGAGCATGTGCGTGTGCCTGTAGTGCAATCAATCGGGTTTAAGGTGATAAAGGTGGCAAATTGCTCACGACTTAAATGATGAAAATGATTTCATCGGATGTATCGTTTGGTTTCTGGTCGAGCTTGCGGTGTCGCAGCTTGTCGACCTCATCCAAAGGAAACCTCGATGCAAACCATGCTGAGCCCGACCCGAACCGCGGAACGCCCGCCTGCACACGGCGAGCCTGTGGTTGGCAAGCGCGTCCTGGCCTTCAAGATCGGATCGCAGTCCTATGCGGTCGACATCCTGCAGGTGTGTGAAATCCGCTCGTACACCGAGCCGCTCAACATCTCCCGGTCTGCGACCGACCTGCTCGGTGTGATCAACCTGCGCGGCGAGATGGTCCCGGTGTTCGATCTGCGATTGCGCCTCGGCGCGGTGTCGCCACAGTACGACGAGCAGACGTCGGTGATCGTGGTCGAGCGTGACGGTCAGCGCCTGGGTGC
>JBJXEJ010000192.1:0-42772 GCA_046154125.1 Rhizobacter sp. | reverse complement strand
CGAGCGCAAGAACACCAAGGACAACACGCCGGCGGTCGTCCACATGACGGTGGTGCCGGGCAACACGGTGGACGTGCAGGTCGCGGCCAAGGGCGGTGGCAGCGAGAACAAGAGCAAGTTCGTGATGCTCAACCCGAGCGACAGCCTGGTCGACTGGGTCATGAAGACGGTGCCGACGATGGGCGCCGGCTGGTGCCCGCCGGGCATGCTCGGCATCGGCATCGGCGGCACCGCCGAGAAGGCGATGCTCATGGCCAAGGAAATCCTGATGGATCCGATCGACATGTACGAGCTGAAGGCGCGCGGCCCGCAGAACAAGACCGAGGAGCTGCGCATCCAGCTGTGCGACCAGATCAATGCGCTGGGCATCGGCGCGCAGGGGCTGGGCGGGCTGACCACGGTGCTCGACGTGAAGATCGCGATGTACCCGACGCACGCCGCCAGCAAGCCGGTGGCGATGATCCCCAACTGCGCGGCGACCCGCCACGCGCACTTCGTGCTCGACGGCTCCGGCGCGGCCTACATCGACCCGCCGAGCCTCGACCTGTGGCCCGACGTGCACTGGGAGCCCGACTACAACAAGAGCCAGCGCGTCGACCTGAACACCCTGACCAAGGAACAGGTCGCCGCCTGGAAACCGGGCGACACGCTGTTGCTGTCCGGCAAGATGCTGACCGGCCGCGACGCCGCGCACAAGCGCATCCAGGACATGCTGGCCAAGGGCGAGAAGCTGCCGGTCGATTTCACCAACCGCGTGATCTATTACGTCGGCCCGGTCGACCCGGTGCGCGACGAGGTGGTGGGCCCGGCCGGCCCGACCACCGCCACCCGCATGGACAAGTTCACCGAGATGATGCTGGCCGAGACCGGTCTGATCGGCATGATCGGCAAGGCCGAGCGCGGCCCGGCGGGCATCGCGGCGATCAAGAAGCACAAGAGCGCGTACCTGATGGCGGTGGGCGGTGCGGCCTACCTGGTCAGCAAGGCGATCAAGCATGCCGAGGTCGTCGGCTTCGCCGACCTCGGCATGGAAGCGATCTACGAGTTCGACATCACCGACATGCCGGTGACGGTGGCGGTCGATTCGAACGGCACCTCGGTGCACGAGACCGGACCGAAGGAGTGGCAGGCGAAGATCGGCAAGATTCCGGTCACGGTCGGCTGAGCTTTCCTTTCCATTTGGTATTTTCAAACGCGTCGGCACATGACGCGACCCTGCCCTCACATCACCGTCGCATGCGGATGCTGTGGGTGATCCAGCGTGTCGGCGATCAGGTGCAGCGCGGCATCGCACTCGTCGCGCGTCAGCGGGCCGCCCAGGCAGATGCGCACCGCATCGGGGGGGTCGCCGTCGGTCGAGAACGCGGCGCTCGCGACCACCGCCACGCCCTGCCCTCGCAGGTACGACGCGAACTCGACCACGCCCCAGGACGACGCGACCGGCAGCCACAGATGGAAAGCTTCGGGCTGGCTCTGGATGGCGTGGTGCGCCAGATGGCGCGCGGCCAGCACCTGGCGGGCGGCAGACTCGGTACGGATGGACTGCAACACCGCGTCGGCGGTGCCATCGGTGATCCAGCGGGTGGCGACCGCGTTGGTGATAGGCGACGCCATCACCGTGGTTGCGCGCAAGGCGCCGGCCAGCCTCTGCGACTGCCGCTCGTTCGGTGAGCACACGAAGGCGGTGCGCAACCCGGCGCCGAGGCATTTGCTGAGCCCGCTGATGTAATAGGTCAGGTCGGGTGCCAGCAGCGCGAGCGGGCGTGACACCGTGCGCGGCAGCATGCCGTAGGCATCGTCCTCGATGATCGGGATGCTGAAGCGCAGCGCGATGTCGGCCAGCGCCTCGCGACGCGATCGGCTCATCGTCAGCGTGGTCGGGTTCAGCATCGTCGGGTTGCAGTACAGCGCTTTCGGCTTCAGCGTCTTGCAGGCCTGTTCGAAGGCCGACGCGCTCGGGCCCTCGTCGTCGAGCGGCAGCGCGTGCAGCACGACGCCGAGCTGGGTCGCGATCGCCTTCAGCCCCGGGTAGGTCAGCGACTCGACACAGATCAGCTCGCCCGGCCGGGCCAATTGCGACACCAGCGCCGCCAGCACGCTGTGGATGCCCGGGCCGACCAGCACGCGCGACGCATGGCAACCGGGCAGGTGCGGCCACAGCCATTGGACTGCAGCGTCCTTGTCTTCGGGACTGCCACCGAAATCCTGGTAGCGCAGCAGCGCGTTCAGGTCGGCGCGCTCCATCACCTCGGCGGCCCCTTCCCGCATGCGTGACAGGAGCGCCGGGTCCTGCGGCTCCGGCGGCAGGTTCATCGTCATCTCGGCTGCGCTGCCGCCGCGCAGCGGCAAGGTCGGTGTCGAGCCACGCACCGTGGTTCCCATGCCGGGCCGCGAGGTGATCAGGCCGCGCTTGCGCGCTTCGGCATAGGCGCGCGCCACCGTCGTGTAGTTCAGGCCGAGGTCGCCGGCCAGTTCGCGCAGTGTGGGCAGGCGGTCGCGCGCCGCAAGGCGGCCGGTGCGCAGGTCCTCGGCGATCAGGTCGGCGATCTGCAGGTAGGCCGGCTGATCGCTGGCCTGCAGGCGTCGCAGCCAGTGGGAGGTGGGCTTGTTCATGGATGAAGGTGGGGCGGATCGAGCGCGGACGTTGATTGCACGGACAGGCAGCCATTGATCGCATCGTTCGTGCCATCCCGGGTTCACGCAGCGCTCGATTGATGCCTCTCTCAGGTGCACGCGAGACGCTTGATCGGAGGCATTGATCGGACTGACAAGCCCCGAGACCGTGCGCTTGATCCTGATGCACTTGTGGTGATCGACGCTTGACAGGTCACGGCAGACGCACCGATTCAATCCGCGACGCGCACCACCGTGTATTGATCGCTGATTGATCGCATCGGATCGACTCGCTGGTGGCACAGACGATGCAAAGCAGATCCAGCGCGCAATGGTTGCGCTGCACACCACTCGCGGAGAAACCCCATGCCAAAAATCACCAAGCCCGCCAACGCCAAGGGCGATTTCCTGGTCGACTACGAAGAGAAAGTGTTCGAGGACGTCAAGGCCGATCCGGGCGAGAAGGCCCTGGTCACCTTCCACACGGTGGCCTTCGAAGGCTCGATCGGTTTCGTCAACATGCTCCAAGCGACCCGCCTGCAGCGCAAGGGCTTCGAGACCTCGATCCTGTTGTACGGCCCGGGTGTCACGCTCGGCGTGCAACGCGGCTTCCCGAAGCTGGGCGACGAAGCGTTCCCCGGCCACCAGAACTTCAACAACACGCTGACCAAGTTCATGGCCGAGGGCGGCAAGGTCTACGCCTGCCGCTTCGCGCTGCAGGCGTTGTATGGCCACGGCGAAGGCGCGCTGATCGAAGGTATCCGCCCGATCAATCCGCTGGACGTGCTCGACATCATCCTGCTGCACCGCAAGGCCAACGCGTTCATCCTCGACACCTGGACGCTGTGACGGCACAACCGTGACCACCATGAGCTCAGCGCCCCCCGTCGTCCGCGCGGCGGCAGTCCAGATCGCACCCGACCTCGAGCGGCCGGCCGGCACGCTGGAGCGCGTGCTCGACGCCATCGACGAAGCGGCCGACCAGGGTGCGCAGCTCGTGGTGTTTCCCGAGACCTTCGTTCCCTACTATCCTTACTTCTCCTTCGTGCTGCCGCCGGTGCTGCAGGGCGCGCCGCACCTGCGCCTGATGGAGCACGCGGTGGTGGTTCCCGGCCCCGTCACGCAGGCGGTCGCCCAGCGCGCACGGACGCGCGGCGTCGTTGTCGTGCTGGGCGTCAATGAGCGCGACCACGGCAGTCTCTACAACACGCAACTGGTGTTCGACGCCGACGGCACGCTGATCCTGAAGCGTCGCAAGATCACCCCGACCTATCACGAGCGAATGGTGTGGGGACTGGGCGATGGTGCCGGCCTGAAGGTCGTCGACAGCGCGGTCGGCCGCATCGGCGCGCTGGCCTGCTGGGAGCACTACAACCCCCTGGCTCGCTACGCGCTGATGACGCAGCACGAGGAGATCCACTGCGCGCAGTTCCCCGGCTCGATGGTCGGCCAGGTCTTCGCCGACCAGATGGCGGTGACGATCCGCCACCACGCGCTCGAATCGGGCTGCTTCGTCGTCAACGCCACCGGCTGGCTGACTGATGCGCAGATCGCGTCGATCACGCCCGACACCAGTCTGCAGAAGGCGCTGCGCGGCGGTTGCCACACGGCGATCGTCTCGCCCGAAGGCAAGGACCTGTGCACGCCGCTGACCGAAGGCGAAGGAATCGTTTGCGCCGACCTGGACATGAGCCTGATCGCCAAGCGCAAACGGATGATGGATTCGGTCGGCCACTACGCGCGGCCGGAATTGCTGCGCCTGCTGATCAACGACCAGCCGGTGACGGCGATGCGGTCGATGAGTGACGGCACCGTGCCTTCAACCAACCCCAGCGCGAGCACCGATCAACCGTCGCTTTGGGCTGCGGACGCCGCCCTGGCTTCTCCACGCAAAGGTGCGCCATGAGTCTGGCCCCATCGAGCACACTGTCCGCCGCGAGCCGGCAATTGATGACCGAGCTGCAGTCGTTCGGCCTGCGCCTGGCCGACCCGACCGCCGCCAACAGCGGCGTCGCAAGCCGCAAGGGGGGCGCCGGGCCGTCGGACCACAAGGCGGTAACGGTCGACGGCCACACGATCATGGTGCCGGTGCACACCTCCAGCGCATGGACCTCGCCGTTCATAGCGCAGGCACCCGACGCGCAGGGCCGCAGCGCGCTGATGCGCGGCTCGATCCCGATCGCCCGCATCGAATTCCCGAAGTCGCCGCGCTTCTACGAACTGAAGACGTCCGACGGCATTCCGTATTCGCACATCGCGACCTTGCACGGCTCCGACGTGCTGGCCACCACAGTGCTGCAGAACTGCATCCGCTACGAGAGCCGCAGGAAGACCTGCCAGTTCTGCGCGATCGGCCAGTCGCTGGCGGCAGGCCGAACGATCGCGCACAAGACCCCGGCGCAACTCGCCGAAGTGGCCGCGGCTGCGGTACGGCTCGATGGCGTGAAGCACATGGTGATGACCACCGGCACGCCGAACGCGACCGACCGCGGTGCGGCGGTGCTGCGCGACAGCGCCCGCGCGATCAAGGCGGCCGTCGATCTGCCGCTGCAGGCGCAGTGCGAGCCGCCCGACGACGACCTCTGGTTCCAGCGCATGCGGACGGCGGGCATCGACACCTTGGGCATGCACCTGGAAGTCGTGACGCCCGAGGTGCGCCAGCGCGTGATGCCGGGCAAGGCCAGCGTGCCGATCGAGCGCTACCTGCAGGCCTTCGAGGCGTCGGTGAAGGTGTTCGGTCGAGGTCAGGTCAGCACTTACATCCTGGCGGGGCTGGGCGACACGCCGGAAGCGATCCTGTCGATGTCCGACACGCTGCTGAAGCTCGGCGTCTACCCCTTCGTCGTGCCATTCGTGCCGATCAGCGGCACGCCGCTCGAGGACCACCCGGCCCCGAGTTCGGAGTTCATGCAGCCGCTGCTTGAACGGCTCGGCGCGATGGTGTCGGCGGCAGGCCTGCGCTCGGGCGAGATCAAGGCCGGCTGCGGCAAGTGCGGCGCCTGCTCTTCGCTGTCTGTGTACGAAACCGCGGCCGGCTGATTCGGCGAGATCGCAGCCCTGCCCCTTCCCTTCAACGGAGCGAACACCATGCTGACCCTGGACCGGATCTGCGACGAGACCCAAGCGTTCGTGCCCTGCGACTACCGCATCAAGTGGGCCGACGGGGCCTGGGAACGGGAGGAAGCGCGGCGGCTGCGACGCGCAGTGTTCTGCATCGAGCAGGGCGTCTTCGTCGGCGACGACTCCGATGCGATCGACGCGCATGCGCAGCCGCTGGTCGCGGTGTCGCAGGTTTGCGGTCAGCCCGACCAGGTGGTCGGCACGGTGCGCATCCACACCCAGCCCGAGGGCGACGAACCCGGCCTGTGGTGGGGTTCGCGCCTCGCAGTGCATCCGTCGTTCCGGCAGCAGGGCAAGCTGGGTGCGACCTTGATCCGCCTCGCGGTGTCGAGTGCGCATGCGCGCGGCGCGCGGGTGTTTCTCGCGCATGTGCAGGGGCAGAACGTGCCGCTGTTCCGGCGCCTGCACTGGAGCCTGCTGAAAGAGGAGACGCTGCACGGCCGGCCGCATGCGCTGATGCAGGCCGACCTCGATCACTACCCGCCGTGCCACGACCCGCTGTGGGGCTACTCCACCCAGAGCGTCGCCCCCAGTGCCGCCCGGAGCCGGAGCACCCCGTGAAGCGAGACGCTGCGTCGTCCGCGCTGGATATATCGCTAGACGAGATCACGTCCGCCCTGCTGCGCGGACGCGGGCTGGCGCACAAGCGCGACATCTCCGACGTGGTGGGCATGCTGGCACGCGCGCTGCCCGACCGCGCCAGGGAGTCGGCCGAGCCGGTCGCCAACGGCGACGATTGCGCGGCGATCCCCGATGGCGACGGCTACCTGCTGTTCGCGATAGAAGGCTTCGTAGAGGACTTCGTGCTGCGCCTGCCTTGGTTCGCCGGCTACTGCGGCGTGATGGTCAACGTCAGCGACATCTACGCGATGGGTGGGCGGCCGATCGCGGTGGTCGATGCGTTGTGGAGCCGGGGCAGCGAGTCGGCCCAGCCGCTGCTCGAAGGCCTGGCAACCGCGTCGTCGCGCTACGGCGTGCCCATCGTCGGCGGCCACACCAACAGCCGGAGCGATCGCGGCCAGCTCGCGGTGGCCATCGTCGGGCGCGCATCCAAGCTGCTGACCAGCTTCCATGCACGTCCCGGTGACTTCCTGGTGATGGCGATCGACCTGCGCGGCGCGTACGAGGAACCGCACCCGTACTGGAACGCATCGACCCGCGCGCCGGCCGAGCGGCTGCGCGCCGACCTCGAGTTGCTGCCGGGGCTGGCCGAAGACGGACTGTGCGACGCTGCCAAGGACATCAGCATGGGCGGCGCGATCGGCACCACGCTGATGCTGCTCGAATGCTCGAAGGTCGGCGCGGTGATCGACATCGATGCCGTCCCGAAGCCTGGATTGGTGACGACAGGCGCCCACCTCACGCGCTGGCTGCAGGCGTTCCCGAGCTACGGCTTCGTGCTCAGCGTGCGGCCTGATCAGGTCGACGCGGTGCTGCAGCGCTTTCGCGCTCGCGACATCGCCAGCGCGGTGGTGGGCCACGTGACGGCCGACCCGCAGGTACGGCTGATCCGTGGCGACGAAAACGCGCTGCTGTGGGACGTGTCGATGCAACCGCTGATCCTGCCGCAGTCCTCACACCAGAGCCCGGCCGAAGAGCGCTCCGATGCCTGAGCCGCTGCGGATCGCGCTGCTGACCCACTCGGTGAATCCTCGCGGTGGCGTCGTGCACACGCTGGAGCTGGCGAGTGCGCTGCAAGAGGCCGGCCACCAGGTCACCGTGATGGCGCCCGCACTGCCAGGCCAGACGATGTTCCGCCAGGTGCGCTGCGAGCTGCAACTGGTGCCGGTGAAGCCGACCGCACCGAACGACATGGTCGAGATGGTTGCCTCGCGCATCGATGCATACCAGCGCCATCTGGAACCGCTGTTGACGCGCCGGCGTTTCGACGTGCTGCACGCGCAGGACCCGATCAGCGCCAACGCGCTGGCGACGCTGCAGGAGCGCGGTCTGATCGACGGTTACGTGCGCACCGTGCACCACCTCGATTCGTTCGACGACCCGCAGCTGATGGCATGGCAGCAGCGCGGCTTCGAAGCGGCCCGGCAGGTGCTGTGCGTCAGCCAGCTGTGGTGCGACGTGCTGTCGCAGGCCCACGGCGTCCACGCGGCACTGGTGCACAACGGCGTCGATTGCCGGCGCTACACCCGACAGGCCGACGCCAGCGATGCGCGTGTCGCAGCCCGCTACGGGCTGCGCGGCGGGGTGCGGGCCAAGGCGCCAGTGTTCCTGTCCGTCGGCGGCATCGAGGAACGCAAGAACACCGTGCGGCTGCTGGAAGCCTTCAGCGCGCTGCGCGCAGAGTTGCCGCAGGCGCAGTGGGTGATCGCCGGGGGATCGAGCCTGCTGAACCACCACGCCTATGTGGCCGAATTCAAGGACCGACTCGCCGCCAGCGGCCTGGGTATCGGCACAGGCATCGGCCCCGGCCAGGCGATCGTGCTGACCGGCCCGGTCGCCGACGCCGACATGCCCGCGCTGTATCGCGCGGCCGACGTGATGGTGATGCCCTCGCTGCGCGAAGGCTTCGGACTGGTCGTGCTGGAGGCGCTGGCGTGCGGTACGCCCACCGTCGTCTCGGCCATAGCGCCGTTCACCGAGCACCTGCGCAACACCGACTGCTGCTGGGCCGATCCGCTCGATCCGCGCTCGATCGCCCGTGCGATGCGCAACGCGCTGGCACCCGAGCGCGCCGCCGCGCTGGCGCAGCAGACGCCCGAGGTCTGCCAGCGCCACAACTGGACAGCCAGCGCCGCGCATCACGTGGCGCTGTACCGCGCGGGCAGCGCGCTCGCACGCCATGCCGCCACACCGGCCCACGCGTTGCACGCTTGAGTCACCCCACGCACGAGATCGGAGACTGCCCATGCCCGCGATGCATTTCCAGTTGCGCTGGCCCGACGGCAGCCAGGCACGCTGCTATTCGCCTTCGCTGGTGATCAAGGACTATTTCCAGCCCGGCACCACCTACCCGCTGCCGCTGTTCATGACGCAGGTGCGCGAGGCCTTGCACATCGCTTCGGAGCGGGTGCGCGCCAAGTTCGGCTTCGCCTGCTCGCAGGCGATGGACCAGCTCGCCCAGATCGAACACACCGCCGCCCGCTTCGCCGCGCAGCCCGATGCGCAGGTCGAGGTGATGGCCTTCTACGAATGATGGTGCGACATCGCTCGCGTGCAAGGAACCCCCATGTCCATGAACACCAAGCCCCCCGTTGCTGAACACCACAGCGTCATCATCATCGGCGGCGGGCAGGCCGGGCTGTCGATCAGCCACTACCTGAAGCAGCGCGGCATCGACCATTTGGCGATCGAGAAGCGCTCTCCGCTACACGCCTGGCGCACACAGCGCTGGGACACCTTCTGCCTGGTCACGCCCAACTGGCAATGCAAGCTGCCGGGCTGGGAGTACAGCGGCAACGACCCGCACGGCTTCATGAAGCGCGACGAGATCATCGAGTATCTCGACGGCTTCGTGAAGCATGTGAACGCACCGGTGCACAGCGGCGTGACGGTGCAGCGGGTGACGCGCCGTGCCGGTGGCGGCTTCGAGATCGAGACCTCACAGGGTCGCTACAGCGCAGACCAGGTGGTCATCGCTTCAGGCGGCTACCACCAGCCCATCATCCCGCGACTGGCCGAGCGCCTGCCGCCGGGCATGCTGCAGATCCATTCCGAGCAATATCGCAATCCGCATGCGATGCCTGCGGGCAAGATCCTGGTGGTGGGCAACGGCCAGTCGGGCGCACAGCTCGCCGAGGACCTGCACCTGGCCGGCCGCAAGGTCGTGCTGGCCACCGGCGACGCGCCGCGCTGCGCGCGCTTCTACCGTGGCAAGGACGTGGTCGACTGGCTGGCCGACATGGGCTACTACGACATGGCGGTGCACGAGCATCCGCTGCGCGAGGGCGTGCGCGACAACACCAACCACTACGTGACCGGCCGCGACGGCGGGCGCGACATCGACCTGCGCCAGTTCGCCGCCGACGGCATGGAGCTCTACGGCCTGCTGACCGGTCTGGAAGGCGACACGCTGCACTTCAACCCCGACCTGCGCAGCAACCTCGACCACGCCGACCGCATCTACAACGGCATCAACGCGTCGATCGACAAGTACATCGAGAAAGCGGGCATCCAGGCACCGCCGCCGTCGGTCTACCAGCCGGTGTGGGAGCCGCCGGCCGAACGCACGCGGCTGAAGCTGCGCGAGTCGGGCATCAACTCGGTGATCTGGTGCATCGGCTTCCAGCCCGATTTCGGTTGGCTCGACGTGCCGGTGTTCAACGGGCGGGGCCAGCCCGGGCATGTGCGCGGCGTGACGGCGCAGCCGGGCCTGTATTTTCTCGGGCTGCCGTGGCTGCACACCTGGGGCTCGGGGCGCTTCTCGGGCGTGGCACGCGATGCGCTGTACCTGGCCGAGCAGATCGAGGCGCGTTGCTCCCGGTCGGCGGCGGCGTTGAATCCGGCGATGGCGGAAACGCTGCTGTCCTGAGCCGGTGTGGCGTCAACGCTCGGCTTCGAGCATGCCCGGCGCCTGGACACGCGGTGCGAGCCGCAGCATCGGCTCGGGCGGCCGCACCGGCTTGACGTCGGTAGGCGGATGGGGAGGGGTCGGTCGGGGCGACGGCGGCATCACCGGGGGTCGCGTCCACGGGCGGCGGGGCGCCACGACATAGGCCCGCGACTCGTATTCACGGTCCCGCTCGCGCAGGCGCTCGGCAGCCAGCGCATCGGCCTCCCGCTGGGCGCGAATCTGCTCGATCTGAAGCTGGTTGCTGAGCGCTTGCTGATGGTCGATGGAACGCTGGACGCGTTCGCTGACGCGATCGGCCTCCGCCCGGCTGACCTCCCGGCGCTCAGCTGCGGCGGCCTCATCTTCGGTGGGCTCGACACGCCAGCGGCGCTCGGTCGCCAGACCGGCGGCCGGCCTGTCGGTGAACACCACGCGCCCATCGGCGCCGCGCTGCTGGTAGATCGCTCGCCCGGCATCGGCGGCCGACGGACTGGAAGCCGGCAAAGCCGGCAACGCGACGCGTTCCGCAGCGTGCACCGTCAACGCGGCAGCGCAGGCCAGGAGCGCGCACAACGCAGCCGGCGGCAACCAGCGCCTGTTCGATGGGCAGTTGAAGCAAGCAGATGAGGTGTTCATGAAACCGACTCTCCCTGGCGCGGTTTTAGCAGCATCCAGAAGACCTCGCCTCCGGCACAGCCGCGTGCGTTCGATCGACCCATTCACGCGAGAGGTCAGTCACACCGCTGCCACAGAACCTTCATAGTCTGTCCACTGACCCATCGAGCCCATCGACCTGCAGGACACCCCGTGACACCGACCGACGCCGACACCATCCGCCGCATCCACCTCGATCTGCAGGACAGCTACGACGAGGAACTCGAACTGGAAATGGAGGACCGTTCTCTGGAAGCCGTGGCCGCAGGGCACGGTGACGCAGGGACCCCGACTGAGCAGGACCGGCAAGACCGCCAGCACTACTTCCGGGAACTTTTCCGTCTGCAGGGCGAACTGGTCAAGTTGCAGAGTTGGGTCGTCGCGACCGGGCACAAGGTGGTGATCCTTTTCGAGGGGCGCGACGCCGCCGGCAAGGGCGGCGTGATCAAGCGCATCACGCAGCGGTTGAATCCGCGCGTGTGCCGGGTAGCCGCCCTGCCCGCCCCCAACGACCGCGAGCGCACACAGTGGTATTTCCAGCGGTACGCCTCGCACCTGCCGGCTGCTGGCGAGATCGTGCTGTTCGACCGCAGCTGGTACAACCGCGCCGGCGTCGAGCGGGTCATGGGTTTCTGTACCGACGAGCAGTACGAAGAGTTCTTCCGATCGGCGCCGGAGTTCGAGCGGATGCTGGTGCGCTCGGGCATCCAGCTGATCAAGTACTGGTTCTCCATCTCCGACGAAGAGCAGCATCTGCGCTTCCTCGGCCGCATCCACGATCCGTTGAAGCAGTGGAAGCTGAGCCCGATGGATCTGGAGTCGCGCCGCCGCTGGGAGGACTACACCAAGGCGAAGGAAATCATGCTCGAACGCACCCACATCCCCGAGGCACCTTGGTGGGTGGTGCAAGCGGTCGACAAGAAGAAGGCGCGCCTGAACTGCATCCACCACCTGCTGAACCAGATGCCCTACGAAGAGACCGAGCAACCAGCCATCGTGCTGCCGCCTCGTGAGCGCCACGACGACTACATGCGCCAGCCGGTGCCGGAACAGATCGTGGTGCCGGAGGTGTACTGAACGGCAGGGTCTCCCGAGCGCAGGCCCATGCCCCGGCGGTTACGATGAATCCATCGCAATCGTTGGGAGGCGCTGGGCCTTGGACAGTCTGGATCTGCAGGTACTGACAAAGGCACGCGACTGGCATGGCGAAGGCCACGCGGTGTGGCTGGTCACGGTGATCGAAACCTGGGGCTCCGCCCCGCGGCCGCCGGGCGCGCTGCTGGCGATGCGCGGCGACGGCGTGCTGGTCGGATCGGTCTCGGGCGGTTGTGTCGAGGACGACCTGATCGCCCGGCTGCGCCACGGCGAGCGCGTCGCGCAGCCATCGCTGATGACCTACGGCGTCACCAAGGAAGAAGCCGCGCGCTTCGGCCTGCCCTGCGGTGGCAACCTGCGGCTGGTGCAGGAGCCGCTGACGGACATTGGCTGGATCGACGAGGTGCTGGCGCGCACCGCAAGGCATGAATTGGTCGCCCGCTGCCTGACGCTGTCCAGTGGTCAGGTCGCCATAGAGCCCGCGTCACGCGATGAGGTCTTCCAGTTCGACGGCAACAGCCTGCGTGCGCTTTTCGGGCCGCGCTGGCGGCTGCTGATCGTGGGTGCAGGACAGTTGTCGCAGGTCCTGGCGAAAATGGCGCTGGCACTCGATTTCGAGGTCACCTGCTGCGACCCGCGCGATTCGCACGCGCTCGCATGGGACCTGCCCGGCAGCCACTTCAGCCGGGCCATGCCCGACGACCTGCTGCTGGAGATGCAGGCCGACGCGCACACCGCCGTGGTCGCACTCAGCCACGACCCGAAGCTCGACGACATGGTGCTGCTCGAGGCCCTGAAGTCACCGGCGTTCTACGTCGGTGCGCTCGGCTCGCGCCGAACCACCGCACAGCGCAAGCAGCGGCTGGCCCTCTTCGATCTGGCGCCGACCGAGATCGATCGACTGCATGGTCCGATCGGGCTTCACATCGGCAGCCGCACACCGGCCGAGATCGCGGTGTCCGTGCTGGCGGAAATCATCGCGGTGCGTCACGGTGTGGCGCTGGCCCAGAAGAAGCCTCACCAACCCGCCAACGCACTGGACGGCGCTTGATCCACTGGCTGCGCGACGCGCACGACCCGCTGCCCGACACTCGTTTCGCGCTGCCGCCGGGATCAGACGCTCCCGGGCTGCTCGCTGCGGGCGGAGAACTGAGTCCGGAACGCCTGGCCGAGGCCTACTCCAAGGGCGTCTTCCCCTGGTACGGCGCAGGCCAGCCGGTTCTGTGGTGGTCACCCGACCCGCGGATGGTCCTGTTTGCCAGCGAGTTCCGGCTGACCCGGTCGCTGCGCAAGACCATTGCCAGGTTCACCCGGTCGCCGAGTTGCGAGGTGCGCATCGACAGCGCCTTCGAGCAGGTCATTGAAGCCTGCGCGGCCAGTCCGCGCGAGGGACAGGACGGCACCTGGATCGTTCCGGACCTGGCCGCTGCATACACGCGCTGGCATGCGCTGGGCGTGGTGCACAGCTTCGAGACGTGGGTCGACGGCGAACTCGCCGGCGGTCTGTACGGCATCGGCATCGGGCGCATGTTCTTCGGCGAGTCGATGTTCTCGCGCCGTACCGACGCATCGAAGATCGCGCTGGCCGCGCTGGTGTGCTTCTGCCGCGAGCACGACATCGACCTGATCGACTGCCAGCAGCGCACCGGTCACCTGGTGTCCATGGGCGGGCGAGAAGTGCCACGCAACGTGTTCGAAGCCGCAATCGCGACGCGCCTGCGAGCCCCTCCGGTGACACGCTGGAATTATCATCAGCGCCTCTGGGCCTGGCTCAAACCGCCCCCGGAGACCGAGGAATCCCCCGACGAAGGCCGTCCGTGACTCACCCGCAAGAGCTTCCGTTCGAAACGCTGCAGTTCTATTCAACGGCCGCCTATCCTTGCAGCTATCTGGAAGGCCGGATGGCCCGATCCCAGGTCGCCACGCCGAGCCATGTGATCCAGTCGGACGTCTATTCAGGCCTGGTTGCCAATGGCTTTCGACGCAGTGGCATGTTCACGTACCGACCCCATTGCGAAGAGTGCGACGCCTGCGTCCCGCTGCGGGTGCCGGTGCAGACCTTCGAGCCGACGCGCAGTCAGCGACGAGCCTTCAAGGCCCATGGAAATCTCGAAGCGCGCGTGTTGCGCCTCGGTTTCGTCCAGGAGCACTACCAGCTGTATCTGCGCTACCAGTCGGGTCGCCATACCGGCGGCGGGATGGACAACGACAGCATCGATCAGTACACGCAGTTCCTGCTGCAGAGCAGGGTGAATTCGCGGCTGGTTGAGTTTCGCGAACCGGCGAAAGACAGCGAGCCAGACCGGCTGGGGGCGCTCAAGATGGTGTCGATCCTCGACATCCTGAACGACGGCCTGTCGGCGGTCTACACCTTCTATGAACCCGAGCCCCACAAGAGCTACGGCACCTACAACGTCATGTGGCAGATCGAACAGGCGCGGCTGCTGAAGCTGCCCCACCTGTACCTGGGTTACTGGATCGGCGCCAGCCCCAAGATGTCATACAAGGTCCAGTTTCGTCCGAACGAACACCTGATCGGCGGCCGCTGGGTGCAGGAACCGGCGGCGCCTGCGGAATCAGCGGCGGACTCGCTCTAGGCCCAGGCCTGTCGCCTGAACCTGAGGCGCACCCGGTGATGAGACGCACCGAGCCCGTCATGCCGCCCCCGTGGCAACATACCGGTCCTCCCAATTTGCGCTGAGCCATACGAACCATGTCTTCCATTCCTCCCCTGCGTTGCATCGGCATCAATGAAGCCATCCTGGCCGACGACGGCACGGCAGTGCTGTTCGAACTGGTCATGGACAACGGCCAGATCTTCCCGCTCGAACTCGACAGCGAGGGTCTCGAACTGCTGTCGCGCGTGGTGCTCGCGGGTGCCCAGGCGATGGGTACCGAGCAGCCCGATCGCAAGCCGCTGGCCGAAACCGTGCCGAGCGAGTCGGTGCAGATGGCCGCGGATGAGGTCGTCGTCCGTGCGAACGCCGACGGCCCGGTGCTGGTCCTGCGCGTCGGTTCCCTCGACATCACGCTGCGATTGCCGAACCAGCTGCTTGCCAATGCAGTGGCCAGCGCCATCGCCGGTGGCGGCAAGCCCTGACGCCTCGGCGGCGGCGGCCGAGACCCTGGCCTGGGTCGACCGGGCCGTCATCGGGCTGAACCTGTGCCCGTTCGCACGCGCGGTGCGGGTCAAGGGCCAGATCCGCTGCGTGGTCAGCGATGCAACCGACTCTGGGATGCTGCTGCAGGTGCTGTGCGTCGAAGCGCAGCGCCTGCTCGACACCGACCCGACGCATTGCGAGACCACGCTGCTGGTGCATCCGAAGGTGCTGACGGATTTCGGTGACTACAACGATTTCCTGGACATCGCCGAAGCGGCGCTGGGCGAGCTCGGCTGCGACGGCGTGCTGCAGCTTGCCAGCTTCCACCCGGCTTACCAGTTCGCGGGCACCGAGCCGGAAGACGTGACCAATGCCACCAACCGATCGCCCTACCCCACGCTGCACCTGCTTCGCGAGGAGAGCATCGACCGCGCGGTTCAGGCCTTTCCGGAGGCCGAGGCAATCTATGAGGCCAACATCGAGACGATGGAGTCCCTGGGCATGGCAGGCTGGCAGGCCCTGGTCGCCGCTTGCCGCCAGGACGCAGCCGCATCGGCGTCAACTTCCGGCCCATCGAGAGAATTGGGTGGCGAACCCGGGTGAATAAGTATTAACCCTTAATCTGGCATGCAGGTTGCATGGCTCCGCTCGTGACCGACCCGCGCGTTGGTCCGAAGAAGGGGGTGCAGCATGCGTTGGATGCTCTGGCTACTCTTGGTGTCGACCCTGGGCTGGCCCGCTCGCGAGGCCCATGCGGGGGATCGCAGCCCCGACATGACACGTCGTCGCGAATCCATCTCCGAATCGGGGATCACCCTGGTGCTGCACCGGTCCCAGCAGGCCCGCCTCGACAGCCTGCCATCTGCGGAGCGCGGCACACCGAATGCCGTGGTGGTTCAGCTCAGCCTGCAGCGGCTGCTGCGCACACTGGAAATCCATCAGCAGGTCGAGTTGCGGATCATCAGCGGCGATACGGTGGCCGAAACGGTGCATGGTGGTGTCGTCGTGGCCAACGAAGCCCTGGCGGTCCTGCCCGAGGGTGAGCGGTTGTTCATCCTCGCGCACGAACTCGGGCATGTGGTCCTGGGACACTGGTCGCAGATGGGCGATCTCTATCAGCAGTACATCCCCGGGAAGGTGACCCAGGCGAAGACGGATGCCGTTTCCGATGCCCTGGGCCGAGCAGCGTCTGCGATGGCGCGTCGGCAGGAGTTCGCTGCGGACGCGTTCGCCTTGCGCACGCTGCGTGAAATGGGTTTTGCGGACGCGCACGCCGTGTCGGCACTTTCACGCTTCGGCTTTCATCGCGACAGCGCCACCCACCCCGGAACCCGCCAGCGGCTCGCCGCGCTGTGCGCGATCGACGCGGCCAGATCCGACCCGGCGCAGGTTGAAACCGCCGGTCTCGATGCAACCCCCTGAGTTTTTCGTGGCGGGCATGGGCCACCGGTCGGGCCGAACCGACGTAGTCCGTCGCCCACAACGAGACGCGCCTTGTGACGATGGTGCCGGCGGTTCCCGACGCTCATCCTTGGATACCGAGGGCCGATCCCTGGCCCCGATTCCGGAGATGCACATGAACAATCCCCTTGCCTCCTCACGCTACGCCGTGATGTCCACCGCCCTGCTGACCGCCTTGCTGGCGACCGGCTGCGGCAGCATGAGCCACCGAGACGAGAACACGGCCATCGGCGCAGGCGTCGGCGGCGTCGCAGGTGCGGTGTTGACCGGTGGCAGCACGGTCGGCACGGTGGGCGGCGCCGTCATCGGCGGCGTCATCGGCAATCAGGTCGATCCGAAGAAGAAGTGAGGCAGCCAGGAGGGTTGAACCTGCGGGTCAGCCCTTCCGATTGCATCACCTGCTTACCAGTCTTACGACACCGGTAGCGGGGGTGAGGGTGGCGACGGGCATCATCACCCGCTGACCGCATCAGTGACGGTCATTGCCACGGACAACCCGATCTCTCATGCACAAACCCACGGAAACTTCACGCCGATATTTTTCGGTCGTCGCACTTCTTTTCGCGCTGTCAGTCACTGGCTGCGGTCACCTCAGCCACCGGGAGCAAAACACCGCCGTGGGAGCCGGCATCGGCGGCGTCGCGGGAGCGGTGCTGACTGGTGGCAGCACCATCGGAACGGTGGGCGGTGCGATGGTTGGCGGCGTCATCGGAAACCGAGTGACGACCAGGAAGTAACGCGCCCTACCCCGCCCCGAGCGGCTTGAACAATTCGTCGAAGTCCTGCGCCGTCAGCGCGGCGGTTCCAGCCACGCCTGACAGCAATGAATCCGCGAGCCCCGCCTTGCGGGCCTGCAGTTCGAGCATCTTCTCCTCGACCGTCCCGCTGGCGACCAGCTTGTAGACGAACACCGGCTTGCCCTGCCCGATGCGGTAGGCGCGGTCGATGGCCTGCTGCTCGACAGCCGGGTTCCACCACGGGTCGTAAAGGATCACCGTGTCGGCAGCCGTCAGGTTGAGGCCGACACCGCCTGCCTTCAGGCTGATCAGGAAGATCGGCGTGTTGCCCTCCTGGAATGACCGCACCACCTCGCCCCGGTTCACCGTGACGCCGGTGAGCTTGATGTAGGCCAGATTCAAGCGGGTCAGTTCCGTCTCGATCAGCGCCAGCATCTCGGTGAACTGCGAAAACACCAGGATGCGCCGTCCGTCCTCGACCAGCGTCGGGAGCAGATCGCGCAGCAGTTCGAGCTTGGCCGAGGGCGCGGTCGACGTCGCGTGGCGATGCACCGGCCTTTCTGCCTGCACCACGCCCGATCCGTCGCCTTCCGCGACGGGGACCGCATCGTCGTCTTCGGTCGACGCAGCGCGCAGCTTCAGAAGTCGCGGATCACAGCACACCTGACGCAACTTCAGCAGCGCATCCAGCACCACGATCTGACTGCGCGCGAGGCCCTGCCGGGCGATCGCCTCGCGCAGCTTGCTGTCCATCGTCGCACGCACGGTCTCGTACAGATCGCGTTGCGTGCCGTCGAGCTCGACTCGCAGCAGCGTCTCGGTCTTTTCAGGCAGGTCCTGTGCTACCTGCAGCTTCGTGCGTCGCAGGATGAAGGGCCGCACACGGCGCGCCAGATGCTCGGCCTGCAGCGATTCCTGCCGCTTCTCGATCGGGTTGCGGTAATGCTCGCGGAACTGCGCCTCGTTGCCGAGCAGACCCGGGCTGACGAAATCCATCAGGCTCCACAGCTCGCCCAGGTGGTTCTCGAGCGGCGTGCCCGACAGGCACAGCCGATGGCGCGCGTGCAGCCCTTTCAGCGCCAGCGTCGCGAGGCTTCGACTGTTCTTGATCCGTTGCGCCTCGTCGAGCACGAGGTAGTGCCACGCGCGGCCGGAGAGTTGCGCCATGTCGCGCACCGCCAGCGGGTAGCTCGTCACGACCACATGGGCGTTGGCGATGTCCTTGAACTGCTGTGAGCGCTGCTTGCCGTGCAGCACCAGCATGCGCAGCTGTGGCGTGAAGCGCGTGGCCTCGGCCTGCCAGTTTTCAAGCAGGCTGGTCGGCACCACCACCAGGCTGGGTCGGTCGAGCCGCCCTGCGTCGAGCTCGGCCTGCAACAGCGCCAGCGTCTGCAAGGTCTTGCCCAGGCCCATGTCGTCGGCCAGCACGCCGCCGAATCCGGCACGGCGCAGGAAGTCCATCCAGGCCAGACCGTCGAGCTGATAGGGCCGCAATTGCGCCTGCACGTGTGGTGAAACGGCCACCGCTGGCAGGCCCTCTCCGGTTCGAAGCAGGCGAAGCTGGTCGAGCAACTGGTCAAGGACCGGAGGTGCGCGCAACGCCAGCCCGGCGGACAGGGTCTCGATCGCGCCCAGTTCGAAGCGCGAGACCTTGGCGTCGCCCGCACTGAACCCGGTGGTGTTGAAGACCCCGCGCAGCCACGCCACCAGCGGCGCGATCCGTGCGACCGGCAGGCGCAGCAGCCGCTCGCGGCGCAGCCCCGGGGCATGGTGTGCACCCACGGCTGCCGGCACGGTGTCATCCGGCCACGGAAGAAGCACCTCGCCATCGGGTTCGCGCAGCGACGCTTCCAGCTTCAGCCAGCCCGCCTGCACCAGCCCGACCAGCAGTGGCACCAGATCGACCGGGGTGCCGCCGACGCTGACCTTCAGCCCGATGCGGAACCAGTCGGTGCCCCCCTCGGTCGCCTCATCGAGGCTCATCTCGAAATCGTCGGCTTCGTAGACCTCGAACGGAAAATCCTCGGACCGCTCGATTCGCCAGCCGTCGGCCTGCAGGGCAGGAACGTGCAGACTGAGCAGCGTGGGCCAGCGATCGCGCGCAGTCGGCACCAGCATCAGCAGCCCGTCCTCGAGCGCCGGGGGCAGCGCCGACGCCTGCAGCCGGCCCGCTTTCAGCGCCGCCATGCGGTCGAGCGCAAAGGCCGCCACGCGGCTCCAGGGTCGCAGCTCGAGCTGCTCGAACAGTCGCTGCGTGGCCTGCGCCTCGGCCTGCGCGTTGCGGCGGAATCTCACCAGCCGGGTCTGGCCCGGCCGCGCCGGATCGGGTTGCTCGATGAAGGCCACATCCGACGCACCGGCCGGGAAATTGAAATCGACCGACGACGCGCCACGCCGCACTTCACCGGGGGTCGCGAGTTCATAGCGCAGCAACAGCTGCAGTGCGGCCTGGCGCAGCGGCTGGCCCGCTGGCGGCGGACGCTGGTGACCCTCGAGCCAGGTCTCTGACGGCACGTTGGGGCAGGTGAGCAGCCGCAGCACGGGTTGCAGCGGCAGCTCTCCGAGCTCCTGCAAGGGCTGCGCATGTTCGTCGGGCAGCGGCAGCACTACCTGGTGTGCCAGACCGAGCGCGCGCAACCGGTTCACCAGCGACGGCAAGGCGTGGTTCGGCACCGCCGGCATGCCAGCCAGCCAGCGGATCGTCGCCGGTGTCAGGCCGCAGGCGGACACGTCGGCCGGCCGCACGCTGGGGCGGCCGCGGGCATCGCGCACGAACGCATGCGGCTCGGGCAGCAGCACCAGCGCATCGACGGCCAGTGGCGGGTCGCCCACCGCCAGTTCATCATCCGTGGGGCGCTCCGGTTCCCAGCGCGTGAGCCAGTGCCCGTTCTCGTCGGTGCGCCAGCGCAGGCGCAGTTCCAGCGGTTCGTCGACCCAGGTGAGCGCAGGGCCGGGCGGCGTGTCAGGGAGCGCGTCTTCCGCACCGACGAACCAGCAGCCACCGGCACGCACCAGTTGCTGAAGCGTGGCGGCCGCGGTGCGGCCGCGCAGCGGCACCTGACCGCCGACGCGATTCAGTGTGAAGGGGAGCAGCGCCGCCAGCAGCGTCTCGTCGGCCGGCCCGACATACGAAGGTTTGGATCGCAGCATATCGGCGACACCCGGCGCATGCGGGTGATGCCGGCTGATCTCGCCGTTGCGCCGCGCGCTGCCCAGATGCAACTTGAGCGACAACCGGGCTTCGGCGCTGCACAACACGTACATCAACCGCTTGTTCGAAGCTCCGGTCGACTCGGCCGCCGCCGGACGGTCTTCACTCACCCGGCTGTCGGCCCCACCCCTCAAGCCGCCGAGGCTGCCGAGCCAGGTTTCCAGCGCGTGGGGCAAAGCTGTCGATGCAGCAGTCGTGCGTCCGTCACCTGCCACATCGGTCCGGCCCGGGCGTGCCACCGCAGGCAACCCGGCAGACACGAACGACGCGGTGACCGGTGAATCTGCCGAGCCCGCATCGCCAGGGCTCACCCCGAGGCGCCTCGCGAGCGCCAGCGCGGCCTCGTGCGCCATCAGCGCTGCCGCCACGTGCTTGCAGTTGAACCCCACCGGGCAGGTGCACAGACCTCGCAGGTGCAGGCCGGTCTTCGGATCGACGAAGAAACTGATCGTCTGCTCGTAGATCTCGGTGCCGCTCCCACGCAAACGGGTGTGCAACCGACCGCCGTCCTCGTGCTCCGACAGCAGCGCCTGCGAGGGTTTCATCCCGATGGCTCGCATCAGGGTCGGGTGATCGAAGTGATCGCTGAGGTCGAAGTCGGCAGGCAGTGAGAACTCGGGCATCGGACAGCGCAGTGGGAAGGGCAACCGGGCATTGTCGGTCAGGCCCGGGCCCGGAAGGCGGCTGTGCGATGCTTGCTCGCGTGATTTCTCGTGACGGGCCGTTTCCTGACACACCGATCGTCCGCCCGCCGGCGCGTCGACGGAGGTTGTTGCAATTCATCGCGGCGCTGCCGACGATGTGGCTCGGCTCGTCGGCCACTGGCCTCACCGGCCCCGCATCCAGCGGCGTACGGCCTCGGCCGCTCGTGTTTCCGGCCGATCACGGCTCGCACCCCGAGACACGCGTCGAGTGGTGGTACGTGACCGGATCGGTGCGCCCCGACGTGGAAACGGCATCCGGCGGAAAGCCGCTGGATTCGACCGACACCTGCGGTTTCCAGGTCACCTTCTTCCGTTCGCGCACGGAGGTCGCCACCGATCACCCGAGCCGCTTTGCCGCGCGGCAACTGGTGTTCGCGCATGCGGCCGTCACCGACCTGAAACGGGGCCGTCTTCAGCACGACCAGCGCATCGCACGCGCCGGATTCGGCATCGCCGAGGCGGCTGTCGGCGACACCGCGGTGTCGCTGCGCGACTGGAGCTTCGCCCGGCTCGCGCACGGCGGCGGCAGCCGCTACCGCGCCCGGGTGAGCAGCGACACCGCCGGCTTCGACTTCGATCTGCGTTTCGACACCACCCAACCTCTGCTGCTGCAGGGCGATGCGGGCTACTCGCGCAAGGGACCGCAACCGTTGCAGGCCAGCCACTACTACAGCCAGCCTCAGCTCGCAGTCAGCGGCACGTTGACCCGCGAAGGAACGCGCCAGTCCGTGCGCGGAAGCGCCTGGCTCGACCACGAATGGAGCGACTCGCTGCTCGACCCCGCAGCGGTGGGCTGGGACTGGATCGGCATGAACCTCGATGATGGCGGCGCACTGACCGCATTCCGCCTGCGCGGGGCCGACGGCAGCACGGTCCACGCCGGCGGAAGCTTCCGGCCTGTGGGCGGCGCGGTCCGCAACTTCGCAGCCGACGAGGTCCGCTTCATGCCGGGCCGAATCTGGATCAGTCCGAGCTCGCAGGCTCGCTACCCGGTCGAATGGTCGGTCGACACCCCGTCCGGCCGCTTCCGCGTGAAGGCGCTGCTCGACGCGCAGGAACTCGACAGCCGCGCCAGCACTGGATCGATCTACTGGGAGGGTCTGAGCGAAGTGCAGGACGAGGCAGGCCGCCGGGTCGGGCGCGGCTACCTGGAGATGACGGGCTACGCGGGCCGGCTGTCGCTGTAGATCAGGGCGGGACGAGACGGCAGGCAGGCACGGCGCCGTCGCTGGCCGGGCCCGAAACCGGCGGATCGTCGTGCAGACCCCTTGACCGCCTGTGGAGAGGAGTTCGGCTCCTGGCAGGCCCCATCGGTAGACTCGACCGATGTCCTCGAATCCGTCCGCCACCGCAGTCCCTGCCATCGCCACGCCTCGCGGCCATGCAACCGCCCCGCCGCCGGGCAAGAACGTCCGCTCGCTGAGCGGCCTCATGCCGTTCCTGCGGCCCTATCGCGGACGCATCGCGTGGGCGGTGGTTTTCCTGGTGATGGCAGCGGTCAGCACACTGGTGTTTCCGGTGGCGCTGAAATCGCTGATCGACCAGGGCATCGTCGAGGCCGATCCGGGCCAGCGGGTGATGGCGCTGCGCGAACACTTCTTCGCGCTGTTCGGCGTCGGCGCGGCGCTCGGGCTGTTCTCGGCACTGCGCTTCTACATGGTCACCTGGCTCGGCGAGCGCGTCACCGCCGACCTGCGCAATGCGGTCTACGCCCACGTGGTCAAGCAGAGCCCCGAGTTCTTCGAGACCACGCAGACCGGCGAGGTGCTGTCGCGCCTGACCACCGACACGACGCTGGTGCAGACGGTGGTCGGCTCGTCGCTGAGCATGGGCCTGCGCAACGCGGTGATGTGCATCGGCGCAATGGCGATGCTGATCGTCACCAACCCGGTCGTGATGGCGCAGGTGCTGGGCATCCTGGTGCTGGTGGTGCTGCCATCGGTCTACTTCGGGCGTCGCATCCGCAAGCTCAGCCGCGCCAGCCAGGACCGCGTGGCCGACTCGAGCGCCATCGCCGCCGAGGTGCTGAACGCGATTCCGGTGGTGCAGAGCTATACCCAGGAAGCCCGCGAGGCCGACCGCTTCGACCGGTCGACTGCCAACGCCTTCGCCACCGCGGTGAGCCGCACGCGCATGCGCTCGATCCTGGTCGGCTTCATCATCACCGCGACCTTCGGCGCGCTGCTCTGGGGCCTGTATCAAGGCACGCAGGCGGTGGTGCGCGGCGACATCACCGCCGGCCACCTGGGTCAGACGGTGGTCTACGTGATCATCCTGGTCAGTGGCGTGGCGGTGCTGGCCGAGGTCTACGGCGACCTGTTGCGCGCGGCCGGTGCGACAGAGCGCCTGATGGAACTGCTGGCGACCGAATCGCCCATCCATTCACCGGCTGTTCCACGAGCCTTGCCGGCCGTGCAGCGCGGCTCCTCGCTGTCGCTGGACGCAGTGACCTTCCGCTACCCGTCGCGGCCGAAACAGGCCGCACTCGCCGATTTCAGCCTGCAGGTGAGCGCCGGCGAGACCGTCGCGCTGGTCGGGCCGAGCGGTGCCGGCAAGAGCACGGTGTTCCAGTTGCTGCTGCGCTTCTACGACGTGGCCGAAGGCACGGTGCGCATCGACGGAGTACCGGTGCGCGAGCTGGCGCTCGACGCGCTGCGCGGACGCATCGGCATCGTGCCGCAGGACAGCGTGATCTTCTCGGCCAATGCGATGGAAAACATCCGCTATGGCCGCCCGGAAGCCAGCGACACGGAAGTGATCGCCGCCGCGACGGCCGCGTTCGCGCACGACTTCATCACCGCGCTGCCCGACGGCTACCAGACCTTCCTCGGCGAGCGCGGCGTGCGCGTGTCGGGCGGCCAGCGGCAGCGCATCAGCATCGCCCGGGCCATGCTCAAGAACCCGCCGCTGCTGCTGCTCGACGAGGCCACCAGCGCACTCGACGCCGAAAGCGAACGCATGGTGCAGGCCGCGCTCGAATCGGCGATGAAGGACCGCACCACGCTCGTCATCGCGCACCGTCTCTCGACCGTCCAGCGCGCCGACCGGATCGTGGTGATGGATGGGGGTCGCATCGTCGAGAGCGGCACGCACGCCACACTGAGTGCGGCGGGCGGTCTGTACGCACGACTGGCGAAGCTGCAATTCGACGTCTGAGAGCCCGCGCTCCCCCAGCGGTGTAGGCCGCCGCTGACACGCGTGCCGTTCGGACTCCGACAGCGGAACGCGACGCGATGAAGCAGGATCGGATGACGTTGCACCATGCAACGATCCAACGATTCCAGAGGTCTTCATGAAAATCCCCAGCTCGATCCACCGGCCCGTGTGGGCCCTGACCGCCAGCGCGTTGATGCTGGGCGGCTGCGCGAACATGACCGCCGAGCAGCAGGGCACGGCCCAGGGCGCCGGCATCGGTGCGGCCAGCGGTGCGGTGCTCGGCGCCGTGGTGGGCGGCAGGGCTGGCACCGGAGCGGTCATCGGCGGCGTGCTCGGCGCGGTGGCGGGCAACATCTGGTCCAAGCGCATGGAAGAGCGCAAGCAGACGATGGAGCAGGCCACGCAGGGCACGGGCGTCGAGGTCAGCCGAACCGCCGACAACCAGCTGAAGCTCAACATCCCGAACGACATCTCGTTCGACACCAGCAGCTACGCGATCAAGCCCCCATTGCGCGGCGTGCTCGATCCGTTCGCAGCCAGCCTGCGCGAAGACCCGCGCGCCCGGTTGCTGATCGTCGGCCACACCGACAGCACAGGCAGCGACGCGATCAACAACCCGCTGTCGGTCGAGCGCGCGCAGAGCGTGCGCGACTACCTGGCCGCCCGCGGTGTGGCAGTCGGCCGGATCGAAACCGCCGGCCGCGGCAAGAACGAGCCAGTGGCCGACAACGCCACCGAAGCCGGCCGTGCACAGAACCGACGCGTGGAGATCTTCCTGCGCGAGCCGGAGGCCTGACGGCAGCGCAGGGAGTGACCGGTCGACGCGGATAATCCGCGATCGACCGACCACCCTCTGCGCCATGCACAGCCCTTACGAAGACCTGATGCGCCTGGTGCGCGACCACGGTGTGTTCAAGCCGGATCGCACCGGCACCGGCACCAAGAGCATCTTCGGCCACCAGATGCGCTTCGACCTGACGGCGGGGTTCCCGCTGATCACGACGAAGAAGGTGCACCTGAAGTCGGTGATTCTCGAATTGCTGTGGTTCCTGCGTGGCGACGGCAACGCGCGCTGGCTGCAGGAGCGCGGCGTGACGATCTGGGACGAGTGGGCCAAGCCCGACGGCGACCTCGGACCGGTCTACGGGGTGCAGTGGCGCAGCTGGCCGACTCCTGACGGCAGGCACATCGACCAGATCGCCGACGTGATCCGCACGCTGAAGACCAACCCCGACTCGCGCCGGATCATCGTCAGCGCATGGAACGTCGCCGACCTCGACAAGATGGCGCTGATGCCGTGCCATGCGTTCTTCCAGTTCTACGTGGCGCCTTCGGCCGTCGCGGGCGAGCCTGGGCGGCTCAGTTGCCAGCTGTACCAGCGCAGTGCGGACATCTTCCTGGGCGTGCCTTTCAACATCGCAAGCTACGCGCTGCTGACGCACATGGTCGCGCAGCAGTGCGACCTGCAGGTGGGCGACTTCGTCTGGACCGGCGGCGATTGCCACCTTTACAGCAACCATGCCGAGCAGGTCGATCTGCAGCTCACGCGCACACCCCGCCCGCTGCCCAGGCTGCACATCAAGCAGCGTCCGAGCACGATCTTCGATTACGAGTTCGACGATTTCGAAGTGCTGGGTTACGAGCCCCATCCGGCGATCAAGGCACCGGTGGCGATCTGACGTCGCCGGCGATCGTCAGTAGTTGATGAAGTACCGATATCCGCGGTAGGTCAGCACCGCGGTGCGCAGCTTGATCTGCTGCAGCGTCACTTCCGGCGTCAGCTTGTCGCCCTCGTGGAAGATGTTGCCATTGACGATGAGCATGCGGCTCGCCGCATTCTCCGAATAGGTTGCCCCACCGACGGCCAATGCCGGCAGGCCGGTTCGGATGTCGTCGGGCAGTTCCTTCAACGAATACACGCGCTCGTCGCTTGCTGCCGAGGGCGTCGCGGGCGCGTCTGCCCTGGGCGACTCAATGGGAGCCATGGCCTGCCTGGATGCGCTGGGCCCTGCGGCTGAAGTCCGGGGGCGCGGCGATGCCGGGGGGGTCGTCACAGCCGGAGCGATCGCAGCCACCGGTGGCGTGCGCGTCGGCACGATCGGCGGCTCGATCTGCGCGGGTGCGGCTGGCACGGGTGATGGCATCGAAGCGGGCTGAACGGATGGCACGGGACGGACCGCCACATGGGCGATCTGCGGCGAAGCAGGCAACACCGCAACCGGTCCGGTCGAAGATGGTGGCAGCTCCGCCGGCCCCGACCCGGCCCACCACGCCCACCCTGCGACCAGGGCGATCACCAGCGCGATCGCGACGATGCCGACGCGCAGCACCGACTGTCGCGATCCCGCCTGCGTGGCCACCGGATCGGACTGGACATGGATGTTCGGGATCGCGCCACGGCTGCGTTCGGATTCAGCGCGCTTCAGTGCATCGAGGATGTACGACATGGTCGGTTCAGTGAGCGGCAGGTTCGCCGAGCAGGCGGGGTTCGTCGATGCCGGAGGCGCGGTTCAGCTGCATGAAGGTGGTCGGACCGACGATGCCGTCGGGCTGCAGGCCCTGGGCGCGCTGGAACGACGACACCCGGGCCTGCAGCGTCGCATCGAAGCCCCGACGGCCTGCCGGCTCGGGTTCACCGGACACGGCCGCGATACGAGCCGCCAGCGCATCGACCACCGCTCCGGAACTGCCGGGCATCAGGGGCACGCGGTAGTTCGGCGGTGCGCGCCAGAGGGTCGCGAACTCCCCGCGCCAGACGGTGGCCAGCACGCTCAGCGGCACGATCAGCACCGCATCGCCGGCAATCAGCGTCGCGCTATCCGACCCCAGCGCGCCAAGCAGCGCATAGGCAGGCTGGTCGTGGGCGTCCCGAAGCGTCACGATGCCCGGGCGGCCCAGCTGCCGGATCACGGCCAGCGTGGTCGTCGCGCGGTAGCACGACAACTGATGTGCCAGAGCGGCCAGGCACGGGTCGCCTTCGTCAGCGCCCAGGTCGACTGTCCAGCGCGCGGCCAGCGCCCGCCAGGCATCGCCTTCGCGACGCGGCAGCAGGGTGAACGCGGTGTTCACGTCGAAGGCAACCGGGCTGGCCGGCGAAAGCGCAGGCGCCGCACTCGATGCGGCCGACGCGGCGGAGGCCGGCGGAGCCACGACCGCAGGCATCGACACGGCGGAAGCGGCCGATGCGGGCGCGCTCGCCGGACGGGCTGCCGGATGCAGCACGCGCCCCGGCCGCTCGAACCAGATCCTTGCGCCAGCGTAGGCGGCCACCATTCCGACCAGGCCCGCCAGCAGCGCCACGAGCAGCAGCTGACGGCGCGATGCGGACCGGTCTGCCGGCGGCTGCACATCGGCGGCATCGAAGACCTCGCGGGCCGCCTTGTCGACGATGCGCCGGTCGACCACCGCCTGACCGCTCGCGTAGGCGCCCAGCAGCGCCCGATCGCACAGCAGGTTGATGCGGCGGGGCACCCCGCCGCACAGGCGATGGATGCGCCGCAGCGTGTCGTCGGCAAACGGGATCGGCCCGACCCGACCGGCCACCGACAGCCGGTGGCGGATGTACTGCGCCGTCTCGGCCTCGCTCAACGCCTCGAGGTGGAAGCGCGCGATCACGCGCTGGGCCAGCTGCTGCAAGCCGGGCTGTGCCAGCATGCCGCGCAGTTCGGGCTGGCCGATCAGGACGATCTGCAGCAGCTTGCGCTCGCTGGTCTCCAGATTGGTCATCAGCCGCAGCTGCTCGAGCACGTCGGCCGACAGGTTCTGCGCCTCGTCGATGATGAGCACGTTGTTCTGCCCCGCCGCATGCGTCTTCAGCAGGAAGGCATTGAGCGGGTCGAGGTAGTCGGTGACCGTGGCCGTCCCCGGCTCGCGCTGCGGATACGCGATGCGGAACTCGTCGCACACCGATCGCACCAGCTCGATGGCGGTGAGCTTGGGGTTGAAGATGTAGGCGACGTTGCAGCGCTCCGGAATCTGCTCCAGGAAGCAGCGGCACACCGTGGTCTTGCCGGCGCCGATCTCGCCGGTCAGCAGCACGAAACCACCGCCGCCGCCCAGCCCGTACAACAGGTGGGCCAGCGCCTCGCGATGCCGCTCGCTCATGAACAGATAGCGGGGATCCGGCGCGATCGAGAACGGCGCCTGCTTCAGGCCGAAGAAGTCAACGTACATGGTGGCGAGAATAGCGGCCTATGCAGCGCTATCCGTACATCGACATCCTGCGCGGCATCGCTGCGCTGCTCGTGATCTGGTATCACGTCATCGAGAACAGCGGCTGGACGACCTTTGCGTACAAGGGTTTCTCTCGCCTTCCGCGCATCGGCTGGCTCGGGGTCGACCTGTTTCTGGTGATCAGCGGATTCGTGATTGCCAAGGCGGCCATCGAGGCGCATGCCACGCGGGCGAACTGGCAAGCCCACTTCGCCGAGCGGCGCGTGCGACGGATCGTTCCGCTCTATCTGGCCACGCTGGTCTGCTACGTGACCCTGGTAAACCCCGACGTGCTGAACCACGGTTGGGAGTCGGTGAGACAGGTCACGAGCCACCTGTTCTTCGTCCACAACCTGTGGCCCTCGACTTCCGGTTCGATCAACGGCCCCAACTGGTCGGTGGCGCTGGAGGCCCAGTTCTACATGCTGATCGTGCTGGTGACTCCCTGGCTGGCTCGTACCACCTGGTGGCGCCTGCTGCTGACATGGGTGGCGATTGCGGTCGCGTGGCGATACACGACGACGCTGGCCTGGGTGCCGGGTCTGAGCGACGTGAACGAACAACGCGTCGCGGCAACCCAGCTGCCCGGCACGCTCGACCAGTTCGGCTTCGGCATCGCCCTGGCCAAGCTGGCCATCTCCGGCCAACTGCGGTTCAGCCCGCGACGCTTCGCAGTGGCGTTCGTGGTCGCTGCGCTGGCGCTCAGCGCAGCCTGGTTCGTGTTCTGGCCCCGAGCGAACTACTGGTACTACCCCGCGATGATCTGCGGGTGGCGAACCTTGCTGTCGCTGGGCTTCGCCGCCCTGCTGGCCTGCGTGGTGATGATCCCGTGGAACCCGGGCTGGCTGTCGTGGCCATTCCGGTATCTGGGAGAGATCAGCTATGGCCTGTACCTGTGGCACCTGCCCGTGCTGACGACCTTGCTGGAAAGAACCCCCTGGAAGGGCTACAGGCTGCTCTGGACCACCTTGCTGCTGACGACCATCCTCGCTGCGCTGTCGTGGCACGGGTTCGAGAAGCTGTGGATGAAGCCGCGAAAGAACGCGACAGCCGGTCCCGGCCCTGCAATGACGCGCTGATTCCAGATCCCGGCCCGGGCGCAAGACGGCACCCGAGCGCGGGAGGTGTGCGGCCCAATCAGCCCAGTGCCGCCACGATCTCCGGCGGTGCCTGCACCAACTCGATGAGCACGCCCTCGCCGGCCACCGGGAATTCGTCGTTGCTCTTCGGGTGCAGAAAGCAGATGTCGTGGCCGGCTGCGCCCTTGCGAATGCCGCCCGGTGCAAAGCGCACGCCATTGGCGCCGAGCCATGTGACGGCAGCCGGCAGATCGTCGATCCACAGCCCGATGTGGTTCAGCGGTGTGGTGTGCACCGCCGGCTTCTTGTCGGGATCGATCGGCTGCATCAGGTCGACCTCGACCTTGAATGCGCCACGGCCCATCGCGCAGATGTCCTCGTCGACGTTCTCGCGTTCGCTGACGAAGTTGCCGGTGACCTCGAGTCCGAGCATGTCGACCCACAACGTGCGCAACCGCTCCTTGCTCGGCCCACCGATGGCCACCTGCTGGATGCCCAGCACTCGAAAAGGTCGCTTGGTTTCGCTCATGGCAACGGCCTCATTCAAAACGAATGATCACTTGATCGACTGCGAGACTTTCGCCCTTCTCGGCCTTCACTTCCGCCACCACCGCATCCTGCGTGGCGAGCAGGATGTTCTCCATCTTCATCGCCTCGATCACGGCCAGCTTCTCGCCGGCCAGCACCTTCTGACCGGGCTTGACCGTCACGTCGACCAGCAACCCCGGCATCGGCGACAGCAGGAAGCGCGACAGGTCCGGTGGCGCCTTGAAAGGCATCAGCGCAGACATCTGCGCAGCAAAGGGCGAAACCACCTTGGCGTCGATCTGGGTGCCGTTGTGGATCACGCGGTAGGCCAGGCCGATGCGCTCGATCTGCGCGCAGAACGGCCGGTCGTCGATGCGGCCGTGGATCACGACCTCGCGCAGCGGGGAGTCGAATTCGATGCCGTAGCTGGCACCGCCCAGAGTGACACGAAATCCGCCGTTCTCGGGAACGACCGTCACCGGCACCTGATCGGACTGGCCCTGACCGTCGGTCGTGATCACGACCGAATCGGCCTTGATGACGAATTCGTGTCCCGGCAGCTGGCCGCTGATGCGCGCCGAGCGGTCGAGGTGGATGCGGTTGGCCACCGCCGCCAGGGCGCGCAGCAGCATCGGGTCGGTCTGGGGCAGCGCGGCCGCCGAGAAACCGTTGGGGAACTGCTCGGCGATGAAGCCGGTGTTGAAATCACCAGCGACGAATCTAGGGTGCGCCAGCAGCGCCGCCTGAAACGGGATGTTCGAACTGACGCCGCGGATCGCGAACGCGTTCAGCGCCTCGCGCATCTTCGCGATGGCATCGAGCCGGTCGCGGCCCTTGACCACCAGCTTGGCGATCATCGAGTCGTAGAACATCGGAATCTCGCCGCCGTCGATCACGCCGGTGTCAACCCGCACGCCGCCATCTTCGGGGACCTCACCGCTCGCGGTCCAGGTCTCGACCGGCGGGGCGAACTTCACCAGCCGGCCGGTCGACGGCAGGAAGCCGCGGAACGGGTCTTCGGCGTTGATGCGGCATTCGATTGCCCAGCCATCGCGCTGGATGTCCTCCTGCGTCAGGTACAGCCTCTCGCCCGCCGCGACACGGATCATCAGCTCGACCAGGTCGAGCCCGGTGATGCCTTCGGTGACCGGGTGCTCGACCTGCAGCCGGGTGTTCATCTCGAGAAAGTAGAAGCTCTGGTCCTTGCCGACGACGAACTCCACCGTGCCGGCGCTCTGGTAGTTCACCGCCTTCGCCAGCTGAACGGCCTGTTCGCCCATCGCCTTGCGGGTGGCCTCGCTGATGAAGGGTGACGGCGCCTCCTCGATCACCTTCTGGTGGCGGCGCTGGATCGAGCACTCGCGCTCATGCAGGTAGACGGTGTTGCCGTAAGCATCGCCGAGGATCTGGATCTCGATGTGGCGCGGCTCCTCGACGAACTTCTCGATGAAGACGCGGTCGTCGCCGAAGCTGTTGCGCGCCTCGTTGCGGCACGAGGTGAAGCCCTCGAACGCCTGCTTGTCGTCGAAGGCCACCCGCAGGCCCTTGCCGCCGCCGCCTGCGCTGGCCTTGATCATGACCGGGTAGCCGATGCCCTTGGCGATCTCGACCGCATGCTCTGCCGTGTCGATCGCGGCGTTGTAGCCGGGAATGGTGTTGACCCTGGCATCGCCCGCCAGCTTCTTGGAAGCAATCTTGTCGCCCATCGCCGCGATCGACGCGTGCTTCGGGCCGATGAAGACGATGCCTTCTTCCTCGACGCGGCGCGCGAACTCGGTGTTCTCGCTGAGGAATCCGTAGCCGGGGTGCACCGCCTGCGCGCCGGTCTGCTTGCAGGCCGCGATGATCTTGTCCATCACCAGGTACGACTCGCGCGACGGCGCCGGGCCGATGTGCACCGCCTCGTCGGCCAGCGCCACATGGCGCGCCTCACGGTCGGCATCCGAGTAGACGGCCACCGTCAGGATGCCCATCTTCTTCGCGGTCTTGATCACCCGGCAGGCGATCTCACCACGGTTGGCGATCAGAATTTTCGTGAACATGATCAACGTCTCGTTGTTGTGCGTTCAGGCCGGCGAAGCCAGGCCACCTTCAAGCAACCGCCGTGGATCCGGCTTGGCCGGGCCGGTGGCGGGCGCCCCTTGGGGGCAGGAACGAAGTGACTGGGGGGCCCACATCACAGCGGAATGTTCCCGTGCTTGCGCCACGGGTTCTCGAGCTTCTTGTCCCGCAGCATCACCAGAGACCGGCAGATGCGCTTGCGCGTCTCGTGAGGCTGGATCACGTCGTCGATGAAGCCACGGGCGCCGGCGACAAACGGGTTCGCGAAGCGGGCCTTGTACTCGGCCTCTTTCGCGGCCAGCTTCTCGGGATCGCCCTTGTCCTCGCGGAAGATGATCTCGACCGCGCCCTTCGCACCCATCACCGCGATCTCGGCGTTCGGCCACGCGAAGTTGACGTCGCCGCGCAGGTGCTTCGAGCTCATCACGTCGTAGGCGCCGCCATAGGCCTTGCGGGTGATCACCGTGATCTTCGGCACCGTGCATTCTGCGTAGGCATAGAGCAGCTTGGCGCCGTGCTTGATGATGCCGCCGTACTCCTGGCTGGTGCCGGGCATGAAGCCTGGCACGTCGACGAAGGTCAGCACGGGGATGTTGAACGCATCGCAGAAGCGCACGAAGCGCGCCGCCTTGATGCTGCTCTTGATGTCGAGGCAACCGGCCAGCACCAGTGGCTGGTTGGCGACCACGCCCACGGTCTGTCCTTCCATGCGCACGAAGCCGATGATGATGTTCTTCGCGTAGTCGGGCTGCAGTTCGAAGAACTCGCCGTCGTCGGCGGTCTTCACGATCAGCTCCTTCATGTCGTAGGGCTTGTTCGCGTTGTCGGGCACCAGGGTGTCGAGCGACCAGTCCAGGCGGTCGGCCGGATCGTTGCTCGGCCGCACCGGCGCCTTCTGCCGGTTGTTGGTCGGTATGTAGTTGAAGAAGCGGCGCAGCATCAGCAGCGCGTCGACATCGTTGTCGAAGGACAGGTCGGCAACACCGCTCTTGGTGGTGTGCGTGGTCGCGCCACCCAGGTCTTCGGCGCTCACCTCTTCGTGTGTCACCGTCTTCACGACCTCGGGACCGGTGACGAACATGTAGCTGCTGTCCTTCACCATGAAGATGAAATCAGTCATCGCCGGCGAGTAGACGGCACCTCCAGCACAAGGGCCCATGATCATGCTGATCTGCGGCACGACGCCCGACGCCATCGCATTGCGCTGGAACACCTCGGCATAACCGCCGAGCGAAGCCACGCCTTCCTGGATGCGCGCGCCGCCGGAATCGTTCAGGCCGATCACCGGTGCGCCGACCTTCATCGCCTGGTCCATCACCTTGCAGATCTTCTCGGCATGCGATTCGCTCAATGCACCGCCGAAGACAGTGAAGTCCTGGCTGAACACGAAGACCAGTCGGCCATTGATCATCCCGTAGCCGGTGATCACGCCGTCGCCCGGGATCTTGTTGTCGGGCATGCCGAAGTCGGCGCAGCGGTGCTCGACGAACATGTCCCACTCTTCGAACGTGCCGGCATCGAGCAGCAGTTCGATGCGTTCGCGCGCGGTGAGCTTGCCCTTCTTGTGCTGTGCGGCGATGCGCTTCTCGCCGCCGCCGAGTCGCGCCAGGGCCCGCTTGGCGTCGAGCTGTTCGATGATGTCGTGCATGGTGTGTCGCTCCGTGGGCGTTGCAGGCCGCAGCCTGCGTCAGGGGTTCGGGGAAGGAATCGTGGTCTCGAAGTCGGCCAGCAGCACCCGCGCCGCCGCCGAGGGCGCGACGCGCGAATCGCGCACGTCGGCCAGCAACTGCGGCAGCCTGGCGCGCACGGACGGATGCTGCCGGAAATCGGCCTGCAGCCGGGCATGGATCAGGTCCCACATCCAGGCCATCGCCTGCTGCTGGCGCCGCGCGGCGAACTCGCCGGTGGCGCGGCGCAGCGCGTGGAAGCGATCGACCTGAGCGATGAAGGCGGCGATGCCCTGGCTGCGCAATGCGCTCAACTGCATCACGTACGGCGACCAGTGCTCGGCTGCATCGGCGCGGTGGGGGTCGTGCGGCGAGCCCGGTGGGCTGTAGACGCGCAGCACGCCGCGGATCTGCGCCTCGGCGCGCGATGCGGCCAGCGGGTCGATGTCGGCCTTGTTGATGACGACCAGATCAGCCAGTTCCATCACGCCCTTCTTGATCGCCTGCAGATCGTCACCGGCGTTGGGCAACTGCAGCAGCACGAACATGTCGGTCATGCCGGCGACCGCGGTTTCGCTCTGGCCGACGCCGACGGTCTCGACCATCACCACGTCGTAGCCCGCCGCCTCGCAGATCAGCATCGCCTCGCGCGTCTTCTCGGCGACGCCGCCCAGCGTGCCCGACGCCGGGCTGGGTCGGATGTAGGCCGAAGGGTGCACCGACAGACGCTCCATGCGCGTCTTGTCGCCGAGGATCGAGCCGCCGTTGACGCTCGAGGAGGGGTCGATCGCCAGCACCGCGACGCGTTGCCCACGCTCGATCAGCGCCAGCCCCAGCGCTTCGATGAAGGTCGACTTGCCGACGCCCGGCACGCCGGAGATGCCCAGGCGCATGGCCTGCCCGGTGCGTGGCAGCAGCGCGTTCAGCAGGGCATCGGCGCGAACGCGGTGGTCGGCGCGCGTCGATTCGAGCAGCGTGATCGCCTTCGCGATGCTGCGCCGCTCGCTGCGGCACACGCCATCCAGCAAGGCCACGTCTTCGGGGTTCAGGCTCACGTTCTCGTGCGCAGCGTTTCGCAGATCGGGCGCAGTTCAGGTGCGCAGCAGCGGGCTGGTCTTCGAGCGGTGGGCCAGGCTGATGCGGATCTGCTCCAGCACGTCCTTCGCGCTCGCCGGGATCGGCGTGCCGGGACCGTAGATGCCCTTCACACCGGCTTCGTACAGGAAGTCGTAGTCAGCCCGCGGGATGACGCCGCCGACGAACACGATGATGTCGTCGGCGCCCTGGTCCTTCAGTGCCTGGATGATCTCGGGTACCAACGTCTTGTGGCCGGCCGCCAGCGTGCTGACGCCGACGGCATGCACGTCGTTCTCGATCGCCTGCCGAGCGCACTCCTCGGCAGTCTGGAACAGCGGGCCCATGTCGACGTCGAACCCCAGGTCGGCGTAGGCAGTGGCCACCACCTTGGCACCGCGGTCGTGGCCATCCTGACCCAGCTTGGCGATCATCACGCGCGGGCGACGGCCCTCGTCGCGGGCGAATTCGCCGATCTCCTTCTGCAACTGCGCCCAGCCCTCGGCACTGTCGTAGGCGGCGGCATACACACCACTGACCTTCTGCGTGTCGGCACGATGACGGCCCCAGGCTTTTTCGAGCGCGTCGCTGACCTCGCCCACGGTGGCGCGAACGCGCATCGCGCGGATCGCCAGGTCGAGCAGGTTGCCTGGCGCGGACTCGCCACGGTCACCGGCCTCGGCGCACGCGGTCAATGCCTCCAGCGCCGCCTTCACCGCCGCGCTGTCGCGCTTGGCGCGGATGGCCTTCAAGCGCGCCACCTGGTTCTCGCGCACGGCCACGTTGTCGATGCTCAGCGTGTCGATCGCGTCTTCGGTCTCAAGCTTGTACTTGTTGACGCCGACGATCACGTCGCGGCGCGAGTCGATGCGCGCCTGCTTCTCGGTCGCACTGGCCTCGATCTTCAGCTTGGCCCAGCCGCTGTCGACGGCCTTGACCATGCCGCCCATCGCGTCGACCTCCTCGATGATCTTCCAAGCCGCGTCGGCCATGTCCTGCGTCAGCTTCTCCATCATGTAGCTGCCGGCCCACGGGTCGACGACGCTGGTGATGTGGGTCTCTTCCTGGATGATCAGCTGCGTGTTGCGGGCGATCCGCGCGCTGAACTCGGTGGGCAGCGCGATTGCCTCGTCGAGCCCGTTGGTGTGCAGGCTCTGCGTGCCGCCGAACACCGCGGCCATCGCCTCGATGGTCGTGCGCACGACGTTGTTGTAAGGGTCCTGCTCGGCCAGGCTCCAGCCCGAGGTCTGGCAGTGCGTGCGCAGCATCAGGCTCTTCGGCGTCTTCGGGTCGAAGGCCGACATGATCTTCCACCACAGCAGCCGCGCGGCGCGCATCTTGGCGATCTCGAGGTAGAAATTCATCCCGATCGCCCAGAAGAAACTGAGCCGCCCGGCAAACTCGTCCACGTCCAGCCCCTTGGCCAGCGCGGTCTTCACGTACTCCTTGCCATCGGCCAGCGTGAACGCCAGCTCCAGTGCCTGGTTGGCGCCGGCCTCCTGCATGTGGTAACCCGAGATGCTGATCGAGTTGAACTTCGGCATCTGCTTCGCCGTGTACTCGATGATGTCGCCGACGATGCGCATGCTCGGCTCGGGCGGGTAGATGTAGGTGTTGCGGACCATGAACTCCTTGAGGATGTCGTTCTGGATGGTCCCCGCCAGCAACTCCTGCGACACGCCTTGCTCCTCGGCCGCGACGACATACGCCGCCAGCACCGGCAGCACCGCGCCGTTCATCGTCATCGACACGCTGACCTTGTCGAGCGGAATGTCGTTGAACAGGATCTTCATGTCCTCGACGCTGTCGATCGCGACTCCGGCCTTGCCCACGTCGCCGGTGACGCGCGGGTGGTCGCTGTCGTAGCCGCGGTGCGTAGCCAGGTCGAAGGCAACGCTGACGCCCTGCCCGCCGGCGGCCAGCGCCTTCTTGTAGAACGCGTTCGACGCTTCGGCGGTCGAGAACCCGGCGTACTGGCGGATCGTCCACGGGCGCACCGCGTACATCGTGGCCTGCGGGCCGCGGAGGTACGGCGGAAATCCCGGCAGCGTGTCGGTGTAGGCCAGGTCCTTCAGATCGGCCGCGGTGTACAGCGGCTTGACCACCAGGCCCTCGGGCGTGTGCCAGTTCAACGCGTCGACCTGGCCGGCGGGCGCGGACTTGGCTGCGGCTTTCTGCCAGGTGCCCAGCGCGTCGGAATTCAGGTGCGTGGGTTCAGACATGGAGGCTCCGTTGGGCTTGGCATGACGCGGCGACTGCAGCAGGAACTGTAACTTTCCCTGGACCGCGTCATGCATAATTCAAAACTGAATTATAAACAGAACTTCCCACTCACCTCGCGTTTTCCCGGGTCACGTCCTCTCCCGCAGAGGCCTCGAAACATCCAGCCGAACTTCGCATGAGCTCGCCCGACGCTTCGGATACACCGCCCCCCCCCGCCGGCGCCGGCGCGTCGGACCGGTTGCGGCTGCCATCCACCGCGCTGTATCAGCAGGTGGCAGAGCGTCTGCGGTCGCGGATCATGTCGCACACGCTGGCCCCGGGCAGCTGGATCGACGAGCAGACCCTTGCCGCCGAGTACGGCACCAGCCGCACCCCGCTGCGCGAGGCCTTGAAGGTGCTCGCGGCCGAAGGCCTGGTGACGATGAAGCTGCGGCGCGGCGCCTACGTCACCGAAGTCTCCGAGCGCGACCTCACCGAGGTGTTCCACCTGCTGTCGCTCCTCGAGTGCGATGCAGTCGGCGTCGTCGCGACGCGTGCGACCGATGTGCAACTGGCCGAACTGACGCTGCTGCACGGTCGGCTCGAAGCGGCAGTGAGCGACGCCGACGCGTTCTTCACCGCCAACGAGCGCTTTCACATGCGACTGCTCGAGATCGCCGACAACCGCTGGCGCAACCAGATGGTGGCCGACCTGCGCCAGGTGATGAAGCTGAACCGGCACCACTCGCTGCTGAAGGAGGGCCGGCTCGCGGCTTCGCTGCAGGAGCACCGCGCCATCATGGCGGCGCTCACGGCACGCGATGCGGCTGGCGCGCAGGCGTTGATGCGCCAGCACATGGCGCAGGGTCAGGAAGCCGCCGCCCTGTCCTGACGACTCACCCGCCCCACCACAACGCGACGCGGTAGGTGATGAACGACGCGACATAGGCGAGCCCGAACAGGTAGCTCGCCATCAGGACGGGCATGGTCCAGCCTCCGGTCTCTCGCTTGACGGTCGCCAGCGTCGACAGGCACTGCGGCGCAAACACGTACCAGGCCAGCAGCGACAACGCCGTGGCAAGGCTCCAGGTGTGCGAGATCAGCGGCACCAGCGCCTGGGCGGTGTCGTCGCCGGTGGCCGACAGCGCGTACACCGTGCCGAGCGCACCCACCGCCACCTCGCGCGCAGCGAGCCCCGGCACCAGCGCGATGCTGATCTGCCAGTTGAAGCCGATCGGCTCGAACACCACGGCCAGCGCACGGCCCCACGTGCCGGCGATGCTGTATTCGATCGGCGCGCCGGTCGCGCCGACGGGCGGTGCTGGAAAACTCGCCAGGAACCACAGCGCGATCGTCAGGCCGAGGATGATCCCGCCGACCCGCTTCATGAAGATCTCCACGCGCTGCCACAGGCCGATGGCGACGTTGCGCAGCGTGGGCCAGTGGTAGGCGGGCAGTTCCATCATCAGCGAGCGCACCTGTCCCTGCGCGGTGAATCGCTTCAGCACCCAGGCCACCGCCAGCGCGCCGACGATGCCGGCCACGTACAGCCCGAACAGCACCAGTCCCTGCAACTGGAAGCCCCCCCAGACCGGCCGCGCTGGAATGAAGGCGCCGATCAGCAGCGCGTACACCGGCAGGCGGGCCGAGCACGTCATCAGCGGCGCGATCATGATGGTGACCAGCCGGTCGCGCGGGTTGGCGATCGTGCGGGCGGCCATGATGCCCGGGATGGCGCACGCGAAGCTCGACAGCAGCGGGATGAAAGACCGGCCGCTCAGGCCCACGCCGCCCATCAGGCGGTCGAGCAGGAAAGCCGCGCGCGGCAGGTAGCCCGTCTCCTCCAGCACGAGGATGAAGAAGAACAGGATCACGATCTGCGGCAGGAACACCACGACGCCGCCGGCACCGGCGATCACGCCATCGACGAGCAGGCTGCGCAGCCAGCCGTCCGGCATCGCCGCAGTGACCATCGCGCCAAGAGACTCCGTCGCGACCTTGATCGCGTCCATCGGCGCCTGCGCCCACGAGAACACGGCCTGGAAGACGAGGAAAAGCAACACCGCCAGCAGGATCGGCCCGATCACCGGATGCAGCACCACGCGGTCGATGCGGTCGCTGGCGGTATGGGGCACGACGGCGGCCAGACCGAGTCGCTTCAGGATCGCATGCACCGCATCGTGGTCGGCCTGGGTGCCGATGGTGGGTTCGGCCGTGGACTGAACCAGCAGGTTCGTTCCGCGCTGCCACACCGCCGGTTCGTCCAGCGCGGCACGCAGGCGACCGGCACCGTCGCTGTGGATGCCCACGGTGGCCACCACTGGCACGCCGAGTTCGGCAGCCAGCGTGTCAGCGTCGACCTTCAGCCCTCGGCGCGCCGCCAGATCGGTCATGTTGAGCGCCACCACGCACGGCAGACCCAGTCGCTTCACCGCCAGAACCATGCGCAGATTGCGGCGCAGGTTGGTGGCATCGACCACGCAAACCACCAGATCCGGGCGCTTCTCGCCCTTGGCGCGCCCGTACAGCACATCGCAGGTCACCCGCTCGTCGGGAGAACGCGGATGCAGGCTGTACGCGCCTGGCAGATCGAGCACTCGCAGCGTCTTGCCGGCAGGTGTGATCAGCCGGCCTTCCTTGCGCTCCACCGTGACGCCGGCATAGTTGGCGACCTTCTGGCGGCTGCCCGTCAGCAGGTTGAACAGCGCCGTCTTGCCGCAGTTGGGGTTGCCCACCAGCGCCACCAGCGGCCCGCCGCGGTGGACGTGGATGATCGACTCGTTCACGCCGACGCTTCGACGACGATGCAGGCAGCCTCGGCCCGTCGCAGCGCGAAAGTCGACATGCCGACACGCACCACCAGGGGATCGCCGCCGAAGGCCCCGCGCGCCATCAGTTCGACCCGCTCGCCGGGCATGAAGCCGATCTCCTCGAGCCACTGGCCCCATTCGGGAGCACGGGCCGGCGCGTGCACGGCAGTGACGATGCAGCGCTCGTGAAGCGGCGTGCAGTCCAGGGTCAACAGCGGGTTCGATGGGTTCACGGCAACAACCAGGTGGGAGATGCGGGCAACGGGATTTTCAACCCCAGGCCCAGGCCGGGAAAATCCCGCATCCGATGCAAATGCAAACGAGAGCTTTTCTCATTATTGATCGGCACCGACTGCTTCGCAAGCCCGAGCAAACGGGTCGCCTTTGGGCCTCGAGGCGGATGCGACAGCGTTGCCCCGCGGGCCGAGACGACAATCAGCCATGGCCTCCCCATCCATCACATTGATCGCTGCCGTGGCCCGCGGCGGTGCGATCGGCAAGGACAACCGGTTGCTGGTGCACCTGCCCGGCGACCTTCCGCGCTTCAAGCGACTGACGCTCGGACACCCGATCATCATGGGTCGCAAGACGTGGGACTCGATCGGCCGCCCGCTGCCGGGGCGGCGCAACATCGTCGTCACGCGGCAGCCCGACTGGGCCGCTGACGGTGCCGAACGCGCGGCCAGCTTCGACGCCGCACTGGGGCTGGCCGGCCACGTCGAACGCGTCTGCGTGATCGGTGGCGCTGAAATCTATGCGCTCGCTCTGACGCACGCCGACGAGTTGCTGCTGACCGAGATCGACGCCGATTACGACGCCGACGCCCGTTTTCCCGACTGGCCCCGCGACGATTTCGATCCGGTGGCGAGCGAATCGAACGTGACCGATGACGGCCTCGTGTACCGCTATGTCACCTACCGGCGCAAGTCGGGCCGCTGAGCCACGCTGAGGCAGCGGCTGCGATCCAACACAGGCTCAGCTTCGCTTCAGGTGCCCGAAGCACATTGCGGACTCCGAAGCCTCACAAGCAGTCTCCAATGATGTCGTTCAAGTCCGCCGCAGCCCTCGCATTGCTGCTCACGATCGGTGGCGCCGCCACGGCCGGCACCGACAAGTGCAACGCGGGCCCGAAGGACCAATGGCAACCGCTCGAGGCGCTCGAGAAGCGGCTGCGGTCGGAAGGCTGGACGATCATGAAATCCAAGATCGACAGCGGCTGCTACAAGATCCTGGGCAAACGTGACAAGGGCCAGCACCTGAAGGCCTACTTCAACCCGAAGACGCTCGAAATCCTGAAAGACGGTTGAGCCCCCGATCCGGCCGCGCCGCTTCGGAGGCATGATGGGCCTTCACGCAGCTTTCCGGATCGTTCATGCCTGCACGACGCGCCCACCGTGAACGTCATCGAACCGATCGCATTGGCTGGCTGCGTGCGGCCGTGCTCGGAGCCAACGATGGGATCGTCTCCACCGCAAGCCTGCTGCTCGGCGTCGCTGCGGCGGGCAGCGATCGAAGCGGCATGCTGGTGGCCGGGGTGGCCGCGCTGGTCGCCGGTGCGATGTCGATGGCGGCGGGCGAGTACGTGTCGGTGCACTCTCAGGCCGACACCGAGGCCGCCGATCTGGCGCGCGAGACCGCCGAGCTCAGCGCCGATGCGGACGCCGAACTCAACGAACTCAGTGCCATCTACGTGAGCCGCGGCGTCGAGCCCGCGCTGGCACGCCAGGTCGCCCAGCAACTGACCGCGCACGATGCGCTGGCCGCACACGCGCGCGACGAACTCGGCATCTCGGAAGCGCTGGTCGCGAGGCCGCTGCAGGCCGCCGCATCGTCGGCCGCGAGCTTTTCCGCGGGTGCGCTGCTGCCGCTGGCGGTCTGCATGCTGGTGACGCCCCAACGGCTGGTGGCGGTGATCTGGGTCACCGCCACGCTGAGCCTCGCCCTGCTCGGCGGCCTCTCGGCGCAGGCTGGTGGCGCCGGCGTATGGCGCAGCGCCGGTCGGGTCACGCTGTGGGGCGTGCTGGCCATGGGCGTGACCAGCCTGGTCGGCTCGCTGTTTTCCGTCAGCCCCTAGAACGAGGTCCAGTCGTCGGTTCCCGTCGCTGCCGGCGCGGCGGCCGGCGCAGGGACGGCGTTGTTGCCGCGAAACGGAGGCCGCACGACGTTGGTCGCTCGGTCCGGGCTGCGCCGCTCGGTGGGCTGATAGGCCGAAGACGCCGACGAAACGGCGGTCTGCGCAGGCACCGCCGAGTGCACGACATCGCCCGGACGCAGCTTGAACACCGCGACCGCAGCCACCAGTTGGTGCGCCTGAGTCTTCAGGCTCTCGGCCGCCGCTGCGCTCTCTTCCACCAATGCGGCGTTCTGCTGGGTGGCCTGATCCATCTGCGTCACGGCCTCGCCAATCTGCGCCATGCCGCTCGACTGCTCGATGCTGGCCGCGCTGATCTCGCCCATGATGTCCGTGACGCGCCGGATCGACGACACGATCTCGTTCATCTTGACGCCGGCCTGGTCGACCAGCTGCGTGCCCGAGTCGACGCGTTCGACGCTGGTGGTGATCAGCTCCTTGATCTCCTTGGCGGCTTCGGCGCTGCGCTGGGCGAGGTTGCGCACCTCGCTCGCCACCACCGCAAAGCCACGGCCCTGCTCGCCCGCGCGCGCCGCTTCGACGGCCGCATTGAGAGCGAGGATGTTGGTCTGGAACGCGATGCCGTCGATCACGCTGATAATGTCCACGATCTTCTTGGACGACGTCGTGATCGATTCCATCGTTT
>JBJXEJ010000191.1:0-29527 GCA_046154125.1 Rhizobacter sp. | reverse complement strand
CAGCGCCGACTCAAGCTCGGCCGGCGCTTGCCGATACCCCGGTTGGGGTCGGCTTGTTTACCGACCTTCGAGACATGCTGCCCATGAACCCTGAATCACGATTCCTGACGCGACCGCTGCGCGACGTGAACGCATGGGTGCATTACTTCGGAAACGCCGCGATCCCGGTGCTGACCTACACGGCCCAGCGCATCGACGAGATGGCCATCGACGAGGATTCGGCGGACATCAACGTGCTGGCGGACACCATCAACGACGATCCACTGATGACGTTGAGCCTGCTGCGACACGTGTCCAGCCAGCGTCGCGGAAGGCAGGGCTCGGCACCGGAAACCGTTCTGGAGGCCCTGGTGCTGACCGGCGTGTGCCCGCTGTTTCGCGCTTTCGGACACCTGCCGACCGTGCAGGACTGGTTGGCAGACTCGCCCGAGGCGCTCGACGGACTCAGTCATGTGATTGCCCAGAGTTATCGAGCCGCGCGCTTCGCCCAGGGCTTCGCGGCGCACCGGAGCGATCCGGATGCTTCGGTGATCCACGAGGTGGCCCTGCTCCACCACGTGGTCGAGATGCTGTTCTGGCTGCATGCACCCGCATTGGCGCTGGAGATCATTCAGCGGCAGGCTGCACAGCCGGGCCTTCGATCCATCCAGGCTCAGAAAGAGGTGCTTGGCATCGACTTTCGCGAGCTGAGACTGGCTCTCATGAAGGAATGGAAGCTGCCAGAGCTGCTGATCCAGCTGGTCGACGACGGACGGGCCGGGAATTCGCAGGTTCAAAGCGTGTTGCTTGCCGTCAGGCTGGCGCGTCACACGACCCACGGCTGGGACCATCCCGCACTGGTCGACGACATACGGGACATTTCAGAGTTGCTGCATCTCGGCATCGACCCGACGCGTCGACTGCTTCAGCAACTGGCCTGAAGCGGTCCGGCAACAAGGCAGGAACAGGCTTCTTTTCCGGGCTTGGCTTCGCCGGTCGCCCAGGTTCGGGACAATACGCGGACGTACCGCTCAGCGGTCCTTCCGCGCCAGTCGTCCCGTCTACTCATGAACCCACTTTTTTTTGCACCCGGCCTGACCTGCCGTGATTTCGTGCCTCCGTTGCGCCTGCGCGACTACAAGCTGATTGCGTTCGACATGGATTCGACGCTGATCAACATCGAATGCGTCGACGAGATCGCCGATGCCGCCGGGCGCAAGGCCGAGGTGTCGGCAATCACCGAGGCCGCGATGCGCGGCGAGATCGCCGACTACAAGGAAAGCCTGCGCCAGCGGGTCACGCTGCTTCGTGGCGTGACCGTGGACCACCTGGAGCAGGTCTACACGCATCGCCTGCGCTTGAACCCGGGCGCCGAACAGTTGGTATCCGCGTGCAAGGCCGCCGGCATGAAGCTGCTGCTGGTATCAGGAGGATTCACCTTCTTCACCGACCGCATCGGCGAGCGCCTCGGCATCGATTTCACGCGATCCAACGTGCTTGAAATCGAATCAGGCCCCAACTGCGGACAGCTCACCGGCCGCATGGTGGATCAACCCTGGGGCGACATTTGCGACGGCGACGAGAAGCGGAAGATGTTGCTCGAAACCTGCGCGGATCTCGGCATCGAGCCATCGCAGGCCATTGCGATGGGTGACGGCGCGAACGACCTGCCGATGATGGGCGCAGCCGGTTTGTCGGTGGCATACCACGCTAAGCCAAGCGTTCGCAAGAAGGCGATGGTCGCGATCGAAAGCGGCGGGCTCGACCGCTTGCTGGAGGTGGTGCGGCCATGAGGCAGGCCGTGTCGCTCGATCGCGCCTACCGACTGCTCAACCATGGGCCGACGGTGCTGGTGAGTTCAGCCCACGCCGGCGAGGCGAATGTGATGGCCGCAGCGTGGAACATGCCGCTCGATTTCACGCCACCCAAGGTGGCCGTGGTGATCGACCGCAACACCCACACCCGGGGTTTGATCGAGGCCTCGGGACAGTTCACGCTCAGCGTGCCGTGCCACGCCCAGGCCGCGCTGACCACCGCAGTCGGCAGCTGCAGCGGACGCGATGTCGACAAGGCCGCCACACTGACCGGGCTGGTCTACGCGGCCGCCTCCCAGGTGTCGGCTCCGCTGGTCGAGGGCTGTGTGGCCTGGCTCGAATGCCTCGTTCTGCGCGAGCCGCACACCGAAGCCACTTACGACCTGTTCCTGGGCGAAGTGGTGGCCGCCTGGGCCGATGACCGGGTGTTTGCGGGCGGCCGCTGGGACTTCACCGGCCACGACGAGCTGCGCACCCTGCACCACGTGGCCGGCGGTCACTACTTCCTGCCGGGCGAGCAGGTCCAGGGCTGACCGGCACCGACCAGGCGCCGGCTCAGACCCGCAGGTCGGACACCCGGTCGACGATGGCAGCGTACAGGTCGCGTGTCGATGCGAGCGCTGCGTCATGGACCTGCTGTGCCGTCAGCACCTGGCCGTTGGCGCCTTGCAGCGCACGGGTCGCGGTGGCGCTGGCCACGACGGTTGCCGCATAGCCCAGGTTAAAGCCACCGTGCGCGGTCGAATTGATGCACATGTGTGTCATGAAACCCGCCAACACGATCTTCTGGATGCCGATCGCCTTCAGTCGCGCATCGAGGTCGGTCTGCACGAAGGAGTTGGGATAGTTCTTCGTGATCACCGGCTCGCCCGCGATGGGCGCGACTTCGTCGGAGATGGCGCCGATCTCGGAGGCCACGTCGTACGGCGAACCCACGCCGCCATCGTGTCGGATGTGGAATATCGGCAGCTTCAGGTCGCGCGCCATTTCGAGCAATTTCTCAGCTTCGGCAAGGGCTTGCTCCACTCCGCTGAGTTGCATCACGCCTTTTCGATAGGTGTTCTGCAGATCGATCATGATCAGTGCCGAGCCTTGCAACTGACAGGGCTCCTGACCCAAGCCGACGATCTCTCTCAATGTCTTGGAAGCCGTGGTCAACTCGAGTCTCCTGTTCATTCAAGGGGACGTTGCCATCACGATGATGCCATCCTCATCGGCCACCAGCCACTCACCGGGGCGCACGGTGACACCCTGGATCAGCAGCACGCCGTCGCGCAGGCCCTGGTTACGGCGATCGGTAGGCAGCGGAACCAGAGCGAGGGCGCGGATGCCGACATCCGCTTCGGCCAGTTCGGCACTGTCGCGCGCGCAGCCGTCGATGACGACCCCGGCCCAGCCGTTCTTCGCGGCCGACGCAGCGATGTTGCCGCCCAACAGCGCGCGCCGCAGCGACCCGCCGCCGTCGACCACCAGTACACGCCCCAGGCCAGGCTCCTCGAGCGCGGCCTTCACCGCCGTGTTGTCCTCGAAGCACTTGACGGTGCTGATCGGACCGGCAAAGCGGACGCGCTTGCCGTAGTTCGTGAAGACAGGCGGCAGCACCCGGAACAAGCCGGAGCTGTCGTTCTTGTGCACGTCACACAGGTCGCAGGTGCTGGTGCTCGATGGGTCGGAGATGGCGGTGTTGCTCATGGTTGGATGTCGAATGAACCAGGGTCGACACTGTGCCATGCCGATGCAACCCGCGACGATGCCGGCACACCGTCGGCGTATCGGTCGGTCAGGTCCCGAGCGTCGCCGCAGGCGTGGCTGGCACCACGCGCTGGCGCCTGATGCCCAGCCCCACAGCGGCTGCCGAAGCCACGCCCACCGTCAGCGTCAGCGCCGATCCGTAGAAGACGCCAGCGGGCCAGCCCCGGTCGAGCATCGCGCCGAACACCGGGGCGGCCAGCGCGAAGCCGAGGTCCAGACCCGAATACACCATGCCGTAGACCCGGCCGGTTGCTCCGGGCGGCGCGGCCTTCTTGATCAGCATGTCTCGCGACGGTCCCGCCAGCCCCGTGCCGAAACCGGCCACGGCCGTCAGCAACGCCGCCATGACGCCAGGAACCATGCCGGTACCGACCAGCACCAGCATCGCCGCTGAAAGCAGCAGGCAGATGGCGATGATCTTTTCCAGCCGGTCGCTCTGCGCTGCGAGAAAGCCGCCGATGACGATCCCCACTGCGCCGAACAGCATGTAGCCAGTGACCACCAAGGACGTCACCGACAACGGCAGGCCGACCAGCTGCTGCAGAGCCGGGCTGGAGAAACTCTGAATCGCGCTGAGCGCGGACGTCGACCAGAAGAAGAACGAGAAACAAAGCCAGACCGAGGGTGACCGCATGAAGGCCATCGGGTGTTCGACGACGTCGAGCGCAGCGCCAGAAACGGCCCTGCCCGAGGTCGGCACGGGCACCACGCAACCCTGTCGGTCGTCGATCGCGTCACGGTGGCGCCACAGCACGGCCATCACCGCCAGTGCGAACACCGAAGCGCTGACGCTGGCCAGCCGCCACGAGCCGAACGCGGCCGTCAGTCCGGTCAGGAACAGCGGCGCTGCAGCCCAGCCCAGGTTGCCCGTCAGGCCGTGGACGCTGAACGCATGTCCGAGTCTGGGCGCGGAAACGCGGCGATTCAGGATCGTGAAGTCGGCCGGATGGAAAGGGCAGTTGCCCAGCCCGGCCAGTGCGGCCCCGAGCATCAGCCCTCGGTAGCCGGTGGACAACGATACCGCGACACCGGCCAGTGCAAAGCACGTCAGCGCCGCGAACAGGACGGGTCGGGCGCCGATGCGATCGACGACAAATCCGGCCAGCGCCTGGCCGATGCCCGAGATCGCGAAAAAGAGTGTCACCAGGAGACCCAGTTCTGCATAGCTGAATCCGAAGTCGCGGATGAACAGCGGGAACAGCGGCGGCAGCAGCAGGTGGAAGAAGTGCGACGTTCCGTGCGCGAGACCGACCAGCGCGATCGTCCGCGCGTCTTTGCGCAGCGGGACAGCGCTGCCGGCGTCGGCGGTGGTGGTGGGTACGGTGGACAGGCTCATCGACAGGATTCGGTTCAGCCGCTGGGGACGCGGACGTGCCGGGTCAATGTAGTGGCGCCGGCTGCGTCCTGATGACGATAGTCAGACAATGACTATCGCGAAACGGACAAGCTCCTCCGTTGCTTCCGAAAGGCCCTGCACATGAAGCGATCCCCCGCCCTCCACCGGCCCGAGCCGCGTCGACAACACCGCACCAGCGTGCCGCCGATCGACCCGCAGGTGTACGCACCGACCGCGCAGCGACCGTTGCGGGCCAAGCTGCGTCACCTGGCTGCGGACACCCGGGTGGAACCGCACGCCCACCCGTGGGCGCAGGTCGCGTTGTCGAGCAAGGGCGTGATCCGCATGACGGCCGGGAACAGCACCTACCTCGTGCCGCCGCAGCGAGCGCTCTGGATTCCGCCCGGTGTCGAGCACGTCGTGACGGTCGTCGAGGACGCCGACCTGCACACCCTCTACGTCCATCAGGACGCCGACCAGACCGGTCCGCTGCGCACCCGCGATGCGACCGGAACCTGGCATCAGTGCCGGGTGCTGGAGGTGTCGAGCCTGCTGCGTGAGCTGGTCCGGCACCTGCCGCTCGGACAAGGCAGCGAGGCGCCCACAGAGCGAGAGCGCAGCATCGGGCAGCTGGTGCTCGACGAGCTGGCCCATGCGCGCCCGGTGCGTCTGGGCGTCGATCTGCCGACGGACAAGCGGCTGCGTGCGCTGTGCGAGATCGTGCTCGAGGATCCGGCGCGCTGGACCACCCTCGACGAGGTTGCGCGACACGCCGGCGCCAGCGCACGGACCTTCGCGCGGTTGTTCCGATCCGAGCTGGACTCCACGTTCGTGCAATGGCGCCAGCAGGTGCTGCTGGCTCGTGCCCTGTCGATGGCAGCCCGCAAGTTGCCGATGGGCACGATCGCGGCCGAACTCGGCTACGCCAGCGCCAGCGCCTTCAGCGCGATGGTCCGTCGCACGGTCGGGATGCCACCAAGCCGATTCCTGGGTTGATCGCCAGAAGCACCGAACGGCCTTTCCGACCCCGAACCATAATGCTGGCCGCGACGCGATCCGCTCGTCCGTATTCAGCAAGGAATCCCATGCAACCCCTCACCCCATTCGAGCAGCAGGTGCTCGAAGCCGCCCTGCAGGGCCCGCAACCGGTTCTGGCTGCCCTGCGTTCGCAGATCGCACACGCCAAGGTGTCGGCACGGACGCACACCGGCGTCGGCTCGTACATCGATTTTTCGATGCCGCAATCGGTTCCCCGTGTCAGCCCGACCGAAATGGTGTTCGGAGACGTCGACGTCCAGGTCGAAGGCGTTTCGGCCGAGGTCTCGACGATCCTGTACATCGTTGGCGGGCACCTGCATTTCCTGGAGTTCGCCGCACTATCTGGCGAGTGGCCGAAGGAGCCGGTGATCACCAAGCTCGGCTACCTGCGCTCTGAAAAGGTGGGGCCGGACGATTACAAGGCGGTTCCCGTCGACGAACGCGATGCGGCCACGCTCGAACGGTCGCTCGCCGGTCCGCAGGTCAAGAAGAAGATCTGACGGTCGGTCGCATCCGCATCTGTCCCGACGAAATGCCCATGACCCAGGTCTTGTTCGACTACACGCGCCAGGATGCACGCGGCGCAAGCTGCACCGCGCAGGCCTGGGCCAAGGTGCCAGCGACGCTGACAGTGCCTGAACGTGCTTCGCTGAAGGCGCGGGCCGCTGCGCTGCTGAAGCAGCACGATGCGGTGCTGGTTGCGCACTACTACGTCGACGGCGATCTGCAGGACCTGGCGCTCGAGACGGGGGGCTGCGTCGCCGATTCGCTGGAAATGGCGCGATTCGGCCGCGACCACCCGAGCCGCACGCTGGTGGTGGCCGGCGTGCGCTTCATGGGCGAAAGCGCCAAGATCCTGAGCCCTGGCAAACGGGTGCTGATGCCCGATCTGGATGCCACCTGTTCGCTCGACCTCGGTTGCCCGCCGGATGCGTTCGCACAGTTCTGCGACGCACACCCGGACCGGACGGTCGTGGTCTACGCCAACACCAGCGCAGCGGTGAAGGCCAGGGCGGACTGGATGGTGACCAGCTCCTGTGCACTGTCGATCGTCCAGCACCTGAAGGATCAGGGCCGCAAGGTGCTGTGGGCGCCCGACCGTCACCTGGGTCGGTACATCCAGCAGCAGACCGGCGCAGACATGCTGATGTGGAGTGGCGAGTGCATCGTGCACGACGAGTTCAAGGGCCTCGAGTTGGCGCTGCTCAAGCAGCAGCATCCCGACGCGAAGGTGCTGGTCCATCCCGAGTCGCCCGAATCGGTGGTCCAGCTGGCCGACGTCGTCGGTTCGACCACGCAATTGCTGAACGCAGTGACAACGATGGACGCGCAGACCTTCATCATCGCCACCGACAACGGTCTGATGCACCGCATGCGACAGCTGGCACCAACCAAGACGCTGCTCGAGGCCCCGACCGCCGGCGACAGCGCGACGTGCAAGAGCTGCGCGCACTGCCCGTGGATGGCGATGAACGCGCTGCAGGGCGTGGTCGACTGCCTGGAAGCGGGTCAAGGTGAGATCCAGGTTGCCGAACCGATCCGAACCCAGGCGCTCGGTTGCATCGACCGCATGCTCGATTTCGTCAAGGCGCATCCGACCTCGACGCAGAAGCCCGGGTTCGTGCCGCACATCGGCGCGGCCTGAGCGCATCCATGTTCGAGATCAACGAAGACCTGAAGGCCGCTCGCGCGCGCAACGTCCGCGATGCGCTGATGGAGGACATCGGCCGGCGCGACTGGACGGCCGAGCTGGTGCCGGCAGGCCAGCGGGTCGCCGCCCGGGTGCTGGTGCGAGAAGCGGCGGTGCTGTGCGGGCGCGACTGGTTTGATGCGTGCTTTTCCGCGCTCGATCCCACGGCACGCATCGACTGGCACGTCTCCGAGGGCGAGCTGATGGCGCCCGATACGCGGGTCTGCGACATCGCAGCCAACGCCCGTGCGCTGCTGTCGGCCGAGCGCCCTGCCCTCAATTTCCTGCAACTGCTGTCGGCCACGGCGACCCTGACTCGTCGCCATGTCGACGCGATCGCCGGCGCATCGCCGAACCCCCGCGGGTGCTTGATCCTCGACACCCGCAAGACATTGCCCGGCCTGCGCCAGGCGCAGAAGTACGCGGTGCGCACCGGCGGTGGCCACAATCAGCGGCTCGCACTGTGGCACGGCATCCTGATCAAGGAAAACCACATCGCTGCAGCCGGCGGCATCCCTGCGGTGTTGCGCAACGCCGCGGCGCTGAACGCGGGCGTCGACGTTCAGATCGAGGTCGAAACGCTCTCGCAGTTGAGCGAGGCGTTGACGTCGGGCGCGCTCAGTGTGTTGCTCGACAACTTCGATATGGCCCGCATGCGCGAGGCGGTCTCGCTGAACGCCGGACGCGCCCTGCTCGAGGTGTCCGGCGGTGTGCGACTCGACCAGGTGCGCGAGATCGCGGCCACCGGCGTCGACCGCATATCGATCGGCGGGCTGACCAAGGATGTCCGGGCGACCGACTACTCCATGCGGGTTCTGTCGCCCCTGTGACCGGTCTGTGCTGCGGGCCTGGCTGACCATCTGGACCGCAGTTCGGGTTCTATTCCGGCGCTCACCTCGACGCCACCGGCCGGAAACTGCAGGCTCAGCTCCACAGGGGAGCGGAGACTGCCATGAGCACCGTGTTCGATTCGATCCACAACCACCACGAGCGTTCGGTGTTCGATGCCGTGCTCGCCGCGTCGTCCCGCTTCAGCCACCTCAGCGACCCGCACATCCTGGCTGACGTTGCCTGCGTGGCGCTGAATCGGCTGCCGCCGCGCTACATCCGCCACGATGTCGATTTCTCTTTTTACCTGACCGAGCGGGAGCGAGCCGAGAACGAGGCTGCCATCACCGAAGCCGTCGAATTCGCATTCCCGTTCGTGCAGGCCAAGGTGGCCATGCGAGCGAGGCGCTGAGCCATGCCCGCCTCAGACGCTCAGTCGGTGCGTCTTGGGCTTCCTGCCGACGCGGGTTCGGCGCATCAGCACGGTCGGGAAGCTGACCGGCAACGCCTGCGGGAAGTCGCGGCTGAAATGCAGGCCGCGGCTCTCGTGCCGCATCAACGCCGACCGAACGATCAACTCGGCGCAATCGACCAGGTTGCGCAGTTCGAGCAGGTCACGGTTGACGCGGAAGCTGCCGTAGTAGTCGTCGATCTCGCTGCGCAAAAGCTTGATGCGGTGCAGTGCACGCTCGAGGCGCTTGGTCGTCCGCACGATGCCGACGTAGTTCCACATCAGCAAGCGCAACTCGTCCCAGTTGTGCGCGATGACGACCTGTTCGTCGGCGTTCTCGACCTGGCTTTCATCCCAGGCCGGAAGTTGCGGATCGACGCTGGCGCCCCGTGCGTGGATGTCCATCGCGCAGGTGCGGCCCAGCACCACGCATTCGAGCAGCGAGTTGCTGGCCAGCCGGTTGGCGCCATGCAGCCCGGTGTAGGTGGTCTCGCCGACCGCATAGAGACCGGGCAGGTCGGTGCAGCCGTGCAGGTCGGTCACGACTCCGCCGCAGGTGTAGTGCGCAGCCGGCACCACCGGAATCGGCTGGCGGGCAATGTCGATGCCGAGCGCCAGACAGCGCGCGTGGATCGTCGGAAAATGCTCCTTCAGGAACGCCTCGCCCAGGTGAGTGGCATCGAGCCACACATGATCCAGGCCGTGCCTCTTCATCTCGAAATCGATGGCGCGGGCCACGATGTCGCGTGGCGCCAGCTCCATGCGCTCGTCGTGGGCTGCCATGAAGCGCGTACCGTCGGGCAGCTTGAGGTGCCCTCCCTCGCCGCGAAGCGCCTCGGTGATCAGGAAGCTGCGTTCCTGCGGGTGGTACAGACAGGTCGGGTGAAACTGGATGAACTCCATGTTCCCGATACGGCAGCCTGCGCGCCATGCCATGGCGATACCGTCCCCTGTGGCGGTGTCGGGGTTGCTGGTGTAGCGGTAGACCTTGCCGACACCGCCGGTGGCCAGCACCACCGCGCGCGCCGGCAGCGTCTCGACGCGCTGGTGGTCGATGTCGAGGGCATAGACACCATAGCAGCGGGGCTGTTCGTCGCGCCTGAGCTGACGCGAGGTGATCACGTCGACCGCCATCCAGCGCTCGCGCATGTCGATGTTGGGGTGGCGCTTCACTTCGTCGAGCAGCACGTCGTGGATCGCCTTGCCGGTGGCATCGGCTGCGTGGGCGATGCGACGCACCGCGTGGCCGCCTTCACGGGTCAGATGCAGGCCGAGCGGACCCGCAGGGTCCGCCGAAAACGGCACGCCGCGATCCACCAGCCAGCTGATCGCCTCGGCGCTGTGCTGGGCGATGAAGCGCGCAGTGTGCTCGTCGACCAGCCCGGCACCAGCATCCTGGGTGTCGCGCACATGCGAATCGATGCTGTCGTCGTCGCCCAGCACACCAACGATGCCGCCCTGCGCCCAGGCGGTGGCGCCTTCGTCGAGGCCGCGCTTGGCCAGAACGATCACACGGTGATCGGTCGCCAGATGCAACGCCACGGTCAATCCGGCCAGCCCGGCACCGATGATCACCACCGGCAGTTCCGCTCGGACAGGATCAATCTGCGGCATGACGATGGGGAACCGGGCGAGGAGCTGGAGTCATCGCACGATTCTATCGATCGACGTTCATCCGCCACGCCACGCCGCCCTGCGCTGCATGCCGCACGCAGGTGCGTTGTCGTAGGGATGGTGCAGCGCGATCCAAAGTGCCAGCATGAGCCATGTACGCGTCGGGATTCGGCGCATCGCCTCCGGCAACGCCGCCGACCACAAGAAACCGCGACGAGGGCCCCATGAGCAACTACACCAGCCGCACCGGCAGTCCCTACCTTGAACGCCCGGCGTCGCCGACGGTCGACAACGACGGGTGGGAATCAACCCGTGCCCTGACCGCACTGGCCACCCAGATCATGGATCGCGAAGGCGATGAGCGCACCGCACATCGGCAGGAAATCGGCCGCCCTGTCGGCAACGGCGTGCGGGAGCTGTTCGTCGCGTGCGCGCCCGGCGAGGCGCTGCAACAGCAGTTCGAGCACCTGCACCCGGAGTTCATCGCAGTGCACGACCTCGCCACACGCTCGTCACGCCAGTTGTTGCGTGGCATCGCGGCGGCCAGCAATCGTGCGGTCCAGAAGCTGGTGCTGCGCCGGCAGGGAGGCGGGGCTCCGGTCGCCACGATCGAATTCGTCGAGGTACCCGTGACCCCGCAGGAGGTGCTGCGCATCTACTCGACGGACATCGACGACACCACCGACGCCGTGTCGCGTCACGCGGTCGCGCGCACCTTGCTGGCGTACAGCCAGCTCGGCGTGATGATGGTGGGCGCGGTGCCCGCCGAGAACATCCACGCCACCCTGCGGCCCTGGCACGAGGAAGTCATTCGCAGCCCGTGGCTGAACCGCAACCTGCTGCTGCTGCCGCTGGTCAACACCACGACGCTGACGACGAACGGCCAGAACATGGTGCGTGGCACATCGATCATTCTGCGCACCACGCCGGTGGTCACTCGGCCGGCCGACGCATGGAATTTCATCAACGGCACCTGGAGCCGCCTGCGCGGCTCCGTCGCCCCGATGTCCGCACCAGCGGCCCCGGCCAGAAGCCAGGGAGCGACTGTCGGCATCAGCTCGGCGCCGACTTCGAACCACGCGGCGGCGCGGGTCGGTGCGCAGAGCGACGCCGGATACCGGCCACCGGCAACCCCCGTCGATCCGTCCGGTTTCGCGCCCACCAACATGCTTCCGCTGCGACCGATGCCCGACGTCATGACACGGCCGGTGCCGATGCAGGACGAGGTGCTAGAGGTCTATGTGCATCAGGTCTGCGAGCTCAACGGCGTGGTCGGCTGCTGCGTGTTCGACATCGGGTCGGGCCTGCCGGTGGCCCACGGTGGCGCCGGCGCGCCTCCCGAGGAACTGGCGCGCCACGGCCGAGCCTTGTTGTCGGCAATGGGCACTGCCAGCCGCTCGCTTGGCCTCGGGCACACGCTGCCTGATGCCGCCATCACGCTGGGCTCGCACCACCTGCTGCTGCGCTCGGTCGCCAAGCACAGCGGCATGGCGCTGGTGACCGTTCTGGACCGGACGAACGCCAACCTGACGCTCGCCCGGCTGCAGATCGAGCGGCTGGATCCTTTGCTGGACCGCTGAGCCGCCCTGATTCGTCAGTGAACCACGCGGTCGAACACGAATTCGCCGTCTTCGACCCCCACCGGAATCACATCCTTCGGGCCGAACTTGCCCTCGAGGATCAGCTTCGCGACCGGATTCTCGATGCGCTGCTGGATGGCGCGCTTCAATGGCCGCGCGCCGAACACCGGATCGAAGCCCGCCTTGGCCAGTTCGGCCAGAGCCTGCTCCGACACTTCGAGCTTCATGTCCATCTTCTCGAGACGGGTCTCCAGCACCTTGAGCTGGATTTTCGCAATGGCCGCGATGTTGGCGTGATCGAGTGCGTGGAACACCACGACCTCGTCGATGCGATTCAGGAACTCGGGCCGGAAATGCTGCTTCACCTCGACCCACACCGCCTCGCGGATCAGCTCGCTGTCCTGGCCGGCCATCTGCATGATCTGGTGTGAACCCAGGTTGCTGGTCATCACGATCACGCAGTTCTTGAAGTCGACGGTGCGACCCTGCCCGTCGGTCAACCGGCCGTCGTCGAGCACCTGCAGCAGCACGTTGAACACGTCCGGGTGCGCCTTTTCGACCTCGTCGAGCAGCAGCACGCTGTACGGGTTGCGGCGCACCGCCTCGGTGAGGTAGCCGCCCTCGTCGTAACCCACATAGCCCGGCGGCGCGCCGATCAGGCGGCTCACCGAGTGCTTCTCCATGTACTCGCTCATGTCGATGCGAATCAGGTGCTCCTCGCTGTCGAACAGGAACCCGGCCAGTGCCTTGCACAACTCGGTCTTGCCGACGCCGGTCGGGCCGAGGAACATGAACGAGCCGGTCGGCCGGTTCGGATCGCTCAGCCCCGAGCGTGAACGCCGGATCGCGTTGGCCACCGCCGTGATGGCCTCGTCCTGGCCGATCACCCGCTCGTGCAGGCGCGCCTCCATCTGCAGCAGCTTCTCGCGCTCGCCCTGCATCAGCTTGGACACCGGGATGCCGGTGGCCCGCGCGACCACCTCGGCGATCTCCTCGGCGCCTACCATGGTGCGCAGCAACTGGGCCTTGCCGCCGGCACCGCCCTTGAGTTCCTTGGCCTGCGCGTCCTTGAGCTTCTTCTCCAGGGCTGGCAGCTTGTCGTACTGCAGTTCGGCCAGCTTGTTGAAGTCGCCCTTGCGCTTGAGCTCCTCGATCTGGGTGCGCATGCGGTCGATGCTTTCCATCAGCTGCGCCGAACCCTGCGCGGCGGCCTTCTCGGCCTTCCAGATCTCGTCGAGGTCGGAAGCCTCGCGCTGCAGCTTGGTGATCTCTTCCTCGATCAGACCGAAGCGCTTGATCGAGCCCTCGTCCTTCTCGCGGCGCACGGCTTCGCGCTCGATCTGCAACTGGATCAGGCGCCGGTCGAGCTTGTCCATCACCTCAGGCTTCGAGTCGATCTCGATCTTGACCTTGGCCGCAGCCTCGTCGATCAGGTCGATGGCCTTGTCGGGCAGGAAGCGGTCGGTGATGTAGCGGTGGCTCAGCTCGGCCGCCGCGACGATGGCCGGGTCGGTGATCTCCACGCCATGGTGAACCTCGTACTTCTCTTGCAACCCGCGCAGGATGGCGATGGTCGCCTCGACCGTCGGCTCGCCGACCAGGATCTTCTGGAAGCGGCGCTCGAGTGCGGCGTCCTTCTCGACGTACTTGCGGTATTCGTTGAGCGTGGTGGCGCCGATGCAATGCAACTCGCCGCGCGCCAGCGCCGGCTTGAGCATGTTGCCGGCGTCGATGGCGCCCTCGGCCTTGCCGGCGCCGACCATGGTGTGGATCTCGTCGATGAAAACGATGGTCTGGCCCTCGTCCTGGGCGACCTCCTTCAGCACGCTCTTCAGGCGCTCCTCGAACTCGCCGCGGAACTTGGCACCGGCCAGCAACAGTGCCATGTCGAGCACCAGCACCCGCTTGTTCTTCAGCGAATCCGGCACCTCGCCGGCCACGATGCGCTGCGCCAGGCCCTCGACGATGGCGGTCTTGCCGACGCCCGGCTCGCCGATCAGCACCGGGTTGTTCTTGGTGCGCCGCTGCAGCACCTGGATGGCCCGACGGATCTCGTCGTCACGGCCTATCACCGGGTCGAGCTTGCCCTGGCGGGCCCGCTCGGTCAGGTCGATCGTGTACTTCTTGAGCGCCTCGCGCTGGCCTTCGCCCTCGGCGCTGTCCATCTTCTGGCCACCGCGCACCGCATCGATCGCGGACTCGAGCGACTTGCGCGTCAGGCCGTGTTCCTTGGCCAGCGGACCGATGGCCGACTTGCTGTCGGCAACCGCCAGCAGGAACATCTCGCTGGCGATGAACTGGTCACCGCGCTTGGTGGCTTCCTTCTCCGCGGCTTGCAGCAACGCTCCGAGCTCGCGGCTGGGCTGCACCTGTTCGCCGCCCTGCACCTGCGGCAGCTTCTTCAACTCGGCGTCTAAGGCCGATTGCAGCTTGGCGGTGTTGACGCCGGCACGAGCCAGCAGGGCCTTCGGTCCGTCGGCCTGCGCCAGCATCGCCGAGAGCACGTGGCCCGGCTCCATGTAAGGGTTGTCGCGGCCATTGGCGAGGCTCTGGGCATCGGCCAGGGCCTCCTGGAACGTGGTCGTGAGCTTGTCGAGACGCATGGGAATGTCCTCCTATTCCCTGCAATCTGAGGGGATACCAACGCATTTCAAGGCATACCTGCTGGCGTCGCTTGATCGAGATCAAGCCACCGAGCATCTTTGGTTTTCTGGCGCCGGACCGATCGCTGCCCTGCAAATCGGGCGAGACTGCGTCCATGAACATCAAAGTGACTGCGACCCCTGTATCTGCCGCACTGGCCGGCGCCTTCTCCGCCGCTGCCTGGCCCCTGCTGTGGCCCCTGTTTTCCGACACGAGCTCATCGAGCAGTGTCTGGCTGGTGGTCGGCATGCTCGCGCTGATCGCCTTGCCTGCGCACGCGTTCGTCGTCGGCTTCAAGCAAGGCCAGACGACCGGTCCCCGGGCGATCGACACCACCCTGCTGAGGCGGGTCGGCGCCTGGCTGCTGGCGGCGGCGGTGACCACGGTCGTCATCAGCTCGGTTCGCCCGACGTGATCCCGGCCCTCAAACTGAAAGCGGGCTGCGCGGATCAGTCCTCCCGGACGCTGAGCTGAAGCGGGATGGCACCCTGGTTGCGATCGTGCAACGGGCGCTGCAGCAACGCTGTCAATTCGGGACTGAGCGCCAGGTCGAACTGGCCATTTCCCCTGGCTTTCAGTCGAAGGTAACGGCTCTCCCGCTCGATATCGTTGCGGATGATCAACGTGACGATCTTGTCCGAGGTGCTGATGAACACCCGGTGGCGAAAGCGGTCCGACGCGAGTCGTGTCTGGATCTCGCGCAACCACGAGGCCTTGCCCGGTGATCCAGGACGCATGGGCGCGACCGGCGAAAACAGGCGGACCGCATTGCTTTCCGACGAGTGCACGACCAGCCCGTGCTCGCTCGCGATGACCGCGACATGCGTGCTGGCGGCGAAGGTCTGGTCGTACAGCACCACCAGCGTGTCATCCTGCCAGTCGACGACGCCGCCTTCTGTACGCAAACCGAAGACCAGTCCCTCGACATTCATGTCGATCTTGCAGTCGTGCGCTCCGCACGACTGCACGATCGCGGTGAGGACGGGGAGAACACGATCTGGCGTCAGATCGCCCGATGCCAGGATGGACCGCAGTTCAGGGGAAAGTGCCTCGTGATACGGCGTATCGCTGCCGATCTCGAAGAAGTCCGATCCGCTTTGGTCGAGACCTTTCGCCGCCGTCCAGCGCAGCAACTCGGCGGTGCGTCCGCTGCCGGACGATGCGACAAGCAGCGAGACAGCACTGTCGGCGCGGAAGGGAACGATCTGCCTCTCCAGCATGGAAAGCAGTTCGACGTTGCTGGCCGAGCCACCCTGTTCACCTCTCAGGAACTCGATGATCTGCACCGCCTGCTCGCTGTCGCCGGTGCAGGCGACCACCGTGCCGGGCGCAATGCAGTGCAATTTCAGTGTCGCCTCTTCGACCGGCTCACCGCGAACCGTGGTGAGCAGCTCACCCAGGCTGATCTGCCGTCGGTTCGGCGGAATCGACACGGCCGCCACCATGTCAGCCAGCAGGTAGATCGATCCCTTGTTCTTCCAGGCGGCGCAATAGGTCACGAGCAATTTGCCTCAAGAGCTGACGTTGGATGCGTACCGGACCAGCGATTCGCCTTACGCGAACGGGATCGCCTCGGGCACAGGGCGCCTTTCGCATGGGCTGCCTCCGTCTGATTATTCCGCCTGCGCCTGTTCCCCAGGCAGGCGCGGACGGCTGCGGACACCTCGATAGACTCGGCGAACCGGACCCGAGCATCTCGGTTTTCATGGGAAGTGCATGAGCGTCATCGACGAGATAGAGAAGACTGCCAGGGCCTGCCCGGCAGCGACGGCGTTCCTGTCGGGCGACGGTGGTCTGAATTACGGCGAATTCCTCGCACTGCTGCACGAGGTCACGGGCACGCTGCGAGGCCATGGCTTGCGCGCTGGAGACGTGGTCGGCTTGTCCATGGGACAGTCGCCCCTGCACTGCGTGGTGCTGCTGGCGCTGGCCAGGCTGGGGGCGGTGTCGGTTCCGGTGCATCCGGAATTTCCGCTGCCAACACGCGAACGAATCGTCGCCAAGTTCGGTGTCTGTGCGGTGATTTCGCTGGACGGACAGCACGGCATCAGGGGGCTGAAGGACATCCGACTGGGGGTTGCCTCGCGAGTGACCGTACCGAAGGAGGCGGGCTTCACCGACATGACGCCAACGCCCGCGACGCCGTTCCGGATCAGCTTGACCTCGGGCACCACCGGGATACCCAAGGGAGACCGGCTCACCCACGGCCACCTCACCGACAGAGTGGAGCGAACCCTGTTTGGCTGCAACTGCGACCGAACATCCAGGGTGATGCCGTCCGACATCAACTTCACCATGGCCATCGCGGTGTGTTTCGGCGTGCTGTCTCTGGGCGGCACGATCGTGTTTCCGACGTCGTCGCGACCCGAGGATCGCATCCATGCACTGAAGGAGCACGCCGTCACGCATGCCTTCCTGTCGCAATGGGCCATCACGCAGATGCTCGATCTGCTGCCCGAACCGCGGATCGCTTTTCCTGCCTTGGAACACCTCCGACCGGTCGGCAGCCTCGCATCGGAAGCACTCCTTGAGTCGCTGCGCATCCGGTTCACGCCCCACATCTTCGTGACCTACGGCTTGACGGAACTGGGGCCGGTGTCTATGGCCGACCCGGAAACGCTGCGGCGCTGGCCGCGCAGCGGCGGTCATCTCCTGCCCTGGGTCACGGTCGAGGTTCTGGGCCCGGACGGAACAACCCTGCCCCGTGGCGAATCAGGCGAGATACGCGTGCGCGTCGATCGGGGTGCCACCGGCTATCACGGGGATGCCCTGGAAAGCGCCAGGAAATTCCGCAACGGCTGGTTCTGCACCGGTGATCACGGACGTGTTGCTGAGGACGGCTTGATATTCATCGAGGGTCGCATCGACGAGATGATCAATCTGGCCGGGTACAAGATAAGCCCTGTGTACGTCGAAGGCACGCTGATGCTGCACCCGCAGGTCGCCGACGCCGTGGCCTTTGTCTTGCAGGAGGGCCACTCGACCGAAATTCTCGCTGCGGCCGTGATTTCACGCCCCGGTGGAGTCGACATGGCGGATCTTTCAGCGCACGCCGAGAAGCATCTGGGCTGGGGCAGCCCGAAGCGGTTTTTCATCCTGTCTGACTTTCCGCGTACGCCCAACGGAAAAGCGATTCGGTCTGAAATGGCAGCGGCAGCGCTGCGCTCGACGTCGTGTAGCGCGCGCTAGGCGACCTCCTCCAACCAGTCGTCGGCATGTCGTCGCATCCATCTGATGTTGGGCGAAGTCGCCACATCCTGGCGATCTGATCCGGTCAGGTTGACGAGGATGGTTTCATCCTTCGGGAATGCGCCGCCGAGCACCTTCTGGATCAGGCCGGCCACCGCAGCCGACGCTGAAAAACACGGGGACAACCCTTCCAGTTCTTCGATCAGCTGGCGCGCATTCCGAATCTCGGCCTCGCTCACCGAAACGATGTCGCCACCGCTCTCGATGGCAATCCGACGGATGTAGGGGTAGGCACGCGATGGATCACCTCTCAGGATCGCGTGCGCAATGCCCTGGGGCTTCGGCACGACATGGTGAGGCAGGATGCCGGATGCGCCGTCCGAAAACGCTTGTGCCATCGGAGCGCAGCTGGCCTGCTGAACGCACAGGGTCTTCGGCAGTCGCTCCAGTCGCCCCATCCGTTGCAGTTCACACGCTCCCTTGTAGGTGCCATAGACGCCCATGGCGCTGGAGACCGCCTGAACATACCAATCGATCGGCCGCTCGATCTGATCGCACGCCTCCAGAAAGGCCAGCTTCAATCCTTCCCTGCGGCCCAGGTTGAAGAAGCCTCCTTCCGCCACCAGTCCATGTCGTTTCGCGTAGACGGCGGAAAATTCCGAGGCTTCGACGAAGCTGGCCCCGCGCATGCAGAAATGAATCACTTGCGGATGATCGCCGTGCATGACGCGCGAGAGGAAGCTTTCCGCGGTGAAGACATACAGTCGCATGTCCGGATAGGCCCGTATCGCCAGTGCGTAGGACGTCGAGCTGTTGCCGGTCGACGACGTACAGAAAGTGCGTACACCACTTTCCCAGAGATAGGCCAGCGACACCGCCGCCATCCGGTCCTTCGTCGTTCCTGTGGGCAGCACGGTCTCGTTCTTCAAATACAGATGCGCCAGACCCAGATGCCTGCCGAGGCGCCGGGCATGCAGAGTCGGCGTGAAGCAAGCATCAGATGGCAGGCGATCCAGGGCACTTTCGACCGGAAGCAGATCGGCGAAGCGAAGGTACGGATTCGATGAATCGTGCAGCGTGACCTGATCGATCCGGTATTCGACATCGATCATTCCTCCGCAACTGCAGAAGGTTTGAAACGGCCTTTCGGGGGGCCTGTCGCACGATGTGCAGAAACGGCGCATGGGAAGCCCTGGTGTTCGGTGTTGCTGACGCGGTCTAAGGCTGAAATGCTTCGACTGGACATCCAGTCGAGCCCGTGAGGACGATTTCCGCAATCGCCAGACCCACTCCGGCGCTCAGCAAGACCCCTTTGCCTCCGCCGCCATTCGCAATGTAGGCATTGTCCCAGCCGGGGACTCGCCCTACCAGAGGCAACCCGGATGGGCGCAGAGGGCGCACGGAAGCCGAATGCTCCAGCACCTTCGCCTGTCTGATCGCGGGGAAGATCTCCGCAGCCGCTTCGAGGAGATGTCTCCTGCCGGATTCCGTGGGGGATTCGTCGTGTCCCGCAGGCACCTGGGTCACGCCGATCCAGCATTCATCCACACCACGTCGATACAGCGAAATCAGCCCTCGGGTGAAGTCGTGATCCAGACCGGGACCTGAAAGCTTCAGGCGCAGCATCTCGCCTTTGAGCGGAGTCACCCGAGAGTCGAAATTCAGCCAGGCGTCGGGTTTCTCGACCCACGCGCCCGTGGCGAAAACAACGGCATCGCAGGCCACGAAGCCGCCCAGGGTGTGCAGGCCGACGATGCGATCGCGCTGCCTTTTCACATCCACGACGCGGCTGCGCATCAACGTGGCCCCGAATCCGGCTGCGCTGCTCGCGAGCGACTGGTTCAGGACGCGGCTGTTCACCGACCGATTCCCCTCGATCAACAACCCCGACAAGACCGTTCTCGACAATCTGGGCTCGATTCGAATCAACGATTCGGCGTCCAGAGGCGATGCTGAAAAACCATCGACACCGCCAAACGAACGGGCCGCGTGCTGCAGTGCCTGCTGCTCCGATTCGTCGAAAGCCAGCACGATGCGACGAACTTCCCGGAGGTCGTGATCGCGACAGCCGAGTTCGGCCAATTCCTCGGCCCATGCGCAGTGCAGGCCGAACGCATGCAAGGCGAACGGCACCAGCGCTGGTGGTGTCCCGTGTATCGGATTCAGGTTGCCGGGGTTGTTGCCGGAGGCGTGTGCGCCAAAGTCATCTGGTTCGATCAGCGTGGTGTGCACGCCGCGTTTGGCCAGCTGAAATGCTGTCGAGCAACCGAAGAGCCCACCTCCCACGACGACGACCGAGGGTGACCGCGGCTTCATTTCACCTTCGCGGAATGCGGCCGCTGGTACACGGCCGGCGTCATACCAGCAGCGTCTTCAGCAGCCTGAATCCCAAGGCGCAACATGCCAGAGCGCCCACCACATGCGCCAGGGTGTGCACCATCGCCCAACCGACATCACCTCGTTGCAGCAGCGTCAGTGACTCGCCCGTGAACGCAGAGAACGTCGTCAATCCCCCGAGGAACCCGGTCACGAGCAAGAGGCGCATCAACTCGTTCGGCGTGCGCGCAAACCACGCGAGGGCGATGCCGATCAGCAGACCACCGACGCAGTTGACCATCAACGTGCCGAGGGGGAACCCGGCCCAGCGCGCGTTCAGCCAGAGCTGTACTGTCCAGCGCAGCACGCCGCCCAGCGCCGACCCAAGAGCGATGGCCAGCAACTGAGCCCAGGGCAACCCCTGGTTCATCGTTGCGCGTCCGAGACCTGGCCTGGCACGGCCTGCTGCCAGCGCGCCATGGCCTCGTCGTCGCTGACCCGGGCGTCGACCCAACGGGCGCCTTCGGGCGTGGTTTCCTTCTTCCAGAACGGTGCCTGCGTCTTCAGGAAGTCCATCAGGAATTCGCAGGCCTGGAACGCGGTCCCGCGGTGAGATGAGGTCACGGCCACCAGCACGATCTGGTCCTTCGGTTGCAGCACACCGACGCGGTGGATCACGCGCACGCCTCGTATGTCGAAGCGCTGGCGAGCCGCCTCGATCATCGATTCGATCGACTTCTCGGTCATGCCGGGGTAGTGCTCGAGCTCCATCGTGCTGACGCCGCTGCCGTCGTTGCGGTCGCGCACGCAACCAACGAAGGTCGCGATCGCGCCAACACCGGGATCGGCAGCGCGCAACGCCGCCACCTCGGCGCTGAGGTCGAAATCGGCGTTCTGGATGCTGACGTTCATGTCGTGCCCTCGCCCCCCATTCAGCCGCCGGTCACCGGCGGGAAGAACGCAACCTCGGCGTCGCCCGTGACCACAGTCGACTCGTCGCACAGTGCCTGGTTCAACGCACTGCGCAGCGCCCGGCCGCGCGCCAGGGCCGCCGCGTGGGCGGCGCTGGAGGTGATCAAGTGGTCCCGGACGTCGCCGACCGTCGAGTCCGGTGCCACATCAATCGATTCGCCGGTGCCCAGCACCTCGCGGATCGATGCGAAATAACGCACCTGAATTTTCATGACAGCAGCTCCGAGAAAGCCAGGTAGCTGACCACGTCGCCGGCGCGAATGGCCTGGCTTGGCGGGTTGTCGAGCACGCCGTCGCCCCAGACGGCCGAAGTCAGCACGCCCGAGCTCTGGTTGGCGAACAGGTCGAGTCCGCCCGCCTCGTTGCGGCGCACGCGCAGGAACTCGCGTCGCTTGTCGGGCTTCGGCCAGTCGAAATCGGCGCGCGCTGGCATGCCGCGTGGCTGCCAATCCGCCACGCCCTGCAGGTGCAGCAGCACCGGGCGCACGACCAGCAGGAAGGTGATGAAGCTCGACACCGGGTTGCCCGGCAGTCCGAGGAAGTAGGCATGGCCCGTCATTGATGGATCGCCACGCCGCACCTGGCCGAACGCCAGCGGCTTGCCCGGCTTGATCGCCATCTGCCACAGGTCGACGCGACCCTCGGCTTCGACCGCAGGCTTGATGTGATCTTCCTCGCCGACCGACACGCCGCCGCTGGTGACGATCAGGTCGTGATCCTGCGCCGCACGTCGCAATGCCTCGCGCGTGGCATCGAGACGATCCGGCACGATGCCGAAATCGGTGCATTCGCAGCCCAGTGCCTGCACCAGCGCGCGCAGCGTGAACCGGTTGGAGTTGTAGATCGCGCCAGGCTTCAGCGGCTCTCCCGGCATCACCAGCTCGTCGCCGGTCGAGAACAGCGCGACCCGCGGGCGACGCGACACCGAAAGCGTTGCGGCACCGACGGAGGCAGCCAGCCCGAGAGCCTGAGGCGTCAGGCGCGTGCCTTTCGGCAGAACGACCGAACCGGAAAGAACGTCCTCGCCGCGACGGCGGATCCACTGGCCGGGCCGGGGCACGGCGTCGATGCGGACCGAGCCGCCGGCAGTCGAGTCACTGACCGCGACGCACTGCTCCTGCATCACGACCGCATCGGCGCCGGCCGGCACCTGCGCTCCCGTGAAGATGCGCGCGGCAGTGCCAGCCACGAGAGGTGCGCCAGCGAAGCCGGCAGGGATGCGCTGGCTGACCGGCAGCGTGGTGCCGGCCGCCGGCACGTCCGCGCAGCGCATGGCATAACCGTCCATCGAGGTGTTGTCGGCCGGCGGCACATCGACCATCGCCCGCACCTCCTCGCACAGCACACGACCGAGCGCCTCGAAGGTGGAAACCCGCTGTGCCTGCGCAGGGCCCAGCGGCTGCACCGCGTGGGTCAACCGGCCCAGTGCCTCGTCAAGGCCCAGCAACGGTGCACGCGTTGCCGGTGCTGACGCGCTACCGATCGGAGGAGTCGAGGTGGGGTGGTTGGTACTCATAGCGAGCCGATTCGGTCAACAGGAAGTTTGCCACTGCGACCACGTCGTTGAGGTCGAGCACGGGCAGGTCGGTCGGCACCGGCAGGGGTTTGCTGTCGGTGCACACCGCGATGATGAACGGGTCATGCGGATACTGGACCGGATTGCCGGTTGCCGACCTCCACACTTCGATCTTGTGCAGTTCGGCGCGCTTGAAACCCTCGACCAGCACCCAGTCGCAATGGCTCAGCTCGGCGATCAGCTCGTGCACCGTGGGCGTGGCCATCGCCTCGTACTCGCGAATCAGTGCGAGCCGGCGGTTCGAGGCGACGACAACCTCGTAAGCACCCGCCTGACGATGCCGCCACGAGTCCTTGCCCGCATGGTCGATGTCGAACGCGTGATGCGCATGCTTGACGACCGAGACCCGCAATCCCCGCCCGCGCATTTGGGCGATCACTTGCTCGACCAGCGTCGTCTTGCCCGAGCCCGAGTAGCCACTGAACCCGATGACCTTCATGCGGCGGTCGCCCTCGTGCCGCGGGTCGTCACACGTTCGCGCTGAGGTAGGTCTTGACCGCCTGGGTATCGACCGGCATCACGACGAAACGCTTGGGCAGTTCCTCGATGCCGCGCATCGCGGCCGGCCGGTCGGGCTGCACGCCAATGGCCTCGACGATCGTCTCGGCGAACTTGGCCGGCAGCGCGGTTTCCAGCACCAGCATCGGGATGCCCCAGTCCAGGTGCTCGCGGCCGACCTTCAGGCCGTCGGCGGTGTGCGTATCGATCACGACGCCGAAGCGCTTGTATGTGTCACGGATGGTGGCGAGACGGTCTGCGTGCGTGCTGGTGCCCGAAACGAAGCCGAAGCTCGCGGTGTTCGCGAATTCGTCATCGCTCACGGTGAACGAACCGTGCTGCTCGACCTCGGTCTTGAACAACTGCTTCGTGCGCGCCGCGTCGCGGCCCAGCAGATCGAAGACGAAGCGTTCGAAGTTCGATGCCTTCGAGATGTCCATCGAGGGGCTCGATGTCTCGTGTGTTTCGGCACTGCCGCGCACGCGGTAGGTGCCGGTGCGGAAGAACTCGTCGAGCACGTTGTTCTCGTTCGTTGCCAGCACCAGATGGCGAATCGGCAGGCCCATCATCCGCGCCACATGGCCGGCGCAGATGTTGCCGAAATTGCCCGACGGCACCGCGAAGCTGACCTGCTGATCATTCGATTTCGTGGCCTGGAAATAACCGGCGAAGTAGTAGACGACCTGCGCCAGCAGCCGCGCCCAGTTGATCGAATTGACGGTGCCGATGTGGTGACGGCGCTTGAAGTCGAGGTCGTTCGACACCGCCTTGACGATGTCCTGGCAATCGTCGAACACGCCGTCGATCGCGATGTTGTGGATGTTGGCATCCTGCAGGCTGAACATCTGCGCCTGCTGGAACGGGCTCATGCGGCCGTTCGGGCTCAGCATGAAGACGTTGACGCCCTGCTTGCCGCGCATCGCGTATTCGGCCGCGCTGCCGGTGTCGCCCGAGGTGGCGCCAAGAATATTCAGCGTCTCGCCGCGTCGCGCCAGTTCGTACTCGAACAGGTTGCCGAGCAACTGCATCGCCATGTCCTTGAAGGCCAGCGTCGGACCGTTGGACAGCGCCTGCAGATAGACATCGGCGCCTTCGGGCGTGCTGGCAGCGCGGTCCAGCGGCTTCAGGGGAGTGATCTCGGGAGTGCCGAAGATGGAAGGCGTGTACGTCCTTTGCACCAGCGCGCGCAGGTCGTCCGGCGGGATGTCGGTGATGTACAGCGACAGGATTTCGCACGCGAGATCCGCGTAGCTCAAGTGGCGCCAGCGGGTCAGAGTCGCGTCGTCGATCGTCGGATACGACTCGGGCAGGTACAGGCCACCATCAGGCGCCAGTCCTTCGAGCAGGATGTCGGAAAACCCGCGTGGGGTGCGGTCGCCCCGGGTGCTGAGGTAGTTCAACTGAGCTCTTCCTTGCGGATGCGAACGATCGGGGCCAGCACGGTCGGCAGCGCCTGCATCTGCGCGATTGCATGATTCATCTTGCCCTCGACCGTGTCGTGCGTCAGGATGATCACGTCGGTGTGCGCCGCAGCGCCTGCCGCGGAGGTGCTGCCGTCGTTCGGGCGCTGCAGCAGCGCGTCGATCGAGATGCCGTGTTCGGCCAGGATGCCGGCGATGCGCGCCAGCACGCCTGCTTCGTCGGTGACCTGCAGGCGCAGGTAGTACGCCGTCACCGTGGCGTCCATCGAGAGAATCGGCGTCGCGACCAGCGCATCGTGCTGGAAAGCAAGGTGGGGCACGCGGTGATGGGGGTCGGCAGTGTGCAGCCGGGTGATGTCGACCAGGTCGGCGATGACAGCCGAGGCTGTCGGCTCCGCACCTGCGCCCTTGCCGTAGTACAGCGTGCTGCCCACGGCGTCGCCCTGCACCATCACCGCGTTCATTGCGCCCTCGACATTGGCGATCAGTCGCTTGGTCGGCACCAGCGTCGGGTGCACGCGCAACTCGATCCCCACATCCGTGCGCTTGGTGATGCCCAGCAGCTTGATGCGGTAGCCGAGCTGTTCTGCGTAAGTGATGTCGGCAGCCTGCAGCTTCGTGATGCCTTCGACATGAGCGCGATCGAACTGCACCGGGATGCCGAACGCGATCGCGCTCATCAGCGTGACCTTGTGCGCCGCGTCGACCCCCTCGATGTCGAAGGTCGGATCGGCTTCGGCGTAGCCGAGTTCCTGTGCCTGCTTCAGCACCACGCCGAAATCGAGTCCCTTCGAGCGCATCTCGGACAGGATGAAATTGGTGGTGCCATTGATGATTCCGGCGATCCACTGGATGTGGTTGGCCGTCAGGCCTTCGCGCAACGCCTTGATGATCGGGATGCCGCCGGCCACCGCCGCCTCGAATGCGACGACAACGCCCTTCTCGCGCGCTGCCGCGAAGATCTCGGTGCCATGCACCGCCAACAAGGCTTTGTTCGCGGTGACCACGTGCTTGCCGGCGGCGATCGCCTCGAGCACCAGCGTGCGCGCGATACCGTAGCCGCCGATCAATTCGACGACGATGTCGATGTCGGGGCTGGCGATCACCTCGCGGGCGTCGGCCACCACGCGAGCCGACTCGCCGACGACGGATTTCGCCCGCGCCATGTCGAGGTCGGCCACCATCGTGACCTTGATGCCGCGACCGGCTCTCCGCTTGATTTCTTCCTGGTTGCGGCGCAGCACGTTGAACGTGCCGCTGCCGACGGTGCCGATGCCCAGCAGGCCAACTCGTATCGGTTTCATCTTGTACGCCCCGTAGGGCTTATGGATTGCGAGAAAAGAAGCAGGTCGAGCACCAAGCGAAGATCGATCACTGCGAGTGGCGCTTGCGATACTGGCCGAGGAAATGGGCGATGCGACCGATCGCCTCGGTGAGGTCGTCGCAGTTAGGCAGGAAGACCAGCCGGAAGTGATCGGGATTGGGCCAGTTGAAACCGGTTCCCTGAACGATCAGCACCTTCTCGGCGGCGAGCAGGTCATAGGCGAACTGCTGGTCGTCCTCGATCGGGTACAGCTTCGGATCGAGGCGCGGGAACATGTACAGCGCGGCCTTCGGCTTGACGACGCTGACGCCCGGGATCTGGCTCAGCAGTTCGTACGCCAGGTCACGCTGGCGACACAACCGACCGCCCGGCGCGACCAGGTCCTTGATGCTCTGGTAGCCGCCGAGCGCGGTCTGGATAGCGAGCTGGCCCGGCGTGTTCGAGCACAGGCGCATCGATGCCAGCATGTTCAGGCCTTCGATGTAGTCGCGGGCATGTGCCTTCTCACCCGACACCACCATCCAACCGGCTCGGTAGCCGCACGAGCGGTAGTTTTTGCTGAGGCCGTTGTAGGTCACGAACAAAACGTCGTCTGCCAGCGACGCGATGCTGGTGTGCACGTTGCCGTCGAACAGCGTCTTGTCGTAGATCTCGTCGGCGAACACGATCAGTTGGTGCTGGCGCGCCACCTCGACGATTTCGCGCAGCACGCTTTCCGGGTACAGCGCACCGGTCGGGTTGTTCGGGTTGATGACGACGATGGCCTTGGTGTTCGGCGTGATCTTCTTGCGGATGTCGGCGATGTCCGGCGTCCAGTCGGCCTGCTCGTCGCAGATGTAGTGGACAGGCGTGCCTCCCGACAGAGCGACCGATGCAGTCCACAGCGGATAGTCGGGAGCCGGCACCAGCACCTCGTCGCCATCGTTGAGCAGGCCATTCATGCTCATCGTGATCAACTCGGACGCACCGTTGCCGAGATAGACGTCGTCGACGCTGACCCCGTGCACGTGTTTTTCCTGCATGTAGTGAACCACCGCCTTGCGCGGCGCGAACAGGCCCTTGCTGTCGGTGTAGCCAGCGCTGTGGGGCAGGTTACGGATCATGTCCTGCACGATCTCGTCGGGCGGCTCCAGGCCGAACACGGCGAGATTGCCGATGTTCAGTTTGATGATCTTCTGCCCGTCTTCTTCCATCTGCCGGGCCTTGTCGAGCACCGGCCCACGGATGTCGTAGCAGACGTTGGCGAGCTTGCTCGACTTGGCGACAGGTTTCAAGGGTCTCTCCAGCATCGCGCCCACAAGGCGCAAAGCCTACAATTTTACGCCCAGACACCCGGAGTCCGCGACCTTGAAACTGCACGCAGAACGGATCGAAGGTACCAACGCGATCGCCCGCCACGGCAAGGACGGAGTGATGGTCAATGGCACCCAGTTCACGTCCAGCGTCGTGGTGCCCTGGACCGGGATCGTCACGTCCTGGAACGTCGCCCGTTTCGCCGAACTGACCGTCGACCATTTTGCGGCGCTGGTGCAGCACGACCCCGAGCTGGTGCTGTTCGGCAGCGGCGAAAAACTGCGTTTCCCTCCCGCCAGTCTGCTCAGGTCTCTGATCGAGCGCCGCATCGGCTTCGAAACGATGGACACCGCTGCGGCCTGCCGCACCTACAACGTGCTTCTCTCAGAGGGCCGAAATGTGGTGGCCGCCTTGCTGTTCGAGCAATGAAACAGCGCGTCTCGCATGCGCCGCCGCGATCGGCCGAACGTCGCGGTCAGCCCCTATAATTGTGGGCTACGCCAACGACGGCGCAACACTTACACGACTCCATGACGCCAGCCCTCAACAAACCCCTCCCGGAATTTGAAGCGCTCGCCACCAGTGGAGTGAAGTTCACGCCGCAGGCCTTCGCCGGGCAGACGATCGTCTTGTACTTCTATCCGAAAGACAACACTCCTGGCTGTACCACCGAAGCCATGCAGTTTCGTGACCATCACAAGGAGTTCATCGCTGCTGGCGCTGTTGTATTCGGGGTTTCTCGCGACAACATGGCTTCGCACGAGAAGTTCAAGCAGAACCTGGAACTGCCGTTCGATCTGATTGCCGACACCGAAGAAAAGCTGTGCCACATGTTCGGTGTCGTCAAGAACAAGATCATGTACGGCAAGAAGGTGAAGGGCATCGAGCGCAGCACCTTCCTGATCGACGGCGCGGGAGTGCTTCGTGCCGAGTGGAGGGGTCTGAAAGTGGCCGGCCACGTCGAGGAAGTGCTGAAGACTGCCAAATCCCTGAAGGACGAGGCCTGATCGTCGCGAAGCCTGTCCACCGGTGCGTCACGTCGCCCTGTTCAAATAGAAGCCGCACAGGAATCTGCGCGGCTTTTTTGTTTTCCAGCCTGTCTCCTGTCGCCTATCCGCCCGCCACTCACTGCTCACCGCCCCATGCCACTGCCCAAGCCGCCTGCCAAACGAGCCTCCCTGTTGTCCGTTACCGATTTCGAATCTCAGGCTGCACCCAAGCCTGCCAAGCGATCGCCCCGCACCAGCGCCGCCGCCGAGCCGGCAGCACCCGCAGAGCTGAACCTATATGACCCGGCGGCACTCGCGCCGACACCTCCGGCGCGCGTCCCGCACGTCACCACAGGCTCGGATGTCGCCGCCCCGGTGGCCAAGCGTCCCGAGCCGAAGCCGCGTGTGGCCAAACCTCGCGGTACTGGGCCGGCAAAGCTGTTCGTGCTGGACACCAACGTGCTGATGCACGACCCGATGAGCCTGTTCCGATTCGATGAGCACGACATCTATCTGCCGATGATCACGCTCGAGGAACTCGACGGCCACAAGAAAGGCATGACCGAAGTCGCGCGCAACGCGCGTCAGGTCAGTCGCGACCTCGACGCCCTGGCGGCCAACATGGCCACGCGCGACGTCAATGGCATGACCGAAGGGCTGCCGCTGGCGCGCACCGGGCACCGCGAGGCCGGCGGCAAGCTGTTCTTCCAGACCAATCTCGTCAACGTGACATTGCCGGCCGGTCTGCCGCAGGGCAAGGCCGACAACCAGATTCTTGGCGTGGTGCAGGCCCTGCGCGAGCAACAGCCCAACCGCGACGTCGTGCTGGTGTCCAAGGACATCAACATGCGCATCAAGGCGCGTGCGTTGGGCCTGCCGGCAGAGGACTATTTCAACGACAAGACGCTTGAAGACGGCGACCTGCTCTACACCGGCGTCCTGCAACTGCCAGGCGATTTCTGGGACCGCCACGGCAAGACGATGGAGAGTTGGAACCAGGGAGGGTTCACCTACTACCGGATCAGCGGCCCACTGGTGCCGGCCTTGATGATCAACCAGTTCGTCTACCTCGAAGCTGCTGGCGCTGCGCCGCTGCACGCCAAGGTCACCGAGATCACCGGCAAGACGGCAGTTCTGCGCACACTGCGCGAGTACACCCACACCAAGAATGCGGTGTGGGGCGTGACCGCGCGCAACCGCGAACAGAACTTCGCGCTGAACCTG
>JBJXEJ010000190.1:0-6292 GCA_046154125.1 Rhizobacter sp. | reverse complement strand
CGGCCTGGCCGTTCGTCGCCACGTTCTCCATTGCACTTGCCATTGCAGGCTCCTTGTCCAGGTTGAGGGGGATGGAGCAACCATGCTCGCCCCTGAAACGCGTTCATCAACCCCGCGATCCGCTCGCTGCACATCCGCGGGCCGGCTCGACGACAAGCTCGAAGTCGGGCAGGCCGCGCATAAGCAGACGACCCCAGCGCCTGGAGACGAGGCGGCGATCCAGGATCGTTGCCGTGCCGTGGTCCTCGTCGGTGCGGATGAGGCGTCCGAGTTGCTGCTTGAGGCGGACCGCGGTCTCCGGGACGGTGATGTCGATGAAGGGCGAACGCCCCTGTGACTCGATCCACTCCCGGCGCGCCTCTTCGAGCGGAGAGTCAGGCACGGAGAACGGCAACTTGGCGCACACCACGTGAGTGCAGTACTCCCGTGGCAGGTCGACGCCTTCGGAAAAGCTCTGCAGCCCGAACAGGACCGATCGCTCGCCGCTGTCGATCGCGGCACGATGCCGGGACAGCATCTCCATCTTCGGCATCGTGCCCTGCATCAGGGTGCAGCGCCGCAGGTCCTCCGGCAGCAGCGCATAGACCTCGCGCATCTGCTTGCCCGACGCGAACAGCACCAGCGTACCGAGCGTCTGAACGAGACCGGGCATGCGCTCGACAACCTCGTCCGTGTGCCGCCGCGCATCGCCAGGATCCGTGCGCATCGCAGGAATGACCAGCCTGGCGTTCGAACGGTAGTCGAACGGTGACTCCACGCGCAGAAACTGCACGGCCGCGTAGACCGACAGGCCGGACTGCTGGAGGAAGAGGTCGAACGTGCCGCAGGAAGTCAGCGTCGCAGACATCAGGATCACGCCGCTGGCCCGGTTCCAGAGCAGGTGGCGCAACTTGTCGCTGCCACTGATCGGTGATGCACAGACCAGGTAGTCGCTCGACGAGGCCGTGCCGTCGTGCAGCTCGATCCACCGGGCGACCGGCGCCTCACCTTCGACGTCCTCGGCCAGCACCAGGCGCCAGGTCTCGACGAGGTTGTCCAGCTTCGCCGCAAAGAACCCGAGCGCTGACAGCACCTGAGTAGCCAGAGACCCTTCGATCGGGGCACGCTGCAGGACGGCCTCGCGAAGCACGGCGAAGGTCTTCTGCAGCTCGGACGCCGAAGAGTGGAGCACACCACCGTGTCGCAGTACCCACTCGGGCAATTCGCCGCTCCTGAAACGGCGGGCCCTCTTCATCTCGAAGGCCCGGGTCGCGTGGATCAGTCGGTACAACTCACCCAGTGCCTCGTCGATGCACCGCGCCTGGTCACGGGCATCACGCAGCAGCCCGTCATCCAGGCGCAAGGCCAGAACGGCGTCGCGCACCGCGTCGGTGGCACCCTGCACCCAATCCCTGGCCCCGCGCAGGGCGTGTCGGGCCGCGAAGTGCTCCACCACCTTGGCCGACAGGCTGTGCGCCTCGTCAAACACGTAGAATGTCTCGCTTGCAGGCGGCAGCACGCTGCCAGCCTCCATGTCCAGCGCCGACAGGACAAGGTCGTGGTTTGCGATCACCAGGTCCGCCTCCTTCGCACGCTGGCGCGCAGCATGGAACGGGCAGCGAGCGAAGTCGGGGCATCGATTGCCCGAGCATCCCTGGCGGTCGGTCGTCAGGCTGACCCAGAGCTCATCGGCGACCGGCACGGCGAGTTCGTCTCGATCGCCGTTCCAGCGCCCGGACTCGAAAGACTCAACCAGGCCGACAAGGATCCTGCGGTTGCGGCGCAGTGCCGCCTCTGACCCTGTGGTGCCAGTGCCGTCTTCGTGCCCGTGCTCATCCGTTAGCAGGTCGTGCTGGCCGGCACCCGTGGCGGCGGCCATCAGCCGGGCAGTGCAAGCATAGCGGCGCCGACCCTTCGCCACCGCGAAGCTGAAGTTCAGCGGCAGCAGCGATTGCAGCATCGGGGCGTCTTTCTCCGCATGCTGGTGCTGGAGCGCCACCGTCGAACTCGACACCACGAGGCGTTTGTCGAGCGTGCGTGCCATGACCAGCGCAGGAACGAGTGCCCCAAACGACTTGCCCGTTCCGGTGCCGGCCTCGATCACCGCGATGTGCTCTCCCCGGCCGCCGGCTCCATCCACCACCTGCCGGCAGCAGGCCAGCGTGTTCGCGACAGCGGCGACCATCTCGAGTTGGGGACGCCTCGTCCGGAATCCGGCGATGCCGTCCCGCAGCGCATTCATGCACCGCCGGACGAGGTCCTTGTCGGCGTCGGTAAGCATCCCAGCAGGCTACGAGTCAGCCCAGCGCCATCAAGTCCTCCGTCCGCCACCCCAGCAGCGCGAGAAATGGGTTGTCTCGCGCGGTCACCAGCGCCGCAGCATCGGCGGCAGCAGACGGTGGCGTCCGGCCGGGCTGCGCGGCACGGTTTCCTCCGAGACCTTGAAAACCTTGTTGCGGATGGCGTCTACACGCCCGGCGAAGCGCTCGTAACGTTCGACCGGCGTCATGAGGACAGTAGTAGCAGTCCCGGTCCGAGTGCATGAGCCGCCGAAGGATCGCGCTTGCTTGTCTGTCTGCCGAGTTCCTACGTCCGTGTCCCAAAGTCACCGACGACCCCCTGCCGGGCGCGCCGCCAGCGAGCGTCCGTTGACCGGTCTCATCCGCACGGATGGCAGGTTCCGGGTGGCGAGTTCATTGACTCGGCCGTCAAGCACCGACCCTTTTTTGCCGCTCGGTGTCCTCGATTGATGCCTGCACAGCGATCGTTCAACGCCGCGGTTCATCCCGCTTCAGACAAGAACGGAGATCGACGATGACGGGCTTCTTCTGTTGAGATAGGCGACCAAGTCACCGCACCCATTCAGGCCATGGCAGCTGCCTTGCCCGCGGCCAGCAGGACCGGATCCCAAACAGGCGAGAAAGGTGGTGCGTAAGACAGGTCCATTCCGGCCACCTCCCCCACCGTCATCCTGTTCCACAGCGCCGTGGCCAGCACATCGATGCGTTTGCCCGCACCTGCCCCGCCGACAATCTGTGCGCCAAGCAACCGACCCGTCCCGCGCTCGACGACCAACTTGACCTTCATCGGCTGCGCGCCAGGGTAGTAGTGCGCGCGGTTTGATGCCTCGGTGGTCACGCCGAGGGCGTCAAGACCCGCAGCGGCCACCTCTCGTTCAGTGAGACCGGTGCGGGCGATCTCCATGTCCTGGAAGCGCGTGATCGCCGTCCCGAGCACGCCACCGAAGGTCGCGTCGCCGCCGGCGATGTTGGTGCCGACGACGCGGCCCTGCTTGTTGGCGTGCGTCCCGAGCGCCACCACGACCGACCTCCCCGTCATCCGATGGTGTGATTCGACGCAGTCGCCGGCGGCCCAGATGTGCGGGCTGTCGGTGCGCAGGTGGTCGTCGACCTTGATGCCGCCGGTCTCGCCCACGCCGATGCCCGCGGCGCGCGCCAGTTCGGCGTTGGGGCGCACGCCGAGCCCGATCACCACGATGTCGGCCTCGAAGGACCCCGCCGCCGTCTCCACGGCGCTGACACGTCCGCCCAGTACGGTGAAGCCGGTGACCGCGGTGCCCAGCCGGAGATCGACCCCTGCGGCCCGTATCGCGCCTGCCACGTCGGCGGCCATGTCGGCGTCCAGCACCGCACCCATTGGCGCATCGAGCCGCTCGACCACCGTGACGTGAAGCCCACGTTCGAGCAGACCTTCGGCGACCTCCAGTCCGATGTAGCCGGCACCGACCACCACCGCGCGCCGCGCACCTGCGGCCAGCAGTCGTTCCACCTCTGCCGCGTCGTCCAGGGTCCGCAGTTGCAGCACGCCTTTCGCGTCGATGCCGGGCCAGGGTGGCGAGATGCCCGATGCCCCCGTGCCGATCAGGAGTTCGTCGAAGTGCACCGCGGACTCCAGCCCCGCGTCGAGGTCGCGGACGGTCACGGTGGATGCGTTGACGTCAATGGAGGTGACTTCGTGATGGATCCTCACGTCGATGCCCTTGGCACGGTGCTGCTCAGGGGTGCGGGCGACGAGGCTGTCTGGCGACGTCACGAATCCGCCGACCAGGTAGGGCAGACCGCATGCTGCATAGGACGTTCTGGAGGAGCGCTCGAAGACGACGATTTCAAGCTCGTCAACGGTCTTCATACGCCGAACCTGCGTCGCTGCGGACATGCCTGCGGCGTCACCACCGATGATCACCAGTCGTCGTGCCATGTTCTCGATCCTCATCGGTCGCGTGGGAGCCTGCGAGCTTCAGAACCCGGCACGAAGCCATCGGCGCAGGGGGCGTGGAAGTCTGTTCGTCTTCGAATCGAAGGGTTCACGATGGCAGGCCGGTCGGTGACCGACGGCGCCATCGCCGCGTTGCTCAAACCTGCGCGAGCGCCTGTTCCAGTTTCTGCCTGACCTCGGCGGCCATCGGCGCCACGTCCGGGTGGTCGACCAGGGTCAGGATGACGTTCGGGTCCATCACCTCGATGTGCACGCCGCCTGCGGCGTCCTGCCGCACGACCACGTTGCAGGGCAGCAAGGCGCCTATCTGAGGCTCAGCAGCGATGGCGCGGCTCGCACATCCCGGGTTGCAGGCGCCGAGGATTCGATAGGGGGGCATCTCCTGCCCCAGCTTCTTCTTCATCGTGGCCTGGACGTCGATCTCGGTGAGCACGCCGAAACCGACCTTGGCCAGTTCCTCGGTGATTCGCTGCACCGCCGTATGGAAGGGCAGCGACACCAACTTGCCGAACACGTAGTGGCTCATCGAAACCTCCTGTAGCGCCGAGAATGCAAAGGATCCGGATCGAACCGCAGAGTCCTCCTGCTGCCCGACCTCTCCAGCATCGTAGCCCCCGCGTTGCCCCAGTGGCCGCTCGGCATTGAATCGACATGACCATGAACATCAATGACGACTTCTCGGCTCGCATAGCTGCACGTTCGGCAGATGCGACCTGGACGCCCTCGCCGCTGCCAGGTATCGACCGACGCATGCTGGATCGGGTGGGCGGCGAGGTCGCTCGCGCCACCAGCATCGTGCGCTACGCACCCGGGTCGCACTTCGACCGGCACGTTCACGACGGGGGCGAAGAAATTCTGGTGCTCGAAGGCGTGTTCTCGGATCAGGGCGGCGACTTCGGTGCGGGCACCTATCTGCGCAATCCGCCGGGCAGTGCGCATGCACCCTTCTCGCGTGAGGGGTGCCTTCTGTTCGTCAAGCTGCGACAGTTCGCGCCTGGCGACCTGGAGTGCGTGCGGATTCCCACCCGAGCCACGCCATGGCGGGCGGGACTCGTGCCCGGCTTGTCGGTGATGCCTTTGCATTCGCACGATGGCATCGACACGGCGCTGGTTCGCTGGGCGCCGAACACCCGCTTCAACGCACATTCACATCCGGGCGGCGAAGAGATTCTCGTCCTGGATGGCGTCTTCAGTGACGAGGGTGGCGACTATGAGGCAGGCACGTGGCTGCGCAGCCCGCGCTGGAGCCGGCACACGCCCTTCACCGGGCCGGAAGGTGCACTGATCTACGTGAAGGTGGGTCATCTCGGCGCGGAGTTTCTGGGGTCGTGATGCAAAGGCGCCCAGCCGGCGATCACAGAATCCCCGGCAGGAATCGATAGGTGCTGGCCCTGTAGGCAGCGTAGGCCGGATGCGCGGTGAGCATCCAGCGCTCTTCGAAGGTCGCTTTCGTCAAGAGGATGATGACCAGAGCCGCAACGCAGGGCCATCCCCACGCCGAATTTCCAGCCCAGGCACATGCCAGACCCCAGGCGATGACCGCGGTGTACATCGGGTGACGGATCCAGCGATAGGGCCCTTGCTGCACCAACTGTCCGCCCTCGCGCGGTGTGGGTCGAAGGTTGAAGTTGCCGGGCCTGTTGCTGGACAGTGCCCACAGCCCGAGCAAGGCGGCCGCGACAGCCATCAGCCATGCGCCAGCGGGCGCCTCGCCTGCCAGGAACGCCGGCAGTGCCAGCGCCGCCAGGGCAGCGATCAACATGAACTGGCAGGCAACGAGCACCGTCCCCAGCCGATGCTGAGCGGGGTCTGTCGTGTTCATCGAATGCAGGGATGGCTCCTCAGCCCGCGCTGGTGACGAAGTGGACCGCCAAGGCCAGTGCGACGAAGGCCAGCACGAAGTTGAGCCAGACGCCCAGACTGGTCCAGTAGCCGCGCGGGATCTCCTTCTCGCCAAGCCCGCGGATGACCGTTCGGAACTGCAGGGCCGAGATCACGGACACGCCGGCACCGAGCAGGAGCAAACCCACGCCCAGCCACAGCGAGAACCCGCGCTGCGATGCCGAGAGGGGCTGGT
>JBJXEJ010000189.1:0-46131 GCA_046154125.1 Rhizobacter sp. | reverse complement strand
ACTGGCGGAGCCGGAGGGATTCGAACCCTCGATGCAGGTTTTGCCCACATACTCCCTTAGCAGGGGAGCACCTTCGGCCACTCGGTCACAGCTCCGCAGAAATCAGCCTCGAATTCTAACTGCTCGCAATGAGCACCCGATCAGGCCGGCGCCTGTTCCAGATCGAAAGCCTTGTGCAGGGCACGAACGGCGAGCTCCATGTACTTCTCGTCGATCACGACGCTGGTCTTGATCTCGCTGGTGGTGATCATCTGGATGTTGATGCCCTCATCGCTGAGCGTGCTGAACATCTTGCTGGCCACGCCCACATGCGATCGCATGCCGATGCCGACGATGCTGACCTTGCAGATCTTCGTGTCGCCGGACAGCGTGGCCGTGCCGGTCTTCGGCACCACGGTCGCCTTCAACAGGTCCATCGTGCGGGCGTAGTCGTTGCGGTGCACGGTGAACGAGAAATCCGTCTTGCCGTCGTGCGACACGTTCTGGATGATCACATCGACGTCGATGTTCGCATCGGCCACCGGCCCCAGGATCTGGTAGGCGATGCCCGGCTTGTCAGGCACGCCGATCAGGCTGATCTTGGCCTCGTCGCGATTGAAGGCGATGCCGGATACGACGGCTTGTTCCATTTTTTCATCCTCTTCGAAAGTGATCAGGGTGCCCGACTTCGCCTCTTCGACGATGTCGATGTCCCAGGGCGTGAAGCTCGACAACACGCGCAGCGGCACGCGGTACTTGCCGGCGAATTCGACCGAGCGGATCTGCAGCACCTTGGAGCCCAGGCTGGCCATCTCCAGCATCTCCTCGAAGCTGATGCTGGTCAGCCGGCGCGCCTCGGGCACGATGCGCGGGTCGGTCGTGTAGACGCCGTCCACATCGGTGTAGATCAGGCACTCGTCGGCCTTCAGCGCGGCGGCCACGGCCACCGCCGACGTGTCCGACCCACCGCGGCCCAGCGTGGTGATGTTGTCGTGCTCGTCGACGCCCTGAAAGCCGGTGATCACGACCACCTTGCCGGCCGCCAGATCAGCGCGAACGCGCTGGTCGTCGATGCTCTGGATGCGTGCCTTGGTGAAGGCCGAGTCGGTCCTGATGGGCACCTGCCAGCCGGCATAACTGACGGCCTGCATGCCTTCGGCCTGCAGTGCGATGGCCAGCAGGCCGACCGACACCTGCTCGCCGGTGGCGGCGATGAGGTCGAGCTCGCGCATCAGTTCCGGCGAGCTGCCCGACGGTGAGAGTTCTTTCGCCAGGCCAAGCAGGCGATTGGTTTCGCCGCTCATCGCCGACGGCACGACGATCATCTGGTGACCGGCGCGGGCCCACTTGGCGACGCGCTTGGCCACATTGCGGATGCGCTCCGGCGACCCCATCGAGGTACCGCCGTATTTGTGTACTGTCAGAGCCATGGCAATGGGTGCGTTGACGCGGTGCGGGATGCACCGCAGTGATCGGGAAAGCCTTCCATTTTACAAGCGGCGTCGCGACCTGCGGCGGCATGTGTTCAGGCCGGATCCGACGGCTCCCACGCCAACGTCACCTGAGCCTGTCCAGGCAGACCGACCACTCGGGCGTCAAGCCCCAGTCCCGGCACGAAGACCAGCTGCCCGCCGCTGAACACCAGCGGGCCTGCGCGCTCCCAGGCCGGCAAAGCCGACGCCTGGAACTGCTTCTTGAGGCTGCGGGGCGGGCGCCCCAAGCCGGCCTGAAACTGCTCTCCGCCGGATCGCTGGCGAAGTTCGACCTGCGCCAGCCACGCCAGCGGCACTCCACCCTCCTTGACCCGGACAACATGCAGGCTGCCACCCCAACCGGGCAGGCGATGAATTCCGGCCCGACGGATGTGCAACCGGGTTTCCGCCGGAGCGCTGTCCATGGATCGGACCACCGCAGGGCGGGTCCACTGCAGGTGGCCGCGATGTCTGCGCAGCAGTCCGCCGGCGAGAGGCCAGGAGGCCGCTCCCTCGCCGAAGAGTTCACTGCCCAGGCGCGTCAGCAAGGATGCCGGCGCCGTGGCACCGGTTTGCCGATGCAACCAGGCACGCAGCGCATTGACCCGGCGCGCCGCCGACAGGCGTTGAAGCCCGGCGAGCTGGAGCCCTGGCCGGTCGTCAAGCACCAAGAGATCCTCAGCAGCCAGCTCATCGAGGCAGACCCGAGCCTGCTGCGCCCACGCCGCCGCCGCGGCCAGCGCCGGTTCGGCGTCCGGGAAAGCCTGCACGAGGGCCGGCCAGACGCTGCAACGCAGTCGATTGCGTGCAAAGCGCTCGTCTTCGTTGCTGTCGTCATCGATGTAAGACAGCCCCTGCGACAGGACGTAAGCCTCGATGGCGCTGCGCGAGACGTCGAGCCAGGGCCGAAGCCAGAGAATGCCATTGCGCTCGATCTCGCGCGGCATGCCGGAGAGCCCGGCCACGCCGGCCGATCGCAGGGCCTGCAGGATCAGGGTCTCGGCCTGGTCGCGGCGATGGTGCGCGAGCAGCACCACGTCGGCGCCGTGGGACCGAGCAAGCCTCCCGAGCGCTGAATAGCGTTCCTGACGGGCCCAGGCCTCGATGCTTTCGCCGGTTTGAGGCCGCGTGTGCAGTCGGCACGACGCGAACGTCACCGCAAAGCCTTCTGCCGCCCAGCGAACACACTGATCGCGGCAGTGGACTTCCCATGCGTCGGCATGAGCACTCAGTCCATGGTGGATGTGCAACGCGACCACCGGAGTGGCAACCTTCTGCATCGCCACCAGCGTGGCATGCAGCAGGGCGGCGGAATCACGCCCGCCGCTGTAGGCGACAGCCACCGGGCCAGCGGGGGAGGCAGGAGCAGCAGGCATCACGCGCCGCCCGCTTCGCACCTTCAGCGATCGGTGGTGTCGGTGTAGCGGCCGTAGGTCTGCAGCCGCTCATAGCGCCGCTGCAGCAGCTCCTTGGGTTTCAGGTCGCTGACCTGGCGCAGCGCATCGTTCAACGCCCGCTTCAGGTGCGCGGCCATCTGCTTGATGTCACGGTGGCCGCCGCCGACAGGCTCGTTGACGATCTTGTCGACCAGACCGAGCGCCTTCAGCCGATGCGCGGTGATGCCCAGCTGGTCGGCCGCATCGGAGGCGCGCTCGGACGTTTTCCAGAGGATGGATGCGCAGCCCTCCGGCGAAATCACCGAGTAGATCGAGTACTGCAGCATCAGCAGCTGATCGCCAACGCTGAGCGCCAGCGCACCGCCGGAGCCGCCCTCGCCGATGATCGTGACGACGATCGGCACCTCGAGTTGCGCCATCTCGAAGATGTTGCGGCCGATGGCTTCCGACTGGCCACGCTCCTCAGCGCCAATGCCCGGGTAAGCGCCCGGCGTGTCCACGAAGCTGAAGATCGGCAGGCTGAATTTCTCGGCCAGCTTCATCAGACGCAGGGCCTTGCGGTAGCCCTCGGGGCGTGACATGCCGAAATTGCGCAGCCCGCGCTCGCGGGTATCGCGGCCTTTCTGATGGCCAAGCACCATGCAGGCCTGACCATTGAAACGCGCCAGGCCGCCGACGATCGACTGATCGTCTGCAAAGTGCCGGTCGCCATGCAACTCGTGAAAGTCGGTGAAGATTTCCGTGACGTAGTCCAGCGTGTAAGGCCGCTGCGGGTGCCGCGCGATCTGCGTGACCTGCCAGGGGCTGAGGCTGGAGTAGATGTCCTTGGTGAGCTGGAGACTTTTCTTGCTGAGCCGGTCGATCTCCTCGGAGATGTCGACTGCCGACTCGTTCTGGACATAGCGAAGTTCGTCGATCTTCGACTCGAGCTCGGCCACGGGCTGCTCGAATTCGAGAAAGTGTCGTTTGCTCATTCGTTGGGCTTCTCGCAGGATCAGGCGACATCATTCGCCAAAAAACCAGTTAATAGTCTACCGGCAGCGGCTCGAGACTGCGCCAGATGTACCAGGTGGCAACCGACCGGAACGGTGCCCAGGCATCGCCCACTTCGCGCGCCTCGGCACGCGACACCGGCTCGCCGCTGAAATAGTTGACGCTGATGCCCTTGATCAGCCCGACATCGTCGAGCGGCAGCACATCCGGGCGCATCAGGTGGAAGATCAGAAACATCTCGGCCGTCCATCGACCGATGCCACGGATCGCCACCAGTTCGTCGATGATCGCTTCATCGCCCATCTCGGCCCACTGGTGCTCGTGCACCGAGCCGGCCGAAAAATGCAGCGCCAGATCGTTGATGTACTCGACCTTGCGGGCCGACAGGCCTGCAGCACGCATCTCGGGCGGTTGAAGACGCAGCACGCTGTCCGGCTGAAGGTGCGCCGAGCCTCCTGGCACCACCGCGACGAAACGATCCCACACCGTCTGCGCAGCCTTGACGGAGATCTGCTGACCGACGATCGATCGAGCCAGCGTGGTGAAAGCATCGCCGCGGGACTTGAGGTGGCTGTTGCCACACCTCGGGATCAGCTTGCGCATGACCCGGTCTCGCTTCGCAAGGTGCTTGCAGGCATCATCCCAGAAGGCCGGGGGCGCGGCCGCGCCAGAGACCATCACGCCTTGACCCAGGTCGTGCCCTGGGGCGAGTCCTTCAGCAGGATCGACTGCGCGGCCAGTTGCTGGCGAATTTCGTCCGCGCGCACGAAGTCGCGCGCGGCCTTCGCCGTGTTGCGCTCGGCGATCAACTCGGCGATGCGCGACTCGTGCAGACCGCTGCCCGCCTGCAGGTAGGACTGTGCCGGCTGCTGCAGCAGGCCGAGGGTGGAGCCCAACGCCTTCAGCAGCCGCGCGGCCTGCGGGGCGCGCGTTCGGTTGACCTCTCCGGCCAGATCGAACAGCACCGCGACGGCGCCGGGCGTGTTGAAGTCCTCGTTCATCTCGGCGCGGAAGGTGGCGGCCTGCGACTGCGACCAGTCGATTGCGTCGTCTCCATCGACCGGAAGATCGATGCTGGTCGCGTGCACACTGGCGAGGGCTGTGTAAAGCCGCCGAAGCGACTGCCGCGCATCGTCGAGGTTGGTATCGCTGAAATTGAACGGGCTGCGGTAATGCGTGCGCAGCATGAAGAAGCGAATCGTCTCGCCGTCGTAGCGCTTGAGCACATCGCGGATGGTGAAGAAATTCCCGAGCGATTTCGACATCTTCTCGTTGTCGACGTTGAGGAAGCCGTTGTGCATCCAGACGTTGACGAAGCGCTGTCCTGAGGCACCTTCACTCTGCGCGATCTCGTTCTCGTGGTGCGGAAACTGCAGGTCGAGCCCGCCGCCGTGTATGTCGAAGTGCTCGCCGAGCAGCGCGCAGCTCATTGCCGAACATTCGATGTGCCAGCCGGGGCGGCCGCGACCGAACGGGCTGTCCCACTTGGCGTCTTCGGGTTCGCTGTCCTTGGCTGATTTCCACAGCACGAAGTCCAGCGGATCGTCCTTGCCGTCGAGAACCGCGACGCGCTCGCCTGCCCGCAACTGGTCGAGCGACTTGCCCGACAGTCGGCCGTAGGCCGGGAACTTTCGAACCGCGTAATTGACATCGCCATTGGGTGACCGGTAGGCCAGGCCCTTTGTTTCGAGCGTGCCGATCATCGACAGCATCTCGGGCACGTACTGGGTGGCCCGTGGCTCGTGCGTGGGCGGCAGGATACCGAGCGCAGCCACGTCCTCGTGCATGGCCTGGGTCATCTCGTCGGTCAGTTGCCGGATCGGGATGCCGCGCTCCACCGCCCGCCTGATGATCTTGTCGTCGATGTCGGTGATGTTGCGCACGTAGGTCACGCGGTAGCCGAGCACATCGAGCCAGCGGCGCGTCACATCGAACGCCATCATGAATCGCGCGTGCCCCACATGACACAAGTCGTAGATCGTCATGCCGCAGACATACATGCGTACATGGTTGGCATCGATCGGGGTGAAGACTTCTGTCTCGCGGGACAGCGAATTGAAAATGCGCAACGTCATGGGCCGGATCGGATCGAGGTGCTCACGGCGTAGCGAAGGGCCGTGTCAGAAGGGACTGAAGAAAACGGAAGCTCAAGGACGAGATGGTGAGAAGACGATTCTCCCGGAGCAACATCCAATACCCGGAGATTTCTGTCATGAACCGCACACCTACAATCCGGTTCCAAATCAGTATACCGGCGACCTTTTCATGAACCATTCCGACCGGGTCGCCCTCTGGCACCTCTCCTGCCTCCGTTGATCACGTCTCTGCCCATGCCCTGCCTCAGACCACTCCGCGTCATCGCCGCGACATTCGTGCTTCTGCTGTCTTGCGGAAGCCTTCGTGCAAACGACGTGACGGACATCGCTGACATGTTCCACGCCGGGAAGCAAGCCGAGGCAATGGCCAAGATCGATACTTTGCTCGGCGAGAAGGCAGACCGGTCGGACCTCCGCTTTCTCAAGGGCGTGCTGATGGTCGAGGCCCGGCGCGTCGACGAGGCGACGGCCGTGTTTCAGGCGTTGACCGAAGACTTCCCCGAACTGCCGGAGCCCTACAACAACCTCGCGGCGCTGCATGCGGCCCGCGGTGATTTCGAGAAGGCACGCACGGCGCTGGACGGAGCGCTTCGCGCCAACCCGGGCTTCGCGATCGCTCACGAGAACCTCGGCGACGTCTATGCGCAACTCGCACGGATTTCCTACCAGCGCGCGCTCAAGCTCGACCCCAGCAACACGACGATTCCGCCGCGCCTGGCCCTGATGCGCGAACTGACCGAGCCATCGGCTCGCAAGTCGTCTCGTTGATACCGGCTGCGGCCGGATCGAACCCCACGGAGTCTTCATCATGCGTTTCACCGTTGCCTGCGGCCTTGCCGCCGTCTGCCTGTTGCTCGGATCTGCCTCGTCAAGTGCGCTGGCCCAGAAGATCAAGATGACTACCAGCCAAGGCGAGATCGTGCTCGAGCTGGACGCTGCCAAGGCCCCGAAGACCGTCGACAACTTCGTGCAATACGTCAGAGCGGGGCACTACAACGGAACGGTCTTTCATCGGGTGATCGAGAGCTTCATGATCCAGGGCGGCGGGTTCAGTCAGGACATGAAGGAAAAACCGACGCGCGCGCCGATCGAACTGGAAAGTCACAACGGGCTGAGCAACGTGCGTGGCGCGGTGGCGATGGCCCGAACGATGGACCCCAACTCCGCGACGGCCCAGTTCTTCATCAACGTCAAGGACAACGATTTCCTCAATGCGGCCAATTCCCGCGATGGCAACGGCTACGCCGTCTTCGGCAAGGTCGTCTCCGGCATGGATGTCGTCGACCGCATCCGGGCCGTCAAGACCGGCAACAAGGGCCCCTTCCAGGACGTGCCGCTGGAGCCCGTGCTGATCATCAAGGCGGCGATTCAGGAATGAGCCGCGGCCTTCACTCGTCACACTTCATCTCAACCCACTGACACCCTCACCATGACCAAGAAAGTAGAACTGCACACCTCGCACGGATTGATCGTCGCCGAGCTCGACGAGGTCGCCGCGCCGCTCAGCGTCGCGAACTTCATCGCCTACGTCGAGAAGGGGCACTTCGACGGCACGATCTTCCACCGCGTCATCAAGGGATTCATGGTCCAGGGCGGCGGATTTGACGCCGACATGAAGCAGAAGCCCTGCGATGAGCCGATCAAGAACGAAGCGTCGAACGGCCTGAAGAACCAGCGCTACACGCTGGCCATGGCCCGCACGTCCGACCCGCACTCGGCCACGGCACAGTTCTTCATCAACGCCAACGACAACGAGTTCCTGAACTTCAAGGCCGAGAATTCGAGCGGCTGGGGCTACGCGGTCTTCGGCAAGGTGGTCGACGGGACCGACATCGTCGACGCCATCGAACGCGTCAAGACCGGTCGCAAGGGGTTCCACGACGATGTTCCGACCGAACCCGTTGTGATCACCAAGGCCGTCCTGGCCTGACGGCATCATGGAAGCAGAAGGTCCGGTTGGTTTGCCGACGTTCTGGGAGGTGCATGCATCCCCGGAGTGGCACACGATCGACTTCATCAGCGACCTGCATCTCGCCGAGGACACCCCAAGAACATTCGAGGCCTTTGCTTCGTACCTGAGACGCACCCGGGCCGATGCCGTTTTCATCCTTGGTGATCTGTTCGAGGTATGGGTCGGCGATGACTCTCGCCACGAAGGCTTTGAGGCTCGTTGTGTCGACGTGCTGGGCGAAAGCGCCTCGCGATGTGCACTGGGATTCATGGTTGGCAACCGTGATTTCCTTGTCGGTGCCGATATGCTCAAGAGCTGCGGCGTGCTGGCCTTGTCCGATCCGACAGTGCTGATCGCGTTCGGAGAGCGCAAGATGCTGACGCACGGCGATGCGCTGTGCCTGGCAGACGTGCCCTATCAGCGCTTTCGTGCTGTGGTTCGAAGCCCCGCTTGGCGCAGCGATTTCCTGTCGCGCCCGCTGGCAGAGCGCTACCGGGCCGCGCAGGATGTGCGGCAGGAGAGCGAACGGCGCAAACGCGAACAGGGTGGCGGCAGGTATGTCGACATCGACGTGGCCACAGCCGTTCGATGGATGCACGAGGCCGGAACACCATCAATGATCCACGGTCATACCCACATGCCCGGCAGCGAGACGTTGGCTCCTGGTTTCGAGAGGCACGTACTGACCGACTGGGATCTCGACCACAGCGAAAGTGGGCCGCGAGCTGGCGTGCTGCGTTGGCAATCCGACGGGATCACGCGGTTGTCGCTCGAGCAGGCTGCACCGGCCTGACCGTGCTGCGACGGGTGTGCGACGCATGGCGCCGCTGGCGGGACGATCGAGTCTGCCGCAGTCACGCGATCCCCGACGACTTGTGGAATCTGACGCTCGCGCGATACCCCTTTCTGGTCTGGCGGCCGGCTGAGGATCAGGCGCGGCTGCGGCGGCTGACCGCCCTCTTCCTCGCACGCAAGGAATTCAGCGGCGCCCAGGGATTCGTCGTCACCGATGAGATCGCGGTTGCAGTCTCCGCTCAGGCTGTGCTGCCAGTACTGAACCTCGGGCTCGGTTTGTACGACGGGTTCATCGGCATCGTGATGCACAGCGATGCGGTGGTCGCGCAGCGCGAAGTCATCGACGAGGATGGAGTCGTCCACCGCTTCGAGGAAGAACTGGCGGGCGAGGCCATGCACGGCGGGCCTGTCATGCTGTCGTGGCTCGACGTCGATGCGGCGGGCAATTCAGACCCGTGGGGCTACAACGTCACCATCCACGAATTCGCACATGTCATCGACATGGTCGACGGCGCTGCAGATGGAGTGCCCGCGCTGCGCGACAGAGAAGCACGGGTAGCCTGGCTGTCGGTGATGGAACGCGCCTACGCCGACTTCTGCCAGCAGGTCGACGACGATCAGCCTGTGTCGATCGATCCCTACGCGGTCGAAGCGATCGACGAATTCTTTGCGGTGACGTCGGAGACCTTCTTCGTCGATCCCGACGGACTGCACCAGACCATGCCACAGGTATACCGACTGCTCGCCGACTACTTCGGCCAGGACCCGCGAGCCGCGATACCCGATCGAGAATTGGCACCCGATGATCGAGTGCCGATTGCCGCGCACAAGTGAAACGGGGTTCGTCTCTCAACGAACCCCGTAGACGGCCGCCAGCCGCACCTTGTCAGATCAAGCTGTCGCCGGCTCAGCCTTGGGCTTGTCGCTCTTCTTGGCCGGCTGGATGTCCAGCACAGCCTTGCCATCGGCATCCACATCGACTGTCAGACGGCCACCATCGACCAGACGACCAAACAGCAACTCGTCCGCCAACGCACGGCGGATCGTGTCCTGGATCAGGCGCTGCATCGGACGCGCACCCATCAACGGATCGAAACCGTTCTTCGCGAGGTGCTTGCGCAAGGCGTCGGTGAAAGTGACGTCGACCTTTTTCTCGGCCAGTTGACCTTCCAGCTGCAGCAGGAATTTATCGACCACGCGCAGGATGATTTCCTCGTCCAGCGCCCGGAAGCTGACGATTGCATCGAGACGGTTGCGGAATTCCGGTGTGAACATCCGCTTCACGTCGCCCATCTCGTCGCCACGCTCGCGCGGATTCGTGAAGCCGATCGTGGCCTTGTTCATCGTCTCGGCACCCGCGTTGGTGGTCATCACGATGATCACGTTGCGGAAATCGGCCTTGCGACCGTTATTGTCGGTCAGGGTGCCGTGGTCCATGACCTGCAGAAGCACATTGAAGACATCCGGGTGCGCCTTCTCGATCTCGTCGAGCAAAAGCACCGAATGTGGCTTCTTGGTGATCGCCTCCGTCAGCAGGCCGCCCTGGTCGAAACCAACGTAGCCCGGAGGTGCACCGATCAAGCGGCTGACCGCGTGGCGCTCCATGTACTCGCTCATGTCGAAGCGGATCAGGTCGATTCCCAGGATGAACGCCAGCTGTTTCGCGACCTCGGTCTTTCCCACACCGGTGGGACCGGAGAAAAGGAACGAACCGATTGGCCTGTCGGGCTTGCCCAGGCCGGAGCGCGCCATCTTGATCGAAGCGGCCAGCGCCTCGATGGCCGGCTCCTGTCCGAACACCACGCTGTTGAGGTCACGATCCAGGCTCTTCAGCTTCGACCGATCGTCATTCGATACGCTGGCCGGTGGAATTCGAGCGATCTTCGCGACGATCTCCTCGACCTCGTTGCGGGTGATGGTTTTCTTCTGCTTGCTCTTGGGCAGGATGCGCTGTGCCGCACCGGCTTCGTCGATCACGTCGATCGCCTTGTCCGGGAGGTGCCGGTCGTTGATGAACTTGGCAGACAGTTCGGCCGCCGCTTGCAGGGCACCGAGCGCGTACTTGACGCTGTGGTGCTCTTCGAACCGCGACTTCAAGCCCTTGAGAATTTCGACCGTCTCCTCGACGGACGGCTCGACGACATCCACCTTCTGGAAACGACGGGAGAGCGCCGCATCCTTTTCGAAGATGCCGCGGTACTCGGTGAAGGTGGTGGCACCGATGCACTTCATCGCACCCGAACTGAGCGCGGGCTTCAGCAGGTTGCTGGCGTCCAGCGTGCCACCGGAGGCTGCGCCAGCGCCGATCAGCGTGTGGATCTCATCGATGAACAACACCGAGTTCGGCTGATCCTTCAGGACCTTCAACACGCCCTTCAACCGCTGCTCGAAGTCGCCGCGGTACTTGGTTCCGGCCAGCAACGCACCCATGTCCAGAGAGTAGACCGTGGCGTTGGCCAGCACCTCCGGAACATCGCCTTCGGTGATGCGCCACGCCAGACCTTCGGCGATGGCGGTCTTGCCGACACCAGCTTCGCCTACCAGCAAGGGATTGTTCTTGCGCCGGCGACACAGGATCTGGATGACGCGCTCGACTTCGTGTTCGCGGCCGATCAACGGATCGATCTTGCCGTCACGAGCAAGCTGGTTCAGGTTCTGGGTGAACTGTTCGAGCGGCGAACCCTTGCCATCAGACTCGTCCTTTTCACTGTCGCTGGAACTGGCACTGTCGCTGGGCTTCGCGGCCTCAGGCGGATCCGACTTCTTGATGCCGTGGGCAATGAAATTGACAACATCCAGCCGCGTCACTCCCTGCTGATGCAGGTAGTACACGGCATGCGAATCCTTCTCGCCGAAGATTGCGACCAGCACGTTGGCACCGGTCACTTCCTTCTTGCCACTGCCAGTGGATTGCACGTGCATGATCGCCCGTTGGATCACCCGCTGGAAGCCCAGAGTGGGCTGAGTGTCGACCTCGTCGGTTCCACCGACCGTTGGCGTGTTTTCCTTGATGAACTGCGCCAGACTCTTGCGCAAATCATCGACATTCGCCGAGCAGGCACGCAGCACCTCGGCTGCCGACGGGTTGTCGAGCAATGCCATCAGCAGGTGCTCGACGGTGATGAATTCGTGGCGCTGCTGACGCGCCTCCACGAATGCCATGTGCAGACTGACTTCAAGTTCTTGAGCGATCATGCGGCCTCCATAATGCATTGCAACGGGTGACCACCGCGCCGTGCGGCGGCCAACACCAACTCAACCTTCGTGGCTGCGACATCCTTCGAATAGGTACCACACACGCCACGGCCGTCATGGTGAATCTTCAGCATGATCTGGGTTGCGGCCTCGAGGTCGCGATTGAAATACTCCTGCAGCACCATCACGACGAACTCCATCGGCGTGTAGTCATCGTTGAGCAAGATGACCTGATACATGCGCGGCGGGTCGGTCTTTTGGGCCTGACGTTCGACAACAACTGCTCCTTGCCCATCATCGAGCGGTGACCCGACAGCAGGAGGCTTGGAGCCTGGTTTATCAGTGGACATGAACTCATTCTATCGAGATGGATGATTCAACTGGCACTGGGGGCATATTGACTCTGACTATCTCTACGTAAGGCAAAAATTGGGCCTTGCAAGTGGCCCAATTCCATGACGAAAGCGGTGCAAAACGCGCTTCGAGCCGCCCAAATCAGGGAATCTTGTAGGTGTCTCGCCGCCTTGACACCGCGCTCGGCCCAGCCGGAGAATGAACCGGGCTTTCTCTGGAGGCGCAGCATGGCCACAGGTACGGTGAAATGGTTCAACGATGCCAAAGGATTTGGATTCATTGAACCCGATGGTGGCGGAGATGATGTCTTCGCCCATTTCTCGGCCATCCAGATGGACGGTTTCAGAACACTCAAGCAGGGCGGAAAGGTCACCTTTGAGGTGGTGCAGGGACCCAAAGGCCAGCTGGCCCAAAACATCGTTCCAGCAAGCAGTGTGAGCGGACACGCTCCCGAAGCTTTGGCAGAGCAGCCTCAATCGGCTCAGTCGGAAACCACCTGACCCGTCAAGGCGGATTCGTCTTCCAGGCGCCGACAGGAAACCCGTCAGCCAGCGGATTCGCTCTCAGCGCATCTGCCGGCGACCGAGGCTCAAACCACGACAATCACACGAAGTGACCAAGCCTGGCCGCTTCGTGCTGGCTCAAGGTTGCCGGGTCTGCGCATCGTGCTTTTGGCGGAAGATCCGCCGGCTGGCAACGTCCTGACGCTTTTCGAGTGCAATGGCTTCCTTCGGCGTGACCTTGCCGTCCGCTTCGGCACGCCCCTCGGCTCGCGTGAGACGAGCCTGTTCCCGGCTTAGGCGACGCACCTCGGGCTGGGTCAGCGCACCGGAAGTTGCACCTTTCTCTATGCGTTGCTCCTGACGGTCCTGTCGATTGTCGAATCTCTGATCGACCGCATTCTCGGCATGGGCAGTGGCGGCCACGGCAAACAGGCAGAGTGTGAGCAGGGCATGGGAACGGAAGTGCAACATGGATGGATCCTCGAAAGTGGGAAGAGTTGGTTTGACGTGACCAAACTGCAGTCACGTGCCCCTTCAACCAATTGAATCGCAGAGGCCTTACGGGAGGTACTGAATGCCCGACCGAAGCGGTGCGGATTAACGTAAGAACCAGCGACCTCGACGGTTGAACCCACGCGTGCTCGAGCATGACTGCCGCGCTCTAGGTCGGCTTCAACAACGTATGGGAAAGGACGACTCGTGAAATGGGGACTGATAAAGGTGGTCATGGCGTTGCTCATACCGCTGGCAGGACTGGCGGCGGCACCCGAGGTGCCAGACCCGGCCGCGTGGGCAAAGCTCAGCGCCTCGGAACAGGCCGAGCGCCGTGCCGAGTTGAAGCTGCGTCTTCAGCAGGCCACGCCGCAGGAGCGCGCGGCATTTCGCAGCCGCCTGCGAGAACGCCTCGAAGAGATGACTCCCGAGCAGCGCCAGGCACTCGCTGAAAAGACACGCGACCGCTGGCAAAAGCTCGACCCGGACGAGCGGCAACGCTTGATCAAGGAGCGTCGCGACCGTGTGAAGTCGATGTCGCCCGAGGAGCGCAGGGAACTGATCGAGCAGCGTCGTGAGATCCTGGGCAAGCTGAGCCCCGAGGAGCGTGCGCTCCTGCGGGAGAAGCTGACAGCGCGGTGATTCATTTGACAAACCCGAGGACACCCCCAGGATGCAGAGCGTGTCACGACTGAGCGGCTGGCTGGAAAATGCCGCGACGCGGATGCGCTCCGGCGCACCGACACGGGCCGACGACTGGGCGTTGTGGCGGGAAGCGTGCGCGGGCAACCCGCGCAGCGCGCAGCGACTGGTGCGCGAATTGACGCCGCCTGCCTACGGTCTGGCATTGCAACTGCTGCGCCGAAAAGAAGACGCGGAAGACGTCGTTCAGGAGGCCTTTCTGAGACTCTGGCGCAGCAACCCCAGCGACACCCATGGCGCCAAGCTCTCCACCTACTTCAACACCATTGTGATCAACCGCTGCCGGAGCCTTCTGACGACACGCCGCGACGAGGCCACGGATCCGGATGTCTTGGCCGACCTGCACGATGCACGGCAGGCGTCCGATGGCACCGACAGGGATGCAGATCACCCCACCGGATTCGCTGGCGCCAGGGTCGGCCAAGATCTGGACCGCAGCCTCGGCTGCCTGCCGGTGCGACAGCGAATGGCAATCGTGATGTGGGCTTACGCCGACGCCGGCATTGCTGACATTGCCCGCGCACTTGACATCGACCCCAACGCGGCGCACCAGTTGTTGCACCGAGCCAAACATTCATTGCGAATGCATCTCGAAGGAAGCGCACCGTGAACGATCGCCCCAACCTCGACAACCCAGATCCGTCCGACCGCGCCGACGAGCACCTCCGGTCGAGAATTCGCGCGCTGCAACCTCCGGCCGGTGCGGTCGATGCTCTCGGTGCCCGCGTACTGGCGCAGTGGAGTGAGCGCCAGGGCCGGCCAGCGGGCGCACCGCAATACTTCGGTGAAAGGGCGGGAGCAGTGGGGGTCGGCCTGGGCACCTCCCGACGGCGAATGTGGGCTGGACTGACCACCGGTCTGGTGGCTTGCGCAGTGATCGCCAGCATCGTGTGGGTGCAACGGCCGGACTCCTCAATCGACGACCTGATGCAGGCCGATGTGCTTTCACAGATGGCGATCGGCGAGATGTGACAGGCTGACGGCCTTGTCCATTGGCATCACCCTTGCTGCGAATGATGTGCCGCGCATCGATCGGGAGTCGTCACCGTGTCCACACTTCGTGTCTTCCACAGCTCCAACCACTTCCAGCCCGCCGACGGCGAGCCGGTACGCAGCGTCATCACCGGGTCGCCCGAAGCCGTCGTGGTCGCCTGGTACGTCCAACCCGGCCAGACCATCGCCGCCCACCTGCACCCGCAGGGACAGGACACCTGGACCATCCTCTCCGGCAGGGGTCAGTATCAGATCGACGCCGAGGGCCGCACCGAGAGCATCCGCGAGGGCGACGTGGTGGTGGCGATGAAGGGGCAGGTGCATGGCGTGCACAACGACGCAGACGAGCCGCTGGTCTTCATTTCAGTGGTGGCGCCAGCCGATGCGGGTTATCACCCCCTCTGAATTCGTCGGTCCACACCGCCCCTACAGCAGACAGGAACCCAAAGCCGGCGCATGATCTCCTAACCACACGGACGATCGACATTTCGTTTTGACCGCGTCTGACAGGAGCTGAATCATGTCCCTCAAAGCATTCGCGACTGCCAACCTGTGCAACCGCCGCACCCTGCTCGCCTCCACGCTCGCTGCGGGACTGAACCCGCTGATCGTGCGTGCCGGCTCAGAAGTCGCTGAAAACGCCAATAACGAGCGCTGGCAGATGCTGCGCAAGTCGCTGTTCCCAGACCGCACGATCTCGGAGGACGCAGCCGGGATCATCGAGCTCGACACCCCCACGCGCGCCGCCGACGCCGCGGTGGTGCCGGTCGCGTTCCGCACGCGTTTCGTGCAGACGCCGGGGGCCTACATCAGGAAGGTGTTTCTGGTCATCGACCGCAACCCTTCGCCGATGGGAGCCACGTTCAGTTTCACGCCCGAGAGCGGCCGCGCCGAGATCGAGACCCGAGTGCGCATCGAGGAATACACCCACGTTCGAGCCATCGCCGAGATGAACGACGGGCGACTGTTCATGCACGCCCGCTTCGTCAAGGCGTCGGGTGGCTGCTCAGCCCCGGCCGGCAAGGACCTGCAGGCAGCGTTGGCCAACGCCGGGCGCATGAAACTGCGCATCGAGAGCGACGTGGTGCTCGGGCAGCCGGCGCTGGCACAGCTGTCGATCAGTCATCCGAACGTGTCTGGATTGGCCATCGACCAGGTGTCGCGGCTGGCGCCTCCGCCACACTACGTGCGCAGCATCGATGTGGCCTACGCCGGCAAGCCGGTGCTGAGCGCGGAAGTCGATTTCACGATCAGCGAGAACCCGAATGTGCGGTTCTATTTCGTGCCGAAGGCGGCGGGCCAGCTGACGGTGAACGTGATCGACAGCACCGACGCGAAATTCGAGAAATCGCTGGCCGTGGCACCAGGCCCACGCGCCGATGCCTGAGGGTGTCGACCCTGCGTCGACCGATCTGTCCGGCGACCTGCCCGACGATCTGACCTCAGTCGCTGCCGGCGGCCAGCTGCACCGGCGTGCATTGCTGCGTCATGGACTGGTGATTGCCGGCGCAGCCACCGCCTCGGCGCTGGCTGCACGGGTCGATGCAGCCAGTGCCCAGGCGGACGATGTCGTCGTTTCCGACGCCTCCGGCGAACTGCCGGTGTGGATGCGCACCCCAGGCGCGCCGTTCAGCAACTACGGTCAGCCATCGAAGCACGAGAACCAGGTCGTGCGGCGCATCGGCGCCAACCGGCTGGCGCCCGGCAATGGCGTGTCGTGGACACCACTGGAAGACCTCGATGGCTTCATCACGCCGACCGGCCTGCACTTCGAGCGTCACCACAACGGGGTGCCCGCGATCGACCCGGCACGTCACACCTTGACGATCCACGGCAGGGTGAAGCAACCGATGGCCTTCAGCGTCGCCGACCTGCTGCGCTACCCGATGCGATCGCACCTGATCTTCATCGAGTGCGGCGGCAACAGCAACGCGGGCTGGCACCCGATGCCGATCCAGCGGCCGGTCGGCTCGTTCCACGGCATGGTGTCGTGCAACGAATGGACCGGCGTGCCCCTGTCGCTGCTGCTGGCTGAAGCCGGCATCGATCCTGTGGCGACCTGGGCGGTGGCCGAAGGCGCCGACGCGATCGCGATGAACGTCAGCCTGCCGGTCGCCAAACTGATGGACGACTGCATCGTCGCGCTCTTCCAGAACGGCGAACGGCTGCGCCCCGAACACGGCTACCCGCTGCGACTGATCGTGCCCGGCTGGGAAGGCGTGCTGAACGTCAAGTGGCTGCATCGCCTCGAGCTGACCGACCAGCCGGTGATGGCGCGCAATGAGACCGCCAAATACACCGAGCTGCAGCCCGACGGCAAGGCGCGGCAGTTCACCTTCGTGATGGAAGCGAAGTCGCTGATCACCTCGCCGTCGCACGGTCAACGTTTGGCCGAGCCCGGCTATTTCCAGATCAGCGGCCTGGCATGGAGCGGCCGGGGATGCATCCGCCGGGTCGAAGTGTCGGCCGACGGCGGCAAGACCTGGGCCGATGCCGCGCTGCAAGACCCGGTGCTGCCGCGCTGCCTGACGCGTTTTCGCGCTCCGTGGCAGTGGTCAGGCCGTGCGGCCGTCCTGAAGAGCCGCGCCACCGACGAGACCGGCTACGTTCAACCCGAACGAGAGACCCTGCTTGCGCAGCGCGGATCGAATGGATACTTTCATTGCAACGCAATCGTCAGTTGGGCCGTCGACGAGGACGGCGATGTGACGCATGTCTATGCGTGAGCGACCGAAGCGGTGCCACCTGGTCAGCGCATCGGTGCTCGCATCGGTTGCGTTGGCCCCAGTCACCGCGGCCGGCGCCGGCGAGCCAGCCACCGCTCCCCGTCTGGGCCACGCGTTGACGATTCAGCAGGCGCAACGGCAGGGCTTGAACGTGTACCCCGACGGACGCGGTCTGCCAACCGGTCGCGGCACAGCCTCTGACGGCCGAAAGCTGTTCCAGCAGAAATGTGCGGGCTGCCACGGCGACGCCGGTCGAGGCGCCACCGCCGAGGAGCTGGCCGGAGGCGAAGCCCCGCTGAACAGCACGTCGCCCGACAAGACCATCGGGCTGTACTGGCCCTACGCGACAACGATCTTCGATTTCACCCGCCGCGCGATGCCGCTGAACGCCCCCGCCTCGCTGACCAGCGACGAAATCTATGCGCTGACCGCCTACCTGCTGTTCGAGAACCGGGTGATCGGTGAACACGAAGAGATGAACGCCAGCACCCTGCCCCGGGTGCGCATGCCGAACCGCGATGGGTTCATCGGCATCGATGCCAAGGCGCGCTGACAACGCCCATACGCGAAAACCAGACCGGCTCGACTGCGCCCTGCAACGGGTATGCTTGGACGTTTTGCCTTTCTGCACGCCACACCGTGACCGCTACCGCAACCCTTGACGAGCATGTCCCGGGCACCGATCCCGCCTCGGCGAACGACCCTGCCATCCAGGACAACGCGCGCGCCTTGATCAGCGACCTGTTCCGCCGTTCTCCCGCCCTTTACTGGACCGATTTGCTGCTGAGCGCAGGAACGGCCTGGGCGCTGACCGCCGTCTACTTCACCGCGCCTTCCTGGAGCGTGCTGCAGGTCGCGGCGTTCCTGGTCGCCACCTTTCTGTTCTTTCGCGCAGGCACTTTCATCCACGAGATCGTCCACATGCCGGGCGGGCAGATGGAAGGGTTCAAGAGGATGTGGAACCTGCTGCTGGGCATTCCGTTCCTGATGCCCTGGGTCATGTACCGCAACCACATCGAGCACCACAATCACCGGCATTTCGGAACACCCGCAGACGGCGAGTACCTGCCGCTGGGCTCGTCACCCCTCATAGAAACCTTGAAGTATCTGGCGCAGGCGCCGCTGCTTCCCGTGTTCATGATGGTGCGATTCGGTGTCCTGGGCCCTGCGTCGTGGTTGCACCCCGGGCTGCGGGAGTGGGTGCTGACACGAGCATCCGCTGCGGTCTCCAACCCCTACTACAGCAAGCGTTTCCCCAAGCGCCACGAAGCACATCTGCGCGTGGTCGAGGTGCTCTGCTTCGCGTACATCGTTGCGATTGCCGCGCTGCTCTGGAGCGGATCGATCAGCCTTGCGCAATTCTTCATGGGCTACCTGCTGTTCGCCTTCACGCTGGGCCTGAACTGGGTGCGCAATCTGGCCGCACACCGCTACATCAATGGCGGAGATCGCATGACAATGTCCGAACAGGTCGCCGAGTCGATCAACATCACCGGCCAGACTTGGCTCACCATCGCCATGTTCCCGGTCGGGCTGCGCTACCACGCGTTGCATCACATGTTCCCGGGCGTGCCGTACCACCACCTCGGCGAGGCCCATCGACGCCTGATGAAGGGGCTTCCACCCGACTCGATCTACCGAAGCTGCAACCGCGCGAGCTTCTTCTCCGCGGTGCGTGAGTTGTGGCAGTCGGCCAGCCACACGCCACCGGGCCAGTCGGCAATGCGGGCCTGGGTGCCGGGTTCCGGTCGCCCTTGAACGCGCGCACAGCCGGGCTGGCACCCCCGGATCGAACGGTGGCCACCCACGTTGCGGCACCGCCCTGCCTGATCGTCAACCCACGCAGTTTCAGCGCATCACGAGGCCTGGCGGCTGAGGCAACGGCATTGGCGCTCGCGCAAGGCTCGGATGTGGTGACGGTCGATGGGCCGGTCGCCTTGCGCAGCGCCGTCGAATCCATCCTGGCGCGGCGCCAGCACCGGGTCATGGTGCTGGCCGGCGATGGCACCGTGTGCGCCATCGTCGATCAACTCTCGAGCCTCCCACCAGGCGCCTGGAAACCCGACTTGATGCTCCTGCCGGGTGGCCGCACCAACCTCACGGCAGTTGATCTCGGAACGGGCGGTCGGGCACTGGCGACATTGAAGCGGGCGCTGTCCATGCCTCGGGAAGAGGACTGGGAGGCGGCCGTCGAAGAACGCTGCGCGCTGCGCATCGCGCAGTCGCCAGCACCGGCACGCCACGGTTTCTTCTTCTCGGCCGCACTGATCGACAGCGCGATCCGTCAATGCCACCAACGACGCACAGATCGCGACGCGCACGGTGCATGGACCACCTTGAGCTACCTTCTGAAACTCGGATTTCTCGCCTCGTTCGGCCGCTCCGGACTGGTTTGCCCGTCGCTGCGAGTCGATGCGGGAGCATGCGGCGCCCAGCAGGGGCGCGTGAGTCTGCTGATGGCCAGCACCCTGCTTCACCGCAACGGCCTCTTCGATCCGTATGCACCGCGAGGCGAGGGCGATGTGAGGCTCACATCGGTGAGTCGTGACGCCCCGCGCATCTGGCGCTCCCTGCCACGACTGCTGACCGGTCGGTACTCGGAGGCCATGACCGCCAAGTCCGGCTACCTGAGCGGGCGCTGCACGCAGGTGGAAATTTCCGGTCTGTCCAGCTACATGCTGGACGGCGAGCCATTCGACGCCGACCCCACACGGCCGGTCACGATCACCGCGGGCCCACGCCTGCGCTTCCTGAAGCCATGAGCGCCACCGACAAGCAGGCCCTCACGTCCGGACGCAGCCGCGCGCTGCCGATGATCCGCGCCTTCGTGCGTGCCTACCCGGGTCGCAGCGCAGCGGCCCTCGTCGCGGTGTTTGCAGCGGGCCTGATGGATGGACTGGGCATGTCGATGCTGCTGTCCATGCTGTCATTCGCCACCCGTACGGACACGGCCAAGCACGAGCCCTCGATGCCCGAACAGTTCGCTGTGCGGGTGGCCGAATTCGTCGGCTTGCACCCCAGCGCGCCGGTGCTGCTGATGCTATCTACCCTGCTGATTGCCTTCAAGGCGGCGCTGTCGCTGCTGGCCAATAGGCAGGTCGGGTACACCGTCGCGAACATCGCCACCGACCTGCGACTGTCCCTGATCCGCTCGGTCATGTCGGCGCGCTGGGCCCACTACCTGCAGCAGTCGGTCGGGCGACTGTCCAACGCCGTCTCCACCGAGGCGCAACGGGCCTCGGAAGCCTTCCAGTCCAGCGCCGAAATGGCGGCGATGCTGCTCAACTCGATGATCTACCTGATCATCGCGCTGTCGATCTCATGGCAAGCCGGTATCGCCACCGCCCTGGCCGGCGCAGTGCTGTTGATGGTGCTGCAAAAGCTGGTTCGCACCGCCTTGCACGCCGGCCGTCAACAAACTGCCCTGATGAAGTCGCTGCTCTCTGTAATGAGCGGGCAACTGGCGGCGGCCAAGGCGCTCAAGGCCATGGCACGAGAGAATCATGTCGATGCGCTGCTTGCCGACCAGACCAGGGCGCTGCGACGAGCCCTGCGGCGCCAAGTGACCAGCAAGGAAGCAATGAGCGCCCTCCAGGAGCCGCTGTTGGCCATCCTGATTGGCGTGGGATTCTTCCTCAGTCTCATCGTGCTGAAAATGCCGCTGGCCGAGGTGCTGGTGATGCTGTTCCTGCTCGCTCGAACCGTCAGCTATCTGTCGAAGGCGCAGCGCGCCTATCAGCAGGTCGTCTTGCGAGAGAGCGCCTACTGGTCCCTCATGGAAAGCATCGCCGCCGCCCGTGCCGAGGTCGAGCCCCGCGGTGGCGAGCTGGCAGTGCAACTCGTCGAGGGAATCCGCTTCGAAAATGTGAGCTTCGGACACGGCGGACGCCGCGCGATCGTCGAGCACGGCACGTTCAGCGTGCCAGCTCAGCAGTTGACGGTGATCATCGGGCCTTCTGGTGCTGGCAAGACAACGCTGCTGGATTTGGTGGTGGGGCTGCTCAGGCCAGATGCCGGGCGGATCCTGGTCGACGGCGTGCCGCTCGATGATCTCGATCTTCGGCAGTGGCGACGAAAAATCGGCTACGTACCACAGGAATCGGTGATGGTCGATGAGTCGGTGGCCTACAACGTGACACTTGGCGAGGCTGATCTCACCGAGGAGCAGATCCGCGCAGCCCTGAGGGCAGCCGATGCGCTCGATTTCGTCGATGCCCTGCCCGAGGGACTGCAGACGCGTGTGGGCGAAGGCGGCTCACGCCTGTCGGGCGGACAGCGGCAGCGCCTGGCCATCGCGCGTGCGCTGGTCCACGAACCCCGACTGCTGATACTTGACGAGGCCACCAGCCACCTCGATCCGGAGGCCCAGGCTGCGGTGATCCAGACCGTCACGCACCTCAAGGGTCGTTTGACGATCCTCGCCGTCGCGCATCAAGACCTGCTGATCAGGGCAGCCGACCGGGTCTACCGGCTGGCCGATGCGCAGATCACCGAGGCGCACCGGAAGGACAACGAAACCCCTCTTCCGGCGCACGGCTGAATGAATCCGGGCAAGCTGTTTCGGCGCGTAAAGCGCCGGCTCACCTACCTGGGTTACCGGACGATCCTGCGTTCGATCGGCTTCAAGCACGCGCGCGTGCTCGGCGACTGGTCCGGCGAGTTGCAGTTCTACCTGTTCTGGCGCCAGCGCGAGCGCCTGCAACGCGATGTGGCGCTGGCCATCGGATGCCCCCATGACGATCCTTCGGTTCGAGCACTGTTGCGCGAAGCCTATCGGGTGAACAACGGCGCAGCGCTGGAAATCATGGCCATGTTCGACCGACGCCAGGACGAGCGCGATCTGGCCACTCGCTGCGAACTGGACGGACTGGATCATCTGTGCGAGCCGATGGCTGCGGGACGCGGAGCGATCCTGCTGGCAATCCATGCTGGCAACGCACTACTCGCCACCGTGCGCCTTGCGCAGGCCGGATGGCGGGTCAGCGTCGTCTACCGCGATGCGAGGATGATGTCCGAAGGCTTCTTTCACAATGGTCTCGAACAGTACGGCATCCAGGCGATCATGGCGAACGGAGGGATCCGAGCGTATGGGCAGATGCTGTCGGCGCTGAAGCAGGGCCGCATCGTCTTCCTGATGATGGACCAGGGCGTGCAGCAAGCCGAGACCGGTCTGATGCAGCATTTTCTCGGCAAGAACCTGCCGATGCCGGCCGGTCCGGCACAACTGGCTCGAGCATCTCGGGCGCCCGTGCTGCCACTGGTCCTCACAGCGGCCACACCGGTATGGCATTTCACGATCCAGCCACCACTGGTCCTCGCAGGCGGGTCGCTGGAATCCGATGTCAAGTTCCTGGTCGGCGTGACCGAGAAGCAGATCCTGCAGTCGCCGCAGTTCTGGAGCTGGCATCACCGACGCTGGGGCAAGGTTTGATGGCACCATCGCCAACGATGTCTGGGCAAACGCATTCGTCCCGACGTTCGAGATCAATGGTCACGGTCGACCGACTGAAAGTCCACGTCAGTGAAAACCGAAATGAACGCTGCTCCTGTCTGGGTCTTGCTGGGCAAATGGCATGGTGACAATCAACAACTGCTGGCCATCGCGAACGCCATGCAACTGCCGTTTCGTGCGATCCAGTTGCGGTTCAACCGTGCATCGAAGCTGCCCCCGGCAGTCCTGGGTGCCAGTCGCCTGAGTTGGCAAAGCGATCATCCACTGCAGGGGCCCTGGCCGCGTCTGGTGATTGCCGCTGGGCGAAGGAGCGTGCCGGCGGCACGATGGATCCGCCGGCAGTCCGGGGGTTACACGAGACTGGTCCATGTCAACCGACCCTGGGCTCCTCTGTCTTGGTTCGATCTCATCGTCTCGACGCCGCAATATGCCCTGCCGGAACGGCCCAACGTGCTATCCAACCTCATGCCGTTCCTGCCGCCACCGGCCGACCGGTCACCAGTTTCATCGCTGCCCGGTGAGGCAGCCACCATGCCGCGGCCTTGGACGGCGGTACTTGTCGGTGGAAACACCCAACCGCATGTACTTTCTGATGCCATTGCTGCGTCACTGGCAAGCGCGGTGAACGAACAGGTGCTCAGGACCGGCGGCAGCGCGTGGGTACTCGACAGTCCGCGCACCCCAGCCACGACCATGGCGATCATCAAACAACGACTTGAGGTGAGTTCGAATGTCGTGCACTGGAGAGAAGGAAAGAAGGCTTACAGCGCACTGCTGGGCTTGGCCGATCGGTTCATCGTCACCGAGGACAGCGCATCGATGATGACGGAAGCCTTGCTCAGCGGCCGACCGGTGGCTCTTTTCAAGCTGGAGTCGCACCCCAACTGGAGAAGGCGCATCGCATCGGCCTGGCGCGTTGCGGCCGAGCGGAGTCCTTCCTCGCTGACGGCGCGAATATTCGAGTTGGCAGTGGACCTCGGACTGCTGACTGCGGTGCGGGACCTCAGGCTCCTGCATCGCGCGCTGGAAAAAGCCGATATGTTCGACGGTACCGGGCAACCCGTCGAGCGGGCAGAGCGCGAACGTGCGGCAACGCTGGCTCGTTTGTTCGCGCTTATCGAAAAACCCTGAACGCTTGAACACTGATCGGTGGCAATGAGGCTGCAGCGAAAACGAGTCCGCTGGCACGCAGCGACTCACTTGGCTCGGTCACATGCGCTGAGATGAAACGGCAGGACCGCGCATCGCCTCATGAGCCCGCTCGAAAGCATCCACCCGTACATGTCGCCGGTCGATCTCCGAACGAAGCGTGGCTTCCGAGATGGAGCCCTGCTCAAGACATTCGCCAAGCAATCGAAAAAAGTACCGCTCCTGTGACGGGTCGGGATGCGCCACGTAGTGACCGGCAGGACTCGCGCTGCCTGTCAACAGTGCATGGACCCGACGCACGCCTGCGCTCATGCGCTTGCGCAAAGTATTGCCCCGCAGAGTGAAGTCGACAGGCAGCCCGCACTTCCACGGCTGCGTTCGACGCTGTGTGTTGTGCAGCAATTTGGTGTCGCTTTCGAGCCGGTCGAAATCGTTCCACTGCGGCTCCAGCGCCGCGACGCTTCCGATCGGCTCGAGCCGCAACCAGTTCCAGTCCCGATAGTCGTGCTCGCCCCGAAACACCTTCTCGAAGTCGGCCTCCCAGTGCCAGTGTGTGAGCCGGGCGCAGTCCATCAGCATCACGCTGGACGCATAGTCAGGCCGGCTTCGCATGTCGCCGGCCATCGGGCGTGCCATCACGGCGGCGCCGCCCATGTCACGATCAAGCAGTTCGTTGATGTCGGCGATGGCGAACACGTCCGGGTCGGTGAGCACCGCCCGGCCCGCGTATCCCATCTGCTCGGGCACAGCAAATCTCAGTGGGGTGAATGACTGCAGATCGTCATTGCGCCAGACGACCTGCTTGCCCTCGCGCAAGTAACGGCGTCCTTCGAAACGTTGAAGCGCCGGAAAATCGGACGTTTGCAGAATTCGAACGTCGAACCGTTCGGGGGCGGCACTGTTGCGAACCATTGCATGCCGGCCCACCAGCGCACCGATGATCTGCTTGGGATTGGTGTGAATGAAGACAGCACTGCGCATGTCAAATGTCAGGACCCGATGTTCGATAGCCGTGCGCGACGCAGAACCACGCACGATGGACGCATCGTGATTTTGACCGATCAGCGTACTGCCGCATCGATCAGCGCACACCCTTCCAGTAAGACTCTTCACGCTGGACGACGAGATCTCCGGAGTAGCTCGTACCGTTCTCTTTGCGCGCGCCCTTCATGTGATCCATGAAGCGGCCGAGGCGAGAGTTGATGAGCACATGGGAGGCTTGCCAACCGACACCCTCACCGATGTCATGGATGTAGGCGCCGCGCCCTTCTGCCCGCTCACGCACCACATCGAACAAATAGGAGTCGTGAAACTCACGTTCGGAGAACAGCAGGTCGCGCGTGTACATGGCCTCGAATTCGGCGAGAAGGCGCTTGGTCTCTGAATCCCGCAGGTTGTAGACCACGAAACCGCATTCACTGTAGTTCGGTCGTCGAAGGCATGAAGCAGCACTGTGGGGCGGGGCGAGTGCCTCCAGTTCGTCGGGACTCACGTGCGCGAAAAAGCGCGTGTCGGCATCGACCCAGATCAGCACGTCAGCGTCAGTGCGACGCGCGGCATCGAAGATCGCGTAGCTCTTGTGGGCGAAGCGCACTGCATCCCAGCGAAAACTGCCCTTCCCCGTGCGCATTGGCAATGGCAGCGAAAGCGGTCCGATACGCACACGGGACCAAGGCCGCCATTGACCATGCGCTCGCGGATTGTTCGCGTGCCTCGCCTTGAACGAAACCAACTCCGGGCATGCGGCCAGGAGGTCGCATGGTTCAACGCGGCCGATGGCGAGCGGGGGCTCGAATCCTTCGTGATACATCAACAGTGGAACGTCGGTCGGCCAGTGCTCGAGGAAGCTTTCCACCATGACCCGACCATAGTCCCGGTAGCCGGCTGCATGGCAAGTGGTGACAACGGCGAACCGACGAGCCGCAGGAGTTTGAGTGGTCATGCGCCGAATCCTACGCTGAAGCCGCGGCGGGAAGGTAGCGCCTAAGAACCCGCTTCATCGAGCGCGAACCGAATGGCGAGCGAATCCATTTCGAATGCGAGACGCAACAATACCTGGATGACTTCCTCGAATCGCGCATCGGTGAACGGTACGTCGACCCCCCTGGCTGCCGTGACCGGCGCAACCGGATTCATCGGACGGCATCTCGTCAAGGCACTGGCCCAGGCTGGGTGGCGTACGCGTTTGCTGTTGCGAAACGTACCCGACGAACCGCAATGGCGCTCATTACGGCCCCAGGTGGTGGCAGGCGCGCTCGGCGACGAGTCTGCATTGATTCGCCTGGTGGATGGCGCGGATGTGGTGATCCACGCAGCAGGACTCATCAAGGCAACCCGCAGGGCCCACTTCTTCGCGATCAATCGCGATGCCACCGCAGCGCTGGCTCACACGGTGAAGCGTGTTGCGCCGGTCGCGCATTTCGTGCACGTCTCGAGCCTGGCGGCCCGCGAACCCTTGCTGTCCGACTATGCAGGCAGCAAGCGCGCCGGAGAGTCGGCGGTATTCGACATTCTCGGACCGCGGGCCACGGTGCTGCGTCCACCGGCCGTGTATGGGCCGGGCGACCGCGAGACCCTGCTGTTTTTTCAGCTTGCTCGAAGACGCACGGTGCCGCTTCTCGGGGAGCGCGACGCGGTCGCAGCCATGATCCATGTAAATGATCTCGCGCGACTTATCGTCACGCTGGCCACCGCCTCGCCGCGTGGCGAAGTGCTCACGGCTGCAGACGGACGGCCTGAGGGCTACCGCTGGGACGAACTGCTTGGCGCCGCCGCGCGAGCCGTCGACAACGAGGCGCCGCGACTCGTCCGGGCTCCACGGGGTGTACTCAGCGGCGTCGCGCTGTTGGGCGATCTCGCCCGAATCCTTGGATCGGCCAGCATGCTGAGCTCGCAGAAGTTACGCGAGATTCGGCATCCGGACTGGTCGGTTTCGCCGAGCGAGTTGGCTCGGCCGCCGGGGTGGTTGCCCCAATTCGATCTCGAAAGCGGCTTTTCCGATGCAGTCGCATGGTATCGGTCGGTCGGCTGGTTGCCCGCCTGATACGAATCAACATCGCTGGTTGGCCAGACGCCTACAGTTCAAGAAAACATGATGAGCGCGATCCACAACGCGTTGCCACGAGAGCAGCGATTCCGTAGCATCAGTCCCCTTTCGCGATCAGGATCGGCGGACGCGTCGAAGCAGGCTCATTTTTTGATCCACGGAGTTCCAACGCATGCCCGAGCAAATTGCCACAGATATGGACGTTCGTCCGATTGCCTTGAACAAGGACAGTTTCATCGCAGCAATCGACCGGGCTCCACTTGAGAGCCAGCCTTGCGATCACGTCTGCCTCAGTGATTTGTTTCCGCAAGCGTTCTATCGGCAGTTGCTGAGCAGTCTGCCGGAAATCGAGCACTTCCATGAGTTGCGCCATCGGGATGCATTGAGGGCCGACGGCAGCAGCACGCGACTGCGCCTGTTCCTTTACCCCGAACAGTTGTGGTCCCTGCCCGCTGCGATTCGTGCCCGCTGGTTGCCGCTGTCTCGCCTGCTTTGCTCACGAGAATTGCAGGAGGCTTTCAAGCGCAAATTTCGTCGGGCACTCGAGGCGCGATTCGGCTGCGGGATCGATCAGCTGAATTTTTATCCTATTCCGATCATCGTGCGCGACCTGCCGGGATACCGCATCGGCATTCATGCCGACGTGCTCAAGAAGGCCATCACCGTGCAGTTCTATCTGCCCGAAGACTCCTCGCAAAAGCACCTCGGCACCGTCTTCCACGAAGGTTCCAGTGGCGAAGCGGCTCTGCGTACCCGAAAGATGCCATTCCTGCCAGCTTGCGGCTACGCCTTTCCCGTGCAGCAGCTGGAGAGCTGGCACAGCGCCGAGACGACCACCGAGGCCGATGGCGAGCGCCGATCCATCATGCTCACCTACTATGTTCAGAACACTCCCAAGACCTGGTTCATGAGGCGGCTAGATCGCCTGCGCAGCTTTTTCGGGGTGCATCCGAACCCGAAAATCTGAAGCAGGCGTCCGTTGCCAGGCAGCCAGTTTGGCCAGCCACGACCACCAAGCCGGTGAAGCAGCGAGAGAACAATTTCAAGCTTGCTCAGCGCAAGATGTTCAGCTTGCGCAAGCGACGATATAAGCTGGGCGCTGCAAGCAAAGGATGACGCCGTTGCCAGGATGTGACCTCGGGCCGGATGCCTGAATGTCGTTCCACCTTCCACAGCGCATAGTCCATTGCACCCTCGAAGGTGAACGCGGCCTTCAGCAACCGCAGGATGTTCAAGGGCTTGCCGATGCGCTGACGCCGTGCCCAGCGCCGTGCCGCAGTGGCACGCACGCACGATGACACCGCAGGCGCAAGCAACCCGCCGTCGAGTTGCTCGAAACCGATCCCGGCAGCCCGCCACGACTCTGGCAACAGTCGTGCATACCGCTCGGCATCGCGTTCGACCAGATCACTACCGCGACCCTGCGACTCCACCCTGAGTTCGGCAGCGTAGGTTCTGGAAAACAACGCTCGCCAGTAGGCCTGTGCATCGCCGCGCTGCGGACCCAGTTCTGCAGCCCATCGCGCAGCCGAAATCACAGCTTGCCGGACGGCATCGGTTGCGGCATGCCGATCAAGCCCGCTGCGTGCCCAGACGCAACAGCAAGGCTGCGAGAAGCGAGCCCACAGCGTCGTGTCCAGCGCAGTCGCATCTACGCCATGCTGGAACTGCTCCAGGCTGATCAGCGCGTACTTTGCCCGCAGCGCCTGGCTGTTGATGCTGGCTTCGATGTAGCCGACGTTCGGCGGCAGCAACCGATTGGCGAGCGCCGCAAGTCGCGACCCGGGCCAGGCACCCACGCGGTCGAGCACGATGTAGAAATCGAGAACGCCATCCAGCCTCGCATCGCGCAGGTTGGATCCATAGAAAAGAACTGCCGCTGTCGCACCGCCAGCGCGGGCGGCGAGTTGCTCGGCCAGCGCCGACACCTCAGGCGGCACTTCGCGACGCATCTCTTCCTCGACGATGCGGCGCAGCGGCTCCTCGGTCATGTCGCCAGCCAGGATCGAAGCCGGCCATGCCGCCGCGCCAGTGCGGCCTGCACGATGCGCAGCGCATGGATCACGAGACACAACGCAGTCCACCACGCGACCGCGACAATGCCGACATCGGGGCGCCCCGCCAGCAGCGATGCGCTCAGCAGCAGCAGATTCGGATTGCGCCGAGCGGTGATCAGGCGCAGACGGCTGTCGAAGCGCTCCCAAACGTGCATGTCCATGCCGAAGCAGGCCATGAAGATGCCCTCCTCGATCCGCTGCAGCACGTAGCCGGCGACGATCACGGTCAGTGCGAGGCTGGCCTGCGGCAAGCTGAATCCGGCAGCCGGCAACCCGACTATCCAGGCCCACCACCAGAACGGCGGATGGATCAGATCGATCGAATGGTCGAACACATTGCCCCAGCGCGACGAGCTCAGCGTCACACGGGCGAGCTTGCCGTCGACGGTGTCGAGGAAGGTCATGACCCAGGCTGCCACCAGGCCCCAGGCGTAGTGGCCGGTCCAGAACAGCGCCATCGCGGCGAACACCAGCACCAGGCTGGCCGAGGTGACCTGGTTCGGCGTGATGCCGGCGTTTGCGCACTGGCGCGTGACCCAGCGCGCCGGCCCGGGCCACGCATACAGCGTCACCAGGTCGGTGACGCCCTTGTACGAGCCGGCGAAGATGCGCCTCTCGATCGCTGGCAGATCGTCAGCGACCAGCGGCAGCAGGTAGGGAGGTTCGCGCTTGCGCAGCGCGTCGTTGTATCCATCGGCGAGCTGCTCCGGCGTCAGCCTGCGTGCCGGGGCAGGCCCGAGCCCGGCCGCGAGCAGCGGCACGCCGTCCGTTGCCGGTGCCGCCATGCCGAGCGCAACCACAGTGCCGTCTGGAGCAACCAGCGCCAGGTCATCGTCCGCGCCCGCCAGTCCGCGCACGATTGCGTCGTCATAGACCCAGTCCGCACGCAGCAGCACCAGCCGTTGCGCCTGGGCCGCATCATCGACAGCCCCAACCCGCTTGAGCTGCCGCTGCAACCGCATTTCGGATGTCAGTCCCCAGACTCGCAGCGGCGATTCACCGACCACCACGCCCGCCGTGCGGCGGGTGGAACCTGCCGAGGCGCTCATCGGTTCCACCCAGCGCCTGACGGCAGGAATTCTTTTGGCATCATCGAAGGGTGAACACCCAAGGCGTGGAAGTCGATACAGAAGCGACGCATTATCGATGAGCGATCTGGCGTTCGCGCACATCTCGGACCTGCACCTGCCCTTCGTGCCCCGGTTGACGCTGCGACAGCACCTGTCGAAGCGTCAACTCAGCGTGTGGTCGTGGCAGCGGCGCAGCGCCGTGCAAAGTGGCCACATCCTCGCCGCACTGAGACAGGACCTGGGCGCCCACGCGGTCGACCACCTCCTGCTCACCGGCGATATCACGAACTTCTCGCTTCCGGGAGAGTTCCGGCAGGCGGCAGACTGGCTCGCCGATCTCGCGCCGGCCGCACGCATCAGCCTGGTCCCGGGCAACCACGACGCCCTCGTTCCGGTGCCGCACGCAGAAGGCATCGGCCTCTGGGATGCGTGGACTCGGTTGTCGGAAGGCTGGCCGTTCGTGCACCGCGTGGGCAACGTGGTGCTGATCGGCCTCGATTCGGCGCTGCCAACCGCCCCGCTGCTGGCGCGTGGCCGGCTGGGCGCGCAGCAACTGGAGCGACTCGAGCGCATCCTCGCCGCAGAAGGAAAGGCCGGGCGCGTGCGCATCGTGATGCTCCACCACCCGGCGGCTCGCGGCGCGATCGGCTGGCGCAAGGCGCTCGCCGACGGCGATGAGTTGCGCGACGTGCTGGCACGCGCCGGCGCGGAGCTCGTGCTGCACGGCCATGCCCGAGATGCGCGCCTGGATGCGATTGCAGGTCCGGGCGAACCGATACCGTGCCTGTGCGTTCCCTCGTCGTCGGCGCTGCCGAACCCCCAGGATCAGGGCGCTCGCTGGCACCTGCTTCGGTTGATCGACCGTGGCGACGATCGCCGAGTCGAGGTCACGGTGCGGCGCTGGTCGGTCGATGCCGGGGCCTTCCTGACAGACAGTGTCTACGAGCTGTGTCTGCCAATGCCCCGGTCGATCGCCGCAGGCGATAATCGCGCCGCCTGAAGACAGATGGGACCGACGATGGCCAATGCGACCGAGACCAAGTTCGGCGATCCCACGACCCGCCTCGCGCAGACGGATCACTGGACCGTGCTGCTTCGGCCCAGACAGCCGACTCTCGGATCGCTGGTGCTGATCTGCCGCGAGTCCGTGCGTTCGTTCGCCGAAGTCAGTGCAGACGGCTACACCGAGTTGCGCCATGTCGTGCGTTGCATCGAGGCCAGCTTGCGCGAGGTCGTCGCCTATGAACGGATCAACTACCTGATGCTGATGATGGTCGATCCCGACGTGCACTTCCATGTGATCCCGCGTTACGACGGCTCCCGCCGGTTCGGCGATGTCGAGTTTCGCGATGCCGGCTGGCCCGGGCCCCCGGCACTGGATGCGGCCGTGTCGCTCGACTCCACCATGAATATGGCACTTCTGACGCAGCTGCGCGAAGCCTGGCTGCGTGGCGCAGGGTAGGACCGCGCGCCTTGTTTCCCTGGTTCCCCCTCGATCGACTCGACCGCTACTCCCTGCGACTGATCGTCGGTCCGTTTGCGATGGCACTGGTGGCGCTGCTGCTGGCGCAACTGCTGGAACGACTCCTGCGGTTGTTCGATCTTGCCGCCTCCGCCGGCGCGCCACCCTCAAGCGTGCTGGTGATGGCCGCGACGCTGGTGCCGCACTACCTTGGCCTCGCGCTGCCGATGGCCTTCACAGCGGCCATCTTCATGGCAGCGGCGCACATGTGCGACGACAACGAACTCGACGTGATGCTGGTCGCGGGTCGATCGATCGCGCGCGTGGCCGCGCCCTACTTCCTGCTGGCGCTGTTCCTGTGCATCTTCAGTCTGTACCTGTACGGCCAGCTTCAGCCGCTGGCGCGCTACGGTTACCACGTCGCCGTGAACCGGGTGCTGCAGACGGGATGGGATGCGCGTGTCGAGGAGAACCGCTTCATCGACATCGGGCAAGGCATCACCTTCAGCGCCGACGTGATCGAAGGCGACGGCCGGGACCTGCGCGGCGTGCTGATGGCTCGCCGCAGCGCTGGCAACGAAGAAGTCCTCACTGCCGAACGCGGCCACCTCGCGCACACGCCCGACGGGCTGCAGCTGCAGCTCGAGAACGGACAGATCGTGCGGCAAAGCGACATCCCGGAGGCGAGCGGAACCGCGATATCGGTCTCGCGCTTCGCACACGGCCTGTCCGGCCGCGATTTCTCGCCCGGCGTGGAGCCCCTGGCCGAGCGCGGCGCTTCGGTGCGCGAGAGAACCCTGCAGGAGCTTTGGCGAGACATGCGGCCGGGTCGGGAGGCCATCGACCGGAGAAAGGCGGGCGCCGAGTTCCACGGCCGACTGGCACGCGCATTGACGTTCCCCCTGTTGCCGCTCCTGGCATTGCCACTGGGCATGGCCTCCAAGCGCGGCCGCCGCACACCCGGCGTTGTCTTTGCCGTGCTGGCGCTGCTGGCCATCCACCATGCCCTGCAGTTCGGCGAAAGTCTGGCCGAGTCCGGCCGACTGCCGGCCGCAGCCGCGGTGTGGTTGCCTTTCACCGCATTCGCGGTAACGAGCCTGTGGATCTTTCGCAGCAGCCTGGCTTGGCCAGGCGACAACCCAGTCCTGCGTGCAGTGATGTTCATCGAGGCCTGGGTCGACCGCGCGCGAACGCGAACCCGGCCAAAGACCGTCGCATGAGCAGACGGCTGCCCGCCTACCTGTGCCGCCGCGTCGGGATGCAGATCCTCGCGCTGCTGGCGGTGCTCACGGCCATGATGCAGGTGCTCGAATTGCTCGACGTGACCACCGACATCCTCGAACGAGGTCAGGGCGTCGGCGGCCTGCTGTACTACGCAGCGTTGCGCACACCCGCTGAACTTGCGCTGGCCTTGCCGCTGGCGGTGCTGCTCGGAACGATGACCGCGCTGAACGCGATGTCTCGAGCCATGGAGATCACGGCGATGCGCATCAGCGGCTTGAGCCTGATGCGCATGCTCTCTGACCTGCTTCCCGTGCTGCTGGTTTTCGCGGCCATCCAGGTGGTATTGCTGCAGGCGGTGCTGCCGCGGGTCGAGCTCGAGCTCAAGCAGTGGTGGGCCGCCAGCACGCCCGCCGAACCGACGACTGAACCCGAGAAGCCGATACCCCCGCTGTGGGCGCACACGCGCGGAGGCGCCGTGTCGATTGACACCTTCAGTCCCGATGGACGCCAGTTGCAGGGGGTGCGCCTGTACGCGCAGCGGGCCGGCCTGCTCACATCCCGTGTTCGCGCGGCCACGGCGCGCTGGGACGGTCGGGTGTGGCAGCTCGAAGACGTGTCGGAACTCCGCATCGAGCCCACCGGCGTGCGCGTCATCCACGAGAAAGTGCGCGAATGGCCGTCCAATCTGCATCCCGAGGAAGTGCTGCGCCTCGGTCTGCCGCGCCCATACCTGTCCACTATGATGCTCGCCGATGTGATCGCCGGCTCGCGCGTCGGATCACAACCACTCAGCTACTACCAGACTGCCTTGTATCGATCGCTCGCGGCGCCGCTCGGCGTGTTCATCATGCTGTTGCTGGCGCTACCTACGGCCATCACGCCGGCACGCGGCACGGGCGGCGGCGCCATGCTCATGGCACTCACCCTCGGCCTGGGTTTCCTGCTCTTCGACGGCATCGTGGCGGCACTCGGGTCCAGCGGCAAGTTTCCGCCGCTCGCCACGGCACTCACGGCACCCGTGCTGTTCACCTCGATCGGCCTCTGGCGTTTGAGAGCCTGCGAAAGCCTATGAAGATCTGGATCGACACGGCAGCGACCGAACACGCCGAAACATTGTTCGGAGTGCCTCCCATCGAACGACTGCGACGCAGTGCGGCCAAGCTCGTCGCTGGCACTCCGGTCGTCCTGTCCGGACCGGGCGGAGGGCCTCAGGTCTGGCCCGGCGCAGAGCTTGAAGCGGACAACACAAAGCTCGGCAGCCGCCTGCGCAATGCCCTGGCCCAGGGCCCGCTGGTGGCACTCGACGGTGCCAACGTGATTGACCCGCGCCTCATCGCGTTCCTGGCGCGCCGCGCCGGGTCCTGCGCGGCCGCGCGAGGCGAAGGAGCGCAGCGGGCGGTGGCGCTGCGGCTGGAACCCGAGCTCGCCGGTGCAATCCCGCCCGATGCCGACAACCTGTGTGCGGTGGCCGACGCGCTGATTGCCGCAGGGCGCATCGCGCTGCTCGACGAGCAGGAGTTTCCGGCCTACATGGACAAGCTGCGCCGCTCGCTGCCTTACTGGATTCATGCCGTGATCGACGCCACCACCCGGCAACGCCTGGAGCGGCAGATGTTCTGGGACAACTACAAGGGCTCGACCGACCTGCTGACACGCTACGTGTATCCGCCGCTGGTGTGGCCGCTGGTGCGCCTGTGCGTGCGCCTGGGACTTCATGCGAACACGGTGACGTTGCTCTCCATCGTGCTGACGATCGCCGCAGTGCCGCTGTTTGCCCATGGCGACTTCCTGGCGGGCTTCCTTTGCGCCTACGGCATGAGCGTTCTGGACAGCGTCGACGGCAAGCTGGCGCGGCTGACATTGACCGATTCGAAGATCGGCAACGTGCTTGACCATGGAACCGACATCGTGCATCCGCCCTTCTGGTACTTCGCCTTCGCCTGGGGTCTCGGCGCGCACAGTGCCGACGACCCGCTGTACCGGGCGGCCATCTGGATGATCGTGTTCTACGTGGCGGATCGCATCGTTCTCGGCGTCGCAAAGCACCGACTTGGATTTGGACTGCATGCCGCGACGCGACTCGATGGCATCGTGCGCGGCTTCATTGCACGCCGGAACATCACGATGACGATCATGGCGGTCAGCATCCTGCTGGGCGTAGGGGCGACCGGGTTCTACATCATCACGGCCTGGCAAGGACTGACCTTCGCGTGGCACAGCGCCCGCACAGTCTGGCTCGGATTCATCTCGCGCGCGCAGGCGCGACCGGCCGCATGATGGGCAGCGTCGAAATCATCCCGGTGGCCACGGCGGCCGAACTGGACCGATTCATCAAGCTGCCGTTGCGGCTGTATGCCGGCGATCCGGCTTTCGTCGCGCCGCTGATCCTCGAACGCCGCGAAGCGCTCTCGCCGGCCAAGAACCCGTATTTCCAGCACGCGGAAGCACAGTTCTGGCTGGCCCGTCGCGATGGACGCGACGTCGGACGCATCAGCGCGCAGATCGATCGGCTGGTGACGGACCCGGACGTCGGGCACTTCGGCATGGTGGTCGCGGAGAACGACGCCGAGGTGTTCGCGGCGCTGTTCGCAGCCGCCGAGGGGTGGTTGCGCACCCGCGGCAAACGGCGCGTCATGGGACCGTTCAACCTGTCGATCAACGAGGAAACCGGCCTGCTGGTCGATGGGTTCGACACGCCACCGGTGATGCTGATGGGCCACGATCCCCGCTACGCCGGACCGCGCATCGAGGCGCTTGGCTACGCCAAGGTCAAGGACCTGATCGCCTACATGTACGACATGGACCACGAGCTGCCAGCCGCCGCTCGCCGCAAGCTCGACTCCCGCAAGGCCACGGCTCTGACGGTGCGGCATCTCGACAAGCAGCGCTACCTCGAGGAGTTCGACACGGTCACGGCCATCTTCAACGATGCCTGGTCGCAGAACTGGGGGTTCATCGCTTTCACAGAAGCCGAGATCAAGCACATGGCCAAGAGCCTCAAGATGCTGATCGACCCCACGTGCGTCGCCATCGTCGAAATGAACGGCGAGGCGATCGGCTTCGGCATCGCACTGCCCAACCTCAACGAACTCATCGCCGATTTCGACGGGCGCCTGCTGCCCTTCAACTGGCTCAAGCTGCTGTATCGGCTGCGGCGCGGCACCACCACGGCTCGGGTGCCGCTGATGGGCATCCGTCGCAGCTGCAGCACCAGCTTCGCGGGCGGACTGGCACCCTTTATCGTCATCGACGCCTTGCGCAAGGCATTGCGGGCCAAGGGTGTGAAGCAGGTCGAGCTGTCCTGGATCCTCGAGGACAACCGGCCGATGCGGCACGTCATCGAATCGCTGGGCGCCAACCCGTACAAGACCTACCGCGTCTACGAAAAGACCCTGCCGCAGTGACGACGAACCGGCTGCGGGCGACCCGGCCCTCAGGAGCGCGGACGTGAGGCAACTCACTGCGCTGATCCTGGCGGGCACGCGAACCGGAGGCGATCCGCTGGCTGCCTACGCCGGCGTCAGCCACAAGGCGCTGATCGAGGTCGGCGGTCGCACGATGATCGAACGCGTCGTCGCAGCCGTGGCCGCCGTGCCCGAGGTCGCGCGCATCGTGGTCGCGATCGAGCGACCCGAACTGTTGATCGGCCTGCCCGGACTGCAGGCGCCCGCCTGCACGAAACCGCTTGCGACCATGTCGACCGCATCCGGGCCCAGCGCCACCGTGACTTCCGCACTGGCCTGCGAGGGCACACCGCTGCTGGTCACGACCGCCGACCACGCCTTGCTGCAGACGCCGTGGCTGCTGGAGTTTCTGGCTGCCTGCCCGCCCGACGCCGATGTCACGCTGGCCCTGGCACGACGCGCGGCAGTGGAAGCAGCCGCTCCGGACACGCGGCGCACATGGTTGCGCTTTTCAGACGGAGATTTCTCGGGCTGCAATCTGTTCCTGATGGCCGGCCCGGCAGCCGCAGGTGCGGTCGAGCTGTGGCGTGAGCTAGAGCGCGAACGCAAGGAGCCGCTGCGCATGATGCGTCGCCTCGGGTGGACGGTCGCATTGCGCTACAGACTGGGCTGGCTGCCATCGGCGGCGGCCACCGCTCGACTGGGTGCACTTGCCGGCGGCGCTCGGATCGCCATCGCGGAAATGAGCGATGGGCGCGCCGCGATCGACGTCGACAAGCCGGACGATCTGGACTTGGTGCGCCGACTTGTCGCGGTTCAGTCCGGAGCGACTCACCTCTGAGGTGACAACACTTCCAGGCGTCGCGCGCCCATGAAGGCGATCAGACTGTCGCGGACGAGCCGGTCGACGAGGCGCGTTCCAGATCAAGCCAGCGGGCCGCCAGCGACCGCACCTGGATCAGGTCTTCCGGGAAATCGAGTTCGCCCCATTCCAGACCTTCGATCGAGGTCACGCGGATGTCTGCGCCAGACTCGGCAAGCCGGTTGATCGCGGAGAGATACCACTTGCCAGGGCCTTCGGGCGTGCGCATGGTCCGCTCGAGCTCATCGACGAACAAAGCCGCACCTTCGGCCTCGAACCGGAGAAATCCGATGGATTCGCCATTGACGCGTTCAGGCGACAAGGTCTTGCCGATGGCGTGCAGGTGATCACCTTCGGTCACCACTTTCATGTCGTCGGAGTCGTAGCTCGGCTTGCGATCGATCGTGACAGTGATGGGCGCAGGGGCCGCCGCAAGAAGCCGACCTGCGATCTCCGGTTCGAACAAGGTGTCTCCGTTCAGGATCAAGCACGGGCCCTTCAACTCGCCGCGCGCCATCCAGCAACTTGCGAGGTTGTCGGCCAGCTTGTAGAAGGGGTTGTAGAGGGTGCGCACGCGCATGTCTTGCGGCGCAACGCGCCTCAGTTCGGCATCGACCAGTTCGGGGTGAAAGCCGGTCACCACCACAGCTTCCTGGATGCCCATCCGGGACAACCCCCTGAGTTGCCACTCGAGCATGCTGCGTCCGCACAGATCGAGCAGGCACTTCGGCATTTGCGCCGTCAGCGGGAGCAGTCGGCTGCCTTGGCCCGCACTCAGGATCACCGCGCGTTGGGGTTGGGACACGTTGCCGACTTTCAGTAGTTGATGAAAAAGCGCGCGCGCTTACAAGACTGCGCGAAGAGAGTTGACACCCGAGACGCGTTTCGTCAGCAGTGCCTCATGTTCGAGCTCGCGGCTGCTGATGAAGCGGACCGTCAGCTCACACGGCTCGTTCTCCAGCGCCAGATGGGCGATGTGCGCGCGGCCGACAGGGACCGAAGGTGTGTGCCACAGGCGCCCGGCCAAGGCTGCGCAATGCTCAGCCATGCTGGTATCGACTCGGCCCACGTCGCGCAGGCCATCGCTGCCAGCAGCCTTGGCCACCGCCTCCTTGCGCGTCCAAACCGAATAGAACCGGCGTGCACTGGAGCCGGCCCACGCTCGCTCGGCCGCGCTGAGATAAAGCTGGAAATCCCCAGCCTTCAAATTGCCGATCCCTTCGACATCGATACCGACCCGACCGCTCGTCGACAACGCACAGACGATTCGCCCCTCGCAATGCGACAAGCTGAAATCGACAGGCAGGTCGAGCGTCGGTCGCGCCTTTGGAAAGTACCGCAGAGAACTCAACCCGTCAGAGCGGAAACCCAGACGCACCAGCCCTTCGGCCAGCAGGCGACTGCCCAGCAATGAACGCCGCCGCGCGCGATGGTCTGGCCAGCGTGCCAGCTCCGCGCGCCGCAATTTCGGCAGCCCAGACATCCATTCGTTCTCGACCATCGCCGATGGGACGAATTCGGATGTGATCAAAACCGATACAGACATGGAATCATCAGTTGGCCCGCTTGCGCGTGACACAATTTAAGGGCCTAAACAGAAGAACAATTATGGTTCAGGAAGTGCTGGCCCCCGGCCCGCAAGAACGCTACGACATCGACGCCAACGACGAGAGCCTGCCCTTGCTGCAGGAGTTGAAGGAGCGCTACGGCGACATCTGCCGCGTGATGACGAAAAGCCGCGCGAGCGACAGTCTGGTGATCAACGATCCGGATCACATTCGTCACGTGCTGCTGACCAACCGGGCCAACTACGTCAAGGGCGTGGGACTGGAGCGGGTGCGCGTGCTGCTCGGCAACGGACTGATCGTCAACGACGGCGAGTCTTGGGCGCGTCAGCGCCGGATGATGCAGCCGGTCTTCCACAGCCAGGTGATACGCGGTTTCTCCACATTCATGGAGCGGCTCAACCTGGAACTCATCGAGCGCTGGGCCGGCCACGCCGAACGCGGCGAACCGATCAATCTGACACGCGAACTCAGCGAGGTCACCCTCAGCATCGTGCTGCGCGCCTTGTTCAGCGTCGATCTTGACCGGCTGATCTCAGCCGAGGGATCGAGTCCGTTCGACCTGTTGACCCGTGATACACGGCGTGATCTGCCCTTTGCGGCGAAATTCCGTGCGCTGACTCGTCACGTGCTTGGCATGATCGACGTCCGCCGCAGGGAACGCCGCGTCGAGATGGACCTGCTGTCGATGCTGATGGAGGCCCGCGACCGGGACACCGGCGAGGCGATGCCTGATCGCGCGCTCCTCGACGAGATCATGACCTTGATCGTGGCGGGCCACGAAACCACCGCAAGCACGCTCAACTGGACCTGGTACCTCTTGTCACAGCATCCCGAGGCTGAAGCCCGCCTGCACGAGTCCATCAGCGCAGCGACACCGCCGCCGGCGCCGATGGCGGCGCTTCCCGATGCGCCGCCACAAGCCAATTCGTATGTCGAGAGGGTGCTGCAGGAAGCCATGCGCCTGTACCCACCAGGCTGGTTGTTCACCCGGCGTGCCCTGAAGGACGATCAGCTTGGTCGCTATCACGTGCCTGCCGGCACCGACGTCTTCATCTGCGCGTATCTCCTGCATCGGCACGCCAAGCACTGGGAGCGGCCCAACGATTTCGATCCCGAACGATTCGTGCCCGCCGCTGCAGAATCGCGGCATCGCTTTGCCTTCCTGCCGTTTTCCGCAGGCCCCCGATACTGCATCGGCGCCGGCTTCGCGATGACGGAAATGACGATGCACATGAGCATGGTTTCGAAGAGGTTCCGGCTGCAATACGCAAGCAACGAATCACCGCAGGCCGAATTCCAGATCAACCTGCGCACACGTCAAGACGTCCACATGCACGTCGTGGCGCGCTGAAGAAGAAACAGATGCCGAAATTCGAGACGCTCCATGCAATCCTGCCCGCCGACGCGCGTGAGGATCGCCAGATCACCTTCATTGAGGGCGAACGGGATCAGCGAACGCTGAGTTTCCGGCGCTTGAGACAACGTGCCATCGGAGCGCTGGGCGCCTTGCAGCGTCGGGGCCTCTCGCATGGAGACATGCTGATCCTCTACCTCGGCGACAACGAGCGCTTCGTCGAAATTTTCTGGGCTTGCGTGCTGGGTGGCATCGTGCCGGTGCCTCTGGCACCTGGCAGTAACGATGAGCACTGGCGCAAGCTCCTGCGAGTGTTTGCTCAACTCGGACGCGCATCAGTCTGCATCGACGCACCCGCGCTGGAGCGCTTCGACGCCTTTGTCGGCAGCCATGACATGGCAGACGAAGGAAACCTCCTGCGCGCGCGCACCGTGATGGCCGCCAGTATCGACATGGCCGGAGAACCGGGATTGCCGTTCCAGGCACAGCCGGAGGACCTCGCATTCATCCAGTACTCGTCAGGTTCGACAGGCGAGCCGAAGGGCGTCATGCTGACGCACCGAAATCTCACCACCAACACAGCTTCGATCATCGAGGGCGCGAGGTACACAGATCGAGATTCGGTCCTCAGCTGGATGCCCCTTTCCCACGACATGGGCCTGATCGGCTTTCATCTGACCTTGCTGGCGGGCGGCATCACCCACGCGATCATGCGCACGGATCTCTTCGCCCGGCGGCCGCTGCTTTGGCTGGAATTGGCCAGTCAGCGACGCTCGACCGTGTTGTGTTCGCCGAACTTCGGCTTCCAGCACTACCTCAGGCAATTCGACATCAAGTCGCCGCAAGGGCTCGACCTCGCCTCGATCCGATTGATCTTCAACGGTGCAGAGCCCATATCAGCCGAGTTGTGCCGCCGATTCATGCGGACCATGGCACCGCATGGCCTGAAACCAAACAGCATGTTTCCCGTCTACGGACTCGCTGAAGCCACCCTCGCAGTCAGCTTTTCGCCCCCGGGAGCACTCCTGGAAACTGTCCATGTGGGTCCGGCCAGTCTGCGCCTGCGGGAGCGGGTGGACACCCAGACTGCAGAGTCCGGCCGAACCATCGAGTTCGTGAAGCTCGGGCCACCGTTGCCGGGCATCGAGGTTCGTATCGTCGATGACAACGGCGGAATGCTCGAAGCGCGAGTGCTGGGCCATGTGCAAATGCGCGGTGATAACGTCACCCAAGGCTATTACCTCAATGAAAAGTCGACCGCCGAAGTGCTCTCGGCCGACGGGTGGCTGGACACTGGCGATCTCGGGCTGCTATGGGATGGACAGCTCGTGATCACAGGTCGAGCCAAAGATCTCATCATCATCAATGGCCTGAACCACTATCCGCAGGATCTGGAGCGGATCGCCGAGCAGGTGGAAGGCATCGAGGCCAACCGCGTGGCGGCAGCTGGCGTGAAGCGATCGGACGCGAATACCGAAGAGCTTGCACTCTTCGTTCTTCATCGAGGAGCCATCGCCGACTTTGTCCCGAGGGTACTTGCCTTGCGAAAGGCGATCCTCCAGCAGTCTGGCCTGGAGGCAACGCATGTCGTACCGGTCCGGCAGATTCCCAAGACCAGCAGCGGCAAGCTCCAGCGCTACGCGCTGGCCGAATCACTTGTCTCGGGCGAATTCGATCGCGTTCTTGCCGAATTGGCTCCATTGCTAGCGGCGCACAACGCACCCGAGGTCGGGGAGCGAGGCCCGGCGCAGATCATCACTCGCCTCCTGGACATCTGTGCAGGCTTTGTGACTGACCGAAAATTGACGCCGCAGACCAACTTACTGGATAGCAACCTCAACTCTCTCACCCTGGCACGCATTCACGAAGCCATCGAGCGCGAGTTTCCGCAGCGGATCGAGGTCACCGACCTGTTCGACTACCCGACGCTGGAGCGACTTGCCGAGTTCATGGATACCCCAGGCACCTGAACCCTCGACGCGAAACCGCACCCGGCCCTGTCAAAATACAGCTTTCGGCAGCGTCTCACACCGCCGTTTGCAAGGCATGTTGCTCTGATAATGACAGTTCGATTGCAACGCGGCGGCGCACAAATTACATTTCCGGGCAGTTGAAGTTTTGCTGAAGTTTTGCAGAATAAAGAGGGGGGGAGGGTTGATAGCTCACTTGCGAGGCCAGCTTGGCCGACAGGGGTGCGTCCAGTGAACGGGGCGACGCCTTCTCTCATCAGCCCGACCCCGACCGCCAGCGGCATCGAACTGCGCAGCGCGGACTTCGCGACCCTGGCCGAAGCGCTGGATTACGCCGCGCAAGGCGACTCTGGCTTCAACTACTACGATGGTCGCGGACAGCTGGTTGCCACTCTGCCCTACCGCGAGCTTCGATCGCTAGCGATCGAAATTGCGCGGCACCTTGCCCCGCTCGGTCGAGGACAGCGCATGGCATTGGTCGCACACACCCATGTCGACTTTGCAGTCATGTTCTATGCTTGCCAATACGCCGGTCTTGTGCCGGTGCCGTTGCCAGCCGCGGTGCATCTGGGCGGACGCGAGGCCTACATCAGACACCTGCGTCAATTGCTGCGCGACTGCAAGGCAGTTGCGGCATTCGCGCCTCCGGAGTTCATCGGATTCCTGCGTGAGGCCAGCGAAGGCCTGTCGATGACTCTGGCAGGCACTCTCGATGAGTTTTCGGCACTGCCGGCTCTGGACACGCCGCCGGAACCACCCTCTCCGGAGGAGCTGGCCTACCTGCAGTACACATCGGGCAGTACCCGCTTTCCCCGCGGCACCATGATCACCCAGTCCGCCGTCATGGCGAATCTGAAGGCCATCTTCAATCACGGCTTCCGCCTGTCGCCTGGCGACCGCTTCTGCTCTTGGCTGCCCTATTACCATGACATGGGTCTGGTCGGCATCGTCCTGGGCTGCGTGGCCACACAGCGTTCCGTCGACTACCTGCCGACGCGCGATTTCGCCATGCGGCCGAGAGTGTGGCTCAAACTGATGTCGCTGAACCGAGCAACAATTTCGTTCAGCCCGCCATTCGGCTATTCGCTGTGTGCTCGGCGCCTGCGCGCTGCGGATACGCAAGAACTTGACCTGTCAGCCTGGCGCGTCGCAGGCATCGGCGCTGAGATGATCCATCCTGAATCACTCGACGAGTTCGCTGCCGCGCTGGCCTCAGCAGGGTTCGACAAGCGGGCCTTTCTGCCTTGCTACGGCATGGCGGAATGCTCGCTGGCTGTCAGTTTTGCGCCACTGGAGGGCGGAGCCCGCACCGATGTCGTCGACATGGACAGATTGGCTCACGAAGGCGAAGCGATTGCTGTTGTGGCCGACGGCGTCATGCCGAAAGGCAAGGCTTTCATCGACTGCGGCCCGCCACTGCCGGGCTATGAAATGGAAATCCGCGACGAACGCGGCCGGCCCTTGCCAGAACGACGCTGCGGACGCATCCACCTCCGCGGCCCCAGCATCATGTCGGGCTACTTCGGCAATGCCGAGGCGACGCGCGAAGTCTTGTCTGCCGACGGCTGGCTGGACACCGGCGACATCGGCTACCAGGCGGACGGCGCGCTGTACATCACCGGACGCGCCAAGGACCTGATGATCATCATGGGCCGCAACATCTGGCCGCAGGATCTCGAACACCTGGCCGAGCAGCAGCCGGAAGTACGGCACACCGACGCGTCCGCGTTTTCGATCAGCGACGAAGACGCAGGCGAAACTGCCGTGCTGGTCGTGCAGTGTCGAGAAGCCGATCCGCGCAAGCTGGCTGGCTTGGCCGAGCGGTTGCAGCAGGCCATCCATCTGGAGTTCGGCATCCACTGCCTGATTGAACTGGTGCCGCTGCACACGTTGCCGCGCACTTCGTCGGGCAAGCTGTCTCGCAGCACGGCACGAAAGGAATTCCTCGAGCGTCGCAGCAACGCGGCTCCGCAGGAAGCACGTCGCCGCCTCGTCGGCGACGGCAGGCGCGCTCGGGCCGAAGTGCAGAGCGCCGCTTCGTGAGTTCGTCGACGACAACCGCTGTCGAGCGCACCGCCATGAACGAAGCCTGGGCATCGATCGAGGCAACGATACGCGAGGCACTGGCCGTCATCCGACCCGAGGCGTCCAGCCTGGCGGGCGATGCCGATCTGGCGCAGGCAGCCGATCTCGATTCAGCCGACGTCATGGACCTGGTCATGGAAATCGAGGATCGCCTCGACATCTCGATTCCTGTCGAGACGATGGCCCAGGCCCGCACCATCAATGAACTCTGCGCCGGCATCGTGCAATTGAGGCGCAACGTCACGTGAGTCTGCTCGACAAGTTCACCGCGCAGCGCGCACTTCAGGCCACTTTGGCCGAGAACAGCCGGGTGGCACCAATCGCCACGCCGATGGATGCGGTCCACTCGGCCACGTCCGCCACGATCAACGGCCGCCCGGTGATCCTGGCCGGCACCAACAACTACCTCGGCCTGACCTACGACGCGGAATGCCGCGCCGCCGCGATCGAGGCCATCGAAAACCTGGGTACTGGCACCACCGGATCTCGCATGGCCAGCGGCAACTATGCCGGCCACCGTGCGCTTGAAGAGGCGCTGGCCTCGGCCTTCGGATGGCCGGCCTGCGTCGTCTTCTCGACGGGCTACCAGGCCAACCTGGGTGCCCTGTCGGCACTGGCCAGCGAGGGCGACTTCGTGCTCGTCGATGCCGACAGCCACGCCAGCATCCACGACGGCTGCCGGCTGAGCCACGCCACGACCATCCGTTTTCGGCATAACGACCCAGAAAATCTCGACCGTCGCCTGGAGCGCCTGGGCGATGACGCGCGTCGCGCCCTGATTGTCGTAGAAAGTCTGTACAGCACCCTTGGCGACCGCGCGCCACTACAAGAGATCGTCGACATCAAACGGCGCCACGGCGCTTGGCTGCTCGTCGACGAGGCCCATTCGTTCGGCGTGTTTGGCTCACGCGGACTGGGCATCTGCGAAGCATCGGGCCTGCTTGATGAGGTGGATTTCATCGTCGGCACCTTTTCGAAAAGCCTGGGCAGCATCGGTGGCTTCTGCCTCGGCCGCCACGCAGAGACAGAGCTGATTCGAATGGTCAGTCGCCCTTACATCTTTACCGCCTCGCCGGCACCTCCCGTGATTGCGGCCACCCATCAGGCACTGCGCCGTGTTCTTGAAGGGCAAGACCTGCGCGCGCGGCTGTTCCGCCATGCAGAGCGCCTCTACGCCGAGGCGAGCAGGCTCGGCTACCGACTTGGCACTACGGTGCCTGGCCCGGTTGCCGCGCTGGTGTTCGAGACGCGCGACGCGGCACTGGCCCTCTGGCAAGGACTGCTTGATGCTGGCATTTACACCAACCTGATGATCCCGCCTGCAACGCCGTCCGGCGTCAGCCTCGTGCGCATCAGTCTCAGCGCTGCGCACAGCGACGACGACATCTCGCAGATCGTCGCTGCGCTCGCTGCACACGCCCATCGATCGCGGCCACCATTGGCTGCTTGACCCGAGCGCTCTGAAGCGAACATTCGACCGGACTGCTGGCAATGCGTCAGCAGGAAATTTGGGGGTGGAAAATCGCCATTGATACGGGCTTGTGCCCCAAGGCCGCGCGGACTCCCTCACACACGGGCAACGGGCTCGCATCTGCGATTTCAACCGTGAGTCGGCCTCGTCGTCCTGCTCAAGAATGGCGACGAATTCACCCTTGAAGTGGCCCGCGTGTTCGGCAGAGATGCACTAATCGGGTCACGCCAAGTAGGCGCTCCACAAAAAAACCGGTGGGCCCCTGGGTGGACCCCCTCAGTTCCAGAAAACAGAAATGGGTCAGCTCCT
>JBJXEJ010000188.1:0-41552 GCA_046154125.1 Rhizobacter sp. | reverse complement strand
TGGAAGACGGCTTCTTCGACCCGCAGGGCAGCAACGACACGAATCGCGTCGACCTGTTCGTGTTCGCCAACGACGCCCAGGCGCTCGTGATCGCGCGGCTCGACAACCTCGGCAAAGGCGCCAGCGGCGCGGCGGTGCAGTCGATGAACGTGCACCTCGGCGTCGACGAAGGACTCGGGCTCTGACCCTCGCGCGGCGGCTCAGGCCGCGGCGTGGGCCTCGCGTGTGCGGTAGTGGTAGGCGTAGCCGTCGCTGAAGCCGAGCTTGGCATAGACGGCCCGGGCGGCGTGGTTGTCGCTTTCCGCCTGCAGGTAGGCGTGGCGTGCGCCGCGCCGGGCAGCGTCTTCGAGCAGGCGCCGGCACAGCAGCGTGGCCAGGCCCTGACCGCGTGCGCCTTCGGCGGTGTAGACGTCGTACAGGCCCGCGATGTCGTCTTCTAGCGCGAATTGACCGCAGGCGAGCGTCTCGCTGCCGTGGCGCAGCTCCCAGGCCGAGAACGGCACCGGCGAGTTCGCCAAACGCTCGGCGTGCGCCGCGCGCTGCGCCAGCGGCGAGCCGCGCAGCTGGCCGACGCGCTGGGCGAACGGTTCCAGCGCCACTGCGTGCAGGCTCAGGCCGGCCGGCAATACCGGCGCCGCCGGCTGAAAGTCGGGCAGCACCATCACGCGCGTGTCGTCGAAGTGGTGCAGGCCCTGGCGCTCGAGCGTCGCGTCGAGATTCCCCGGCAGCGTGAACGGCGTGATTCGCACGATCATCGGCAGGCGCGCGGCGGCAAAGGCACGCTCGCAGGCCGCGAGCTTTTCCGCCACCGGCAAGCGGCCCGCCGCCACTGCATTCACGCAGCGCGCCCGTTTGGCCTTGCCGGGCGACAGGCGCAGCAGCCAGCCGTCGAGCCAGCGCTGCTGGGGCGGGGCGCTGGCGTTCAGGCCGGCGTCCTCGATGCGCGAGAGCAGCGCGGCGTCGAAGGCCGGGTTCAGCGCTTCGCTCGGCATCGTCAGATCGAGTCGATGCGCGCGACCATCTCGGTCGCGAACTCGACGAAGGCCTGCGCCCCCTTCGAGGCCGGGTCGAACACCACGCCCGGCAGCCCGTAACTCGGCGCCTCGGCCAGCCGCACGTTGCGCGGGATCACGGTGTTGAACACCTTGTCGCCGAAGTGCGCCTTGAGCTGGTCGCTGACCTGCTGTTGCAGCGTGATGCGCGGGTCGAACATCACCCGCAGCAGACCGATGATCTGCAGATCCGGGTTCAGGTTGGCATGCACCTGCTTGATGGTGTTGACCAAGTCCGACAGACCTTCGAGAGCGAAGTACTCGCACTGCATTGGCACGATGACTCCGTGTGCACTGCAAAGACCGTTCAGGGTCAGCATGCTCAATGATGGTGGGCAGTCGATGAGCACGAAATCATATTGATCGGCCACCGCTTCGAGCGCGGCCTTGAGGCGCTTGTCGCGACGCTCGAGTTCGACCAGTTCTACCTCGGCTCCGGCCAGCTCGCGGTTGGCGCCAATCAAGTCGTAGCCCACCTTGTCGTTGCGCTGGCGCACCTCGGCGATCGAGGCGTTTTCCAGCAGCACGTCGTACACGCTCAGCTCAAGCGCCCGCTTGTCGATGCCCGAACCCATCGTTGCATTGCCTTGCGGGTCGAGATCGACCACCAGCACACGTTGACCGACGCGCGCCAGCCCGGCTGCCAGATTCACGGTTGTCGTGGTTTTGCCGACCCCGCCTTTTTGGTTGGCGATGCAGAAAATACGGGCCATGGGGCTGGAGGTGGGTTCGGAGGCGAAGGGAGAATTTCCGGCGGAGTGGAAGGATGCTCTTCCGCGCCCGATTTATGGACTTCGATTATAGGAACCGGGTCGACGCCGCCAGGCCGTTGCGACCGTCCAAACCCGATGCTGCCGCGATCAAACGGTGAGAGCCGAGTCGGCCGGGCGCATCCAGACCAGGCAGCGCTCTGCATCCAAACCGGGCACCGCCAGTGGTTCCACGTGAAACACCTGGATCTCCGCGGGCAAAGCTGAAATCTCGTCCCTGGGCACCTTCCCCTTCATCGCCATCCAGACACCCTGCGGTGCCAGCAGCTGACGCGTCAGGCGGGTGAATTCCACCAATGACGAGAACGCTCGCGAGGTGATGACATCGAACGGCACGGCTCGCAGGGCCTCGACTCGCGCATGCTCGGCGTCGAGGTTGCCGAGCCCCAGCTCCGCGGCAACCTGTCGAATGAAGGCGGCTTTCTTGCCGACGGTGTCGACGCAGACGACCTGCCAACGGGGAAACATCGCTGCCAGCACGACGCCGGGTAATCCGCCGCCACTGCCGACGTCAAGCACGCGCAGCGATGGCGATTTGTCGCTGTCGCTGCGCGGCACCTGGTCGAGCTGTCGCGACAACGGGTCCACCACAGCCAGGCAATCGGCCAGATGCTGCGTCAGCATCTGCTGCGGCTCGCGCACCGCCGTCAGGTTGTAAGTGGCGTTCCAGCGTTGCAGCAGATCCAGGTACGCCAGCAACCGGTCGACCGGAAGCGACGTGGGATCCAGCCCCAATTCGGCCCCGATCCGGGTCAATGCCACGTGCAGCGGATGGTCCGATGATTCAGGCGGCATCTGCCAACGTCGCTGGTGTGGCTTTGATGTTTCCGGCCGACTCGGTCGCATCGGCGAAACCTGCGAACCGCCCTCTTTTCAGATGCACCAGCAGCAACGAGATGGCCGCAGGAGTGACGCCTGACATCCGCGAAGCCTGTCCCAGAGTCTGAGGACGATGTCGATTCAGCGATTGCCGCACCTCGAAACTGAGCGCGGACACCTGTGCATAGTCGAGTTCGTCCGGAAGGCTCAGGTGCTCGTAGCGAGCCGCGCGTTCCACCTCGTCGTTCTGCTTGACGATGTAGCCGGCGTATTTGGCACTGATCTCAACCTGCTCGATCACGGCATCCGCCAGCACGGTACCGAGTTCGCCCCGCAGTGTTTCACGTGAAACCAGCGAGCTTGGACAAGCGATGGCGGCCACATCACGCAACACATCGTGATTCACCTCTGGGCGACGCAGCAGGTCCAGCAAGCTGTACTCGTGTTCCAGCGCCTTGCCCAGCAGGCGCTCGGCGTCTGTGGCTGGCAAGGTCTGCGGACGCACCCAGTTGCTTTTCAGGCGCAGCGTTTCACGTGAAACAGCCTCGCGCTTACGGCTGAACGCAGCCCAGCGGGTGTCATCGACCAGGCCGAGGCGACGACCCTGCTCAGTGAGTCGCAGGTCGGCGTTGTCCTCGCGCAGCTGCAGCCGGAACTCGGCGCGGCTGGTGAACATGCGGTACGGCTCGGTCACCCCCTTGGTGATCAGGTCGTCGACCAGCACGCCGAGGTACGCTTCGTCGCGACGCGGTGTCCACGCCGGTTTTTCCCGCACCTGCAGCGCGGCATTCAGGCCGGCGAACAGGCCCTGGGCGGCAGCCTCTTCATAGCCGGTGGTGCCGTTGATCTGTCCCGCGAAGAACAGACCGCGGATCGACTTGGTTTCGAAGCTCGCCTTCAAGGCGCGCGGGTCGAAGTAGTCGTACTCGATCGCATAGCCCGGCCGCAGGATGTGCGCGTTCTCCAGCCCCTGCATCGAATGCACCGCAGCCAGCTGGATATCGAATGGAAGCGAGGTCGAGATGCCGTTCGGATAGAACTCGTGCGTCGTCAGCCCCTCGGGCTCCAGGTAGATCTGGTGCGAAGTCTTGTCGGCGAACCGATTGACCTTGTCCTCGATGCTGGGGCAGTAGCGCGGCCCCACCCCTTCGATCACGCCGGTGAACATCGGGCTGCGGTCGAAGCCCGAGCGGATGATCTCGTGCGTGCGCTCGTTGGTGTGGGTGATCCAGCACGGCATCTGCGCCGGATGCTGCGAGGCATCGCCGAGGTAGCTGAACACGGGCATCGTAGTTTCAGCAGGACCGCCCTCGGGCCCCGGGACGCCGTCGCCATGCTGCGGCGTCAATCGGCTGAAATCGATGCTGCGGCCATCGATACGCGGTGGCGTGCCGGTTTTCAGTCGTCCTTGCGGCAGCTTCAGCTCTTTCAGCCGCGACGACAGCGTGATCGCCGGCGGATCGCCTGCCCGTCCTGCGGCATGGTTGTCGAGGCCGACATGGATCTTGCCGTTCAAGAAGGTGCCCGCCGTCAGCACCACGGCGTGTGTACGAAAGCGAACGCCCACTTGCGTTACAACGCCTGCCACGGCGTCACCTTCAACGACAAGGTCATCGCAAGCGCCCTGGAACAACCAGAGATTTGGCTGGTTCTCGAGCCGACGCCGGATCGCGGCGCGGTACAGCACGCGGTCGGCCTGCGCGCGGGTGGCGCGCACTGCGGGGCCCTTCGATCCGTTCAGGATGCGGAACTGGATCCCGGCCTCATCGGTCGCTGCCGCCATCGCGCCGCCCAGCGCATCGATCTCCTTGACCAGGTGGCCCTTGCCGATGCCGCCGATCGACGGGTTGCAGCTCATCTGTCCCAACGTCTCGATGCTGTGCGTCAGCAGCAGGGTGGCGCAGCCCAGGCGTGCCGAGGCGAGTGCCGCCTCGGTGCCGGCGTGGCCGCCACCGATCACAATGACATCGAAGACTTGGGGGAACCACATGGTGTTGCCTGTTTTTTGAGCACTCTCGATTGTAGGGAGCCCCCTTCGCGAAGTCACCCCGGCCCACCAGACCGCACCCGATGCCATCGTTTGCCACTTTGCCGCACCCCAGGCTTACCGCCCTGATCGACAGTCCCTGCCGTCCCGGCTGTGGCGCCTGCTGCACCGCGCCGTCGATCTCCAGTCCGGTCCCTGGCATGCCGTTCGTCAATGGCATCGGCAAGCCGGCGGGCGTGCCGTGCGTCCAGTTGACCGGTGACGGGCGCTGCGCGCTGTTCGGATTGCCGCAACGGCCGGCGGTGTGCCTGTCGCTGCGCCCGAGCGCCGAGATGTGCGGCGAGACGCGGGATCAGGCCATCGCCTGGCTCACCGCGCTGGAGCGGGATACTGCACCCGGACCGGTGCTGGCCCACCGTCGCGCGGACTGAGTCGACCGCCGGTCGAGCTTTCAGCGTCCGGCCATCCAGCTGCCCGGCACGCTGCGCAGGTCCTGTGCCACGCGCCCTTCATGCAAGACGATCACGCGGCCGGCCGTGGCGATCGTCTCGGTCCGGTGCGCGACGATCACACGGGTCAGATCGAGCTGCCGCACTGCCTGGTTGACCAGCCGTTCCCGGTCTACATCGAGAGCGCTGGTGGCTTCGTCGAGGAACAGGATGCGTGGCCGCTTGTAGAGCGCGCGGGCCAGCAGGATGCGCTGCTTCTGACCGCCCGACACGCTGGTGCCCAGGTCGCCGATCAGTGTGTGAAAACCCATGGGCATCGCCTCGATCTCGTCGTGAACCGCGGCCAAGTGGGCGCATTCCTCGACCCAGGCGGCATCGGGAGAAGCGTCGAAGAAGCTGATGTTGTCGGTGATCGAGCCTGCGAACAGCTGATCGTCCTGCATCACCGTGCCGATCATGTCGCGCCACGCGCGCAGTCCGAGCCGTGACAGCGGCAGTCCGCCGACGCGGATTTCGCCCGTTTGCGGCTCGAGCGTACCGAGCATCAACTTCAACAGCGTCGTCTTGCCGCAACCCGACGGCCCGACGATGGCCACCGACTCGCCAGGCTCGATCATCAGGTCAAGACCGTCGATCACCGAGGGCTCGCCATCCGAATAGCGAAACCCGATCTGGCTGAGCTGGATCTGGCCGCCGACCTTGCTCGTGTCGATCGGCATCGCCACTTCGGCCTCGGGCGCCGTCAGCACAATGTCGGCGAGCCGTTCACCCTGCAGCTTCAGCATCCGCAACTCGACTACCTTGTCGATCAGGCCGCTGACGCGCAACGCGAACTGCTCTTTGTAGGCAAAGAACGCGAACAGCATGCCGACCGAGAAGCTGCGGTCGAGTACGAGCAGTGCGCCGACCCAGATCACCGCGACGCGTTCGAGCCCGAACACCAGTTTGTGCGATATCGCCAGAGTCAGGTCGAGCTTGCGCGTCAGGATGTGTGCGTTGAGCGCATCGACTGCGCGGTTCATGAACTGCGCTTGCCTGTCCTCCTGGCGATTGAACAGCTTGATTGACTGCACTCCGCGCAGTGATTCGAGGAAGTGCGTGGCCATTCGTCCGTCGTGCACGATGCCTTCTTCGGTCGCATCGCGCAGCGGCCTGAAGAAGCCCCATCTGAGCAGCGCGTACACCGCAACGGCGCCGAGGGCGATCAGCGTGAGCTTGACGCTGTAGAACGCCATCATCGCCAGCGTCAGCACGACCAGCAGGCCGTCGAGCACCACCTCGATGAAGCTGGTGGTCAGCGTTTGCTGGATTTTTTCCACCGCGCCGAAGCGCGACATCACATCACCGGTCTGCCGCTTCTCGAACCAGACCACCGGCAGGCGCATCAGGTGCGCGAATACGTTCGACAGCCACTGCAGATTCAGCGTCGACGACAGGTACAGCACCGCCCACGAGCGGATCGCGCCGGTCGCCACCTGCACCAGCACCAGCAGCGTGAACCCGAGTCCGAGCGTCACCAGCAGGTCGCGGTCGGCGCTGACCAGAACGCTGTCGACCACCCACTGCATGAAGAACGGCGACAGCAGCATGAACACCTCGAGCGCCAGCGCCAGCACCATGATCTGGAACAGCGAGCGCTTCAGCCCGGTCACGCGACCGAGCAGCTGTCGCACCGACACCGACTGCCGCTCTTCGCGCGGGCGGAAGTCCGGCGTCGGTGTCAGCTCAAGCGCGACGCCGGTGAAGTGCTTAGACACCTCGTCCATCGACAGGTGCCGGATGCCGTGCGATGGATCGTGGATCACCGCCTTGGCTCCGCGCAACGCGGTCAGCACGACGAAATGATTCAGATTCCAGTGCAGCACGCAGGGCAGTTGCAGCTGCGGCAGGTGTTCGAGCTCGACGCGCAGTGCACGTGGTGTCAGCTGCAGCTGGCCGGCCATGCGGGTCAGATCGAGCAGCGTCGAGCCTTTGAGCGACAACGAGAAGCGGCGACGCAGGGTCGGCAGGTCGGTCTTCAGCCCGTGGTACGTGGCCACCATCGCCAGGCAGGCCAGTCCGCATTCGGCCTCCTCGGTCTGCAGCAACATCGGCATCCGGGGGCCACCCCAGCCGAAGCGCAGTGCCGACAGCGCCGCAGTGCCGAATCCCTCGCGAGCGCTGCCCATCAAAGACGTCCGGTGACGCTCAGCAGCGGTTCGAAGATCCACTCGATCAGTCGCCGGCGGTCCAGCAGCACGTCGGCTTCGAGTTGCATGCCGGCGACCAGCGGCTGCGCGACGCCGTATGCCTGGACAGTTTGCTTGTCGAGCGCCACGGTGATGCGATAGAGCGGTTCGCCGGCTGGCTGCGCGGGGTTGGAACCAGAGATGGAAGACCACCCTGTTGCCAGCGGCAGGCTGGCGAGTTCGGCGGCCTGCAACGGCGTACGCGACACCTGTACCACCTGGCCCGGATGGTGGCCGAACTTCTGGAATGGAAATGCCTGGTAGCGCAACTGCACCGCCTGATCGGGCCGCAGGAAACCTACCGCGCTGGATGGTGCGAACAGTTCTGCCTGCATCTTCGCCCCCTCGGGCAGCAGGCTGGCGAGGGCTGCTGCAGGCGATACGCTGTCTCCCGGTGCCGCAAGCACCGCCGTGATCATGCCGGCCTGCGGTGCGCGAACCACGATGCGCTGCAGGGCATCGCTCTGGGCGGATTCCTGTGCCAGCTGGGCGATGCCTCGATCGATCGAGCCTCTCTGGGCCTGCGCTTGCAGAGGTGTTTCCCGGCGCCGTGCCTCGAGCATGCCAATTTCACGTTGGTGCGCTGTGCGCTGCCGAGCCAGAACCTGCGCTTGCGCGCGCAGGCCGAGAACTTCCTCGGCCTTGGTTTGCACGTGGGCCGACGAAACGAAGTTATCGGCTTGCAGCGATTCGAGCTTGGCCTGCGCCTTCAATGCCAGGGCCAATCGTTGCTGCTGCAACTCGGCCTCGACGTCCATTTGCTGAAGCTCTCGGCGCATGTCGTCGATCTGCCTGGTCAGCGCTGCGACTTGCTCCTGTTCGAGCGCCTTGCTCTGCAGATTGGCTTCGCGCAGACTGCGCTGACGCGATTCGAGGCTGCCCTGGACGGCGGCTTGCGCGTCTCCCTTGAGCGTCGATCGATCCACCGAAACGACGAACAGCACGTCGCCCGCGTGAACCGAGTCGCCCTCGTTGACTCGCCGTTCCGCGACGACACCGACGGCCGGTGAAGGCAGCCGCAGCAGGCCGCGGTCGGGAACGACCACTCCCAGTACGTGAGCTTTCCGGGTGTATTCGCCCTGGAAAAGGAACAAGCCGGTCGCGAAGGCCGTGCATGCCACCATCCCTGTCAGTATCGCCAGCGGGACCGGGCGGACGAGCTGTATGCCACCCAGCCACGAATGACTCTGATGTTCAACGGACTCGGGGCGAAAGAGTCCGGTCATTGCTCAGCGCAGGGCGGATCCCGGATTTCGCCGGGTGAATCTCACCAGGTCCGGTTCGGCAGCCGTGTGCCTGCGCCGCTGACATGGCGCAACTCTTCGGCACCCAGCTCGCGGGGAGCCGTCGGTGCCGCGCGACGAGCATCGCGCTGAGCGTCGATGCGAGCAGGCGCAGGGGATTGACGAAGCACCGGGACGTTGAGGGGCAGTTGCCGCATGTGAAACTCCTGAAGAGGTGGGTGCACTTCGTGTGCACACCCAAATTTCAGCAGCGCGCCCGTTTGGGCGTAACTGTCAACTCTTACAGCTTGTGTCCGCCCCGGCTTGTCGTTAGCCGGTGCGGCATGCGTGTCAGCGTATGAGTTTGAGCCGCAAGGCTTTCAGCACCGCCTGGTGCTTGTTCACGCAATCGAGCTTGTGCGTGGCGTTGTTCAAGTGGAGCACGGCAGTGCGCTCGGTGATGCCGAGGATGTTGCCCACCTCCCACGCCGTCTTGCCTTCCATCGTCCAGCGAAGGCTTTCAAGTTCACGCGGTGTCAGTGACACCGCCGTGGCGTCTGGAACCGCCGGCAGCAGCACCCGCAGCGCCGCATCCTGAGCCAGCACTGCGAACAACTGCAGATCTGCCACCATCCGCGTGAGCTCCTGCGACCCTGCAGGCAGTGGCCGATCGCGGTCGACGCCGAGCAGGAAGTGGCGCCCTTCGGGCATGTGCAGCGCCAGGGCGATGCCGGTTCGATAGCCGAAATGCGCCTGCCGCTCCCACTTTTCAGCCTCGCCAGCCGAAATGTAGGTGGTCTGGTCCCAGATGATCGGAACGCTCTTTTTCTTGCAGTGCTGCATCACCGGGTCGCGGCGGCCATTGTTCTCATCGTCGAAGGCATCCCGGTAGGCGGCTGGCGCGTTGTCGAGCGAGATGAATTCAGGCTGGCCGAGAAAGTGATCGATCACGGTGGTTGCCGACACCGTTTCGAATCCGAGACCGCGAGCGAACCGGACGATTTCCGTCTGGAGATCGTCACGGCTCTGCGCCTCGAACACCGATGAAAAGCCGCTCTGAAGCATCAGAAACCGATCACTCCCGAAAGCCCCGTTCTCGCTGTCTCACTCTCACACACCTGCAAACATTGACAGGTGTCAAGCTCGACAAACCGGACCACACTGACATCCATGGCAGTTCGGTGACTGCCTTTTGGAAGGCGGTATTACCGATGGCTCCCCCGTGGACAGTGCGCGCATGGCCTCCCCTATTGTGGCAGGCGGACTCTACGATGGATTTACGTTTAATCCATATGCATACCCGCGTGGTCCAGTCAGGCCTGTACGACACCCCTTGCTGCGGGCAAACCTTGTGGGCGCGGGTCAGCAGTGATGCCACGGCGGGTGTGGCCTGGGACTGGATCCAGCTGCACCAGGGTGTCGTCGCGATGGCCGACCCGATGGGTCTGGTCACCAACCTGATGCTGCTAGACGCCCATGGCGAGCCGATTCCCACGCTGCAGGCCGCGCTCCACCTCAACGAGATCGTCCACGCACTGCCCTGGCAGACCGAGGTTGAGCGCGCTCTGGCGCGTCTCGCGGCCTGATTGGATGAGCGGACTCTTTGGCGCGCGAAAACTTCGCGGTCAGCCGGGACGCAGCATCTCGATGTGCGGGATGCCATCTTCGAGATAACACTTGCCGACCCCCCTGAACCCGAACGACCGATAGAAGGCCTCCAGGTGCTTCTGTGCCGAGATGCGGATGCCCTGGCCCGGAAACGAGTCGATCGTCTGCACCACGGCCCGCTGTAGCAGTTCGCGTCCCAGTCCTCGGCCGCGAACGGATGCTGCCGTCAGGACGCGACCGATCGATGGTTCGGAGTACCTGAATCCCGGATCGACGACTCGCGCATAGGCCACGGGCTCGGGCTGTTCCGGCATCCAGGCTGCCAGATGGAAGGCGTGTTCGTCGCAGCCGTCCGCGTCGACGTACGGACATTGCTGTTCCACGACGAACACCTGCTGGCGCGCCGTGTGGATATGCTGCAACGCATGAACGCTCAGTTTGTCGAAGCGGCGCCAGCACCACCGCGCGGACGGAAACGAAACGGACATCGATGTCATCGGCGAATCATGCCGCGAAGTCGGCATGCCGTGCGGGTCAGCGCACCGCGGCGTCGCTCAGTCGGCTCGCCACCCAGACCAACCCCAGCAGGGTCATCAGCGCGCAGACCGCCACCGGCACCCCCAGTTCGGCAGCACCGAGCGTCTCGCCCTTCATCACGTGCGCCATCAGTGTCGATTGCGCCAGCGCCGGCACCCAGAGGTGCCATGGGGACTCGCCGCCCTGGTCGAACACAGGCACCAACGGCAGCAGCGACACGATTGCCAGCACGACGGTGCTGTTGGCCTGCGCTTCCTTGAAGGTCCTGCATCCGATCGCGATCGCCATCAGCAGTGCCGACATCGCCGCAGCGAACGGCAGCAGCACCGCGAGGAACACCAGCGCCTCGTGCCACCCGTACTGGAACATCGCCTGCAGGTTGTCGCTGCGCAGCAGCCACTGCGCGGGAATGAAACTCAAGCAGCTCAGCGTGGCGATCAGCACCGCGACGCTGGCGACGGCACCCCATTTGCCCAGCACCAGCGATCCGCGCCGCACTGGATTCATCAGCAGCGGTTCGAGCGAACCCCGCTCTCGTTCGCCCGCCGTCGTGTCGAGCGCAGCGTTCAGCGCGCCGTAAAGCACCGCCATGATCACGAAGAATGGCAGGACACCGGTGATCTGCGCCGCCCGGGTGCGCGAGCTGGCCAGATCGCGCTCCTGCACCTCGAACGGCACCAGCACCTCCGGTGACACTCCGCGCAATGCCAGCACAAGGGTGACGCGCTCCTGCAAATAGGCCGCCAGCAGCTGCCGCACGCGCGCGGCACCGGCCTGTGCCTGGGCGTTGCCGCTGTCGCTGACGACCTCGATCGCCGGCGCCTCGCCGCGCTGCACCGCAGCCTCGAAGCCTGCCGGGACGACCACGACGGGATCTGCCCACTGGCGAGTGCGCAGTTGCGCCTCGTAGTCGGCCGGCGGTGCCTTCACCGTGCGGGTCTGTCGCTCGAGAAAATTGACCAGGCCGGGCGCCTGATCGGCCCCGGCGACGTAGACGACGCGACTCTCTGCGCGGATCTCGAAGCTGGCCAGCAGCGCAGACAACGCCACCAGCAGCAGCGGACCCATCAGCACGCTGCTGAACAGCACGACCATCAAGGTCCGCCGGTCGCGCAAGGTGTCGACGATCTCCTTCGCATAAACGGCCCAGGCAGCGTTCACGCAAGCTCCTCGGCGCGCTCCGGAAACGCCAGTTGCACGAACGCCTCCTCGAAATCGGTCTGCCCGGTCTGCGCCAGCAGTTCATCGACGCTGCCGTCGGCGACGCTGCGGCCGCGCGAAACGACGACGACGTGGTCGCACAGCCTTTCGACCTCCTGCATGATGTGCGTCGAGAACACGATGCACTTGCCGCCGCCCTCGGCCGTGCTCAGAAAGCGAAGCGAATCGCGCAGGCTGCGCGTCGCGGGCACGTCGAGGCCATTGGTCGGCTCATCCAGCACGATGTTCGCCGGGTCGTGCACCAGCGCGCGGGCCAGCGCGGTCTTCATCCGCTCGCCCTGGCTGAAGCCTTCGGTGCGGCGGTCGAGCAGCGGTTTCAGCTCCAGCATGTCGGCCAGTTGCTCTGCTCGCGCCTCGGCCCGATCGCGGGTCAGACCTTGCAGCGCCCCGTAGTAGACGATGTTCTCGCGCGCGGTCAGCCGCGGGTACAGCCCGCGCGCGTCGCAGAGCAGACCCATGCGCGCCAGCGCCTCGCGCGGGCGCAACACCACATCGATGCCATCCACCGTCATCCGTCCCGCGTCCGGCGCGATCAGCCCCGCCAGCATGCGCAGCGTGGTCGTCTTGCCTGCGCCGTTCGGGCCCAGCAGCCCGGTGATGCAGCCGTCGGCTGCGCTGAAGCTGATCTGCTCCACTGCGCACACGCCGAGCGCCGCCAAGCGTCGCGCCAGGATGTCGCCCAGGCTGCGCGGTGCGGGCGCGAATCGCTTGGCCAGGCCTTCGACGACGATCACCGGGTGCCCTTTTCGGAGGCGGTCGCAGAGGGATCGACCGGCTCGAATGCGGGCGGTCGCGGGACACCGCTCACGCAGGATGCGTCGAGATCCCCTGCTGCGGCATCGTCTTCCGCAGCGATGAAGCGGAACATCAGGTCGCGCACGCAGCCGACGCCCATCAGGCCGTGGCCCGCGTTCGGGACCACCACGTGCAGTGCCTTAGGCCCGAGTGTGCGTGCCACCCGCTCGCCGTGGCGGGGCGGCGTGGCCGGATCCAGCCCACCGCTCAGCAGCAGCGTTGCGGTCGATCCTGTCGGGATGCGATAGAACGCCTCGGGCAACGTCCCGCGTGGCCAGAAAGCGCAGGCGCGCTGGTACAAGCGCGCAGCGTGATCGACGAACGCTGCGGCGGTCGATGCCGGGCTCGCTTCGGAGGCGACCGGCGGCGCCTCGGTTGGCAGCAGCGGCCCGTCCTCCGCGCACACCACGCTGAAATGCATCCCCATGGCTGGTTGCACCTGGCGCCGGCTGGTCAGTGCGGAGGACAGCCCCAGCAAAGACTCGTACCGACCTTGAGCGGCTTCGCTGATCGCCTGCGGCAGCCCGGCCGCCAGCGACGGCGCATAAAGCGGCCCGCGCACCGCGCCGAGCAGCCGGTCGCGGTCGAGCGTGAAGGTCTCGCGGCGGCCGGTCAGCGGGTGGGCGGCGTTCACCTGCTTGGGCAGGCTGGCGAGCAGGCCGATCCAAGCGGCGCGCAGATTCGGGTGCGTGCGATGGCAGCCGGGGCTGCGCTCGCAGTCGACCAGCATCGCGTCGAAGGCGGCCTGGGTGTCGGTGCCGCCGCTGGCCGGCAGCGCCATGTCGGGTGGCGCCACGCCGTCGAGCACGCTGCGCCGCAGCCGGTCGGGAAACTGGCGTGCGTAGTCCAGTGCCGCCCGCGTGCCGTACGACGCACCGACCAGGTTGATGCGCTCGGCGCCGAGCCGGGCGCGCACCGCATCGAGGTCCTGCATTGCGATCGGCGTGGTGAAGAAGCGCAGGTCGTCGGCCGAAGTCAGCGGCGCGGTGGTCGCCAGCCGGGCCAGGCAGCTTTGCAGTTGCGCCAGTTGAACCCCGGTGTCTGCCGGCTTGGACAACGGCGCGTGGCGCTCGTCTTCGCATTCCAGCGGCGCTGAGCGGCCGGTGCCACGCTGGTCGACGAAGACGATGTCGCGTCGGTTGTTCAGTCGCGCGAACAGTGGCAGCACCGCCGGCGCCAGCGCGATGGCGCTCTGGCCCGGCCCGCCGGCCAGCAGGAACACCGGGTCGGGCAGGCGGCGGCGTGCAATCGCCGGAACGACCACAAAGTGGATGTCGAGCTGCGGTCCGCTCGGTCGCGTCGGATCGAGCGGTCGACGCACCGAACCGCAACGGACCTCGCTGGCCCAACCCGCCACGCGGCAGGGAGTCGTCACCGTGTCGGCTTGCGCACGGAGTGCCGGAGCGCAGAGCCCCGCCAGCACGGCAACGGCGGCCGATCGCGCTGGCCAGCCCGGACGCTGTCGATTCAAGCGAGCAGCCGATTCAGTTCGCCGCTGGCGATCAGCCTCGCCAGGTCGTCGGCACCGCCGATCAGCACGCCCCTGACGAAGACCATCGGGAAGGTCGGCCACCCGGTCCACATCTTCAGCGCCAGGCGCTCGCGCCACCGGCTGAGGTAGCTGCCGTACTCCAGGTACTGATGCGGTACGCCCGCGGCATCGAGCGCCTTGCGCGCGCGTCTGCAGAACGGGTTGCCGGCCATGCCGACGACCAGCACCGCGTTCGACATCGCCGCGGCCTGCACGTTGTGCACCACCTCGGCGTGCAGGTGCGCCACCGCATCGCGGATGGCCGGGTGCTGGCGGGACTCATCGAGCAGGGGGCGGGACATGGGCGGCTCCATCGGGGGGACCGTCGCGAGCGTTCACGACAGGTGGCAAGCGTAGCCGAGTGCGGCGCGCGTCATCGAAACCGCCACGGGCCTCGTTAGGTCGGTTCTCGTACAGAATTTGCCGCCTCGACGGCAGCTCGGTTCCTGCCACGGGGCGGTCACCGTCTGCTGTTGCCCTGGATTCCAACCCGACACGACAAGGATCACATCGTCATGCGCAGTCACTTCAAGAAATTCGGCGTCGCCCTGGCCTGCCTGGCGGCTCTCGGCAGCGCCATTGCTGCCGACTCGAAGGTGCTCAATATCTACAACTGGTCGGACTACATCGCCGACGACACCATCAAGAATTTCGAGAAAGAGACAGGCATCAAGGTCAACTACGACAACTACGACAACAACGAGGTGCTGCACGCCAAGCTGGTCGCCGGCAAGACCGGCTATGACATCGTCGTGCCCGGGGCGCACTTCGCCAAGATGCAGATCGAGGGCGGCCTGCTGCAGAAGCTCGACCGCAGCAAGCTCACCAACTGGGGCAACCTCGACAAAGGGCTGCTCGAGCAACTGGCGAAGGTCGATCCGGGCAACGAGCACTTGGTCGACTGGCTGTGGGGCTACATCGCAGTGGGTATCAACACCGTCAAGGTCAAGGCCGCACTGGGCGACCTGCCCATGCCCGACAACGCTTGGAGCCTGCTGTTCGATCCGAAGTACGCGAGCAGGCTGAAGGGCTGCGGCGTCAACTTCCTCGATTCGGCCTCCGAGGTGCTGCCGATCGCGATGCTTTACGCCGGCAAGCCGCCGTTCAGCCGCGAGGCGGCAGACTACGACGCCGCAGCGAAGGTGCTGAAGGCGGCCCGCCCCTATGTCACCCGCTTCTCGTCGTCGGGCTACATCAACGACCTCGCGGCAGGCTCGGTGTGCGCGGTGATGGGTTATTCGGGCGACATCAACATCGCCCGCGCCCGCGCGATCGAGGCGAAAGCAAAATTCGAGATCCTGGCACTGGTACCGAAGGGCGGCTCGACACTGTTCTTCGACACGATGGCGATCCCCAAGGATGCCAAGAATGTCGAGAACGCGCACCTGTTCATCAACTACATCCTGCGGCCGGAGGTGCACGCGTCGCTGACCAACAAGGTCTTCTACGCGAACCCGAATGCGGCGTCGCTGAAGTTCGTCAAGAAGGACGTGGCCGAGAACACCACGATCTTCCTGAGCGATGCCGACAAGAAGCTGATGGCGGCGCCTGACAGCGTTCCGCAGCCGATTCGGCGGGTACAGACGCGGGTGTTCACCAGCTTCAAGGCCGGGAAGTAGGCTTGTCGCCTGATTCACATGAGCGAGACCGCGCCGGCGGCCGGAGCGGACTCCCGGCGCGGTCTCACTCGAGGCCAACGCAGCTTCAGTACAGCGTGCGGTCAGCGGCAGCCGGTGGCAGCCACTGATAGAGCCACGTCTCCGTCAGCGGCTGCCCTTCGCAGCTCAGGCAAAGCCGCAACTCGACCGGATCGGTCGATGCGGTCGGTACGACATCGAAGAGTGCCCGGTACCCACGTACCGAGTGCAGCGGTCGCGCAGACGTGACCTCGACGCGCGCACCTGCCGAGGCCGCGATCACCGGTGTCACCACGGCGTTCGGCCCGATCAGTGACAGGTCACCGCCCGAGAAGTCGACCGCGAAGCGCCACGAGAAGTACGTGCGCTTCTTGCCGACGACGCCGCCCAGCCCGGTGCGTGTCGCAACGCAGGTCGCCAGCGCAGGCCGCACCGGTGGCTTGCCACCCCAGTACAGCCGGTAACCGAACAGCAGCTCCTCTCCCGCGCGCACTGGGCGCGCCGGGTTCCAGAACGCGACGATGTTGTCGAACGTCTCGTCGACCGTCGGGATCTCCACGAGCTGCACCGATCCGGTACCCCAGCCCGATTTGGGCTCGACCCACAGGCTCGGTCGCTTCTCGTAGAACACGCCGTCGTCCTGGTAGTGGTCGAAGTCGCGGTCGCGCTGCAACAGGCCGAAGCCGCGCGGGTTGCTGTCCTGGTAAGCGTTGAAGGCAAGCTGCCGCGGGTTGGTCAGCGGTCGCCAGATCCACTCGCCGCTGCCGGTCCACATCGCGAGGCCGTCGCTGTCGTGGATCTCGCCACGCCAGTCGTATCCCATGCGGCGGTCGTTCTCGCCGGCCTGGAACATGCTGGTGCACGGTGCAATGCCCAGGCGGGCGATCTCCGTGCGCGGGTACAGCGCCGCGTCGATGTCCATCACCTGCGTGTCGCCGGGCGTGATGACGAAACGGTAGGCGCCTGCCACGCTGGGCGAATCAAGCAGCGCGTAAACGGTGATGCTGTTCGAGCCGGCGGCCGGGCGTTCGAGCCAGAAGCCGGTGAAGTTCGGAAACTCCTCCGGCGTTGGCGCCCCGGTGTCGATCGCGAGGCCGCGCGCCGACAAGCCGTACTGCCATTCGCCGCCGACCGCACGGAAGTAGCTCGCGCCCAGAAAGGCCGTGATGTCGCGCTGCAGGTCGGTGTGGAAGTTCAGTCGAAAGCCGGCGAAACCCAGGTCGCGTGGCAGCTTCGCGCCGGCCAGCCCGCTCTTGCCCTGATCGAACATCTCGGGCAGGTAGGCCAGCTCCTGCGCCCTGCCATCGGCCAGTTCGTACAACCGCACCGGCGACTTGAAGTACAGCCCCAGGTGGAAGAACTGCGCCCGGAAGCGTAATTTTTCGTCGTGCCACAGCGCGTGGTCGGGTCGGAAGCGGATCGCCTGGTAGGCGTCCCAGTCGAGCGCCTCGATCTCCTTGGGCAACGCCGCGCGAGGTTTCTCGTAGGGCGAGCGGGACAGCGCTTGCGCCTGTCCCTTCAAGGCCGCGTAGTCGAAGCGCTGCGGCGCGCCGATGGCCTGCAGCCTCTCGGCCCAGGCCGGCAGGGCGGCGGTGCCGGAGAGTGCCGCCAGGCTGGCAATGAAATCCCGGCGGTGCATCGACAAGGTCACTCGACCTTCACACCCTTCCAGAACGCGACTCGTCCCTTGATGTTGGCGGCGGCCTCGGTCGGCTCAGGGTAGTACCAGACGGCGTTCTCGTTCATGTCGCCGTTGACCATCAGGCTGTAGTAATGCGCTTGCCCTTTCCAGGCGCAGCCGGTGCGGTGGTTGCTGAAGGTCACGTGTTCGCGCCTCAGACTGGCTTCGGGGAAATAGGAGTTGCCTTCGACGGTCACGATGTCGTCGCTCTCGGCCAGGGTCACGCCGTTCCAGGTGGCTTTCATCAGGGGTCCTTTCGATGAGTTTCGCGACGGCGCTGCATTCAGCACCGCATCCAGTCGTGCATCAAGCGTACAGCGCCGCCGCCTCTTGCAGTCGCCGTGCCACCGCGGTCGCCAGGGCCTTGTCGCCGACAACGCGAACGCTGTCGCCGTGACGCAGGATGTCCATCACCAGTTCGGTGGGATCGATGTAAGGTACCTGAAGTTCATAGCGGCCTTCGCCGCGGCGATCACCCAGCCAGCGCGACTTCTGCTGCGGATGCCATTCCTCGTTGGCGACCCACTGCGCCGCGTCGGCGTCGAATATCAGCGTTGCCCACTTCACTGTCGAACCACCGCCGCCGTAGATGCCGTAGCCGGCGTCGAGGGCCGCCTCGAGATCCTTCAACGCGACCGACTTGGCACGGGTGTCGAGTGCCTGCGCCGCTTCGATCGCGTCGAGCGCAAAGCGGCGCAGTCCTTCGCTGGCGTGGCACCATGCGTCGAGGTACCAGGTGTTGCGGTAGTTCACCAGCCGCTGCGGCGAGACCTCGCGCTCGCTGGTGCTGCGGTCGCTGCGCTTGAAGTAGCGCAGCCACGCCCGCTTGCGCTGCACCAGTGCGCTGCCCAGCAACTCGAAGTGCCTGCTCGGCACGCGGCGACGGGCGGTGCCTATCACCTTGACGCGGCGCATCAGCTCGCGCGCCTCGGATTCGTCGGCGCCCAGCAGTCCTTGAACCCGGTCCATCATCGGCTGCAGGTGTCGGGCGAGCACACCGTCGTCGTCGAGGCTGGCCATCAACTGGTGCATCGTCAGCAAGGCGTGCAGCTCGCGTTCGCTGAACCACATGCCGGGCAGCTCGTGGTGCACCGTCTTCGATGCGTGGGCGCCGGCCGCGAGAGCCTCGAAGCGGTAGCCGTTGCCGTCCCGGTCGTAGGTGATCGGCGCGCCCATGCGATCACGCAGGTACTGCAGGTCGCGCTTCAGCGTCGCCGGCGACACCGCCAGTTCGTCCAGCAGTGCCTCGAAGCTGACGCAGCCGCGACTGCGCAGCAGCCGCTCGATCTTGTAGAAGCGCTCGGTTCGGTCCATGAGGGTTCCGTGGCTTGTTCGGCTAGCACGTCAATGGCTCACCAGATGAGCGAGCGACCAGGCGGGAGAGCTTAAGCGAAATAGTCGGTCGTCGCGTTCAGTAGCTCACGCCATGAGCTCGTGCGTGCACAGACTGCAATCTTCGCGGCATGTCGCTGCACCCCCGAGGAGTCCGCCATGACCACCGACCTGTTTGCAAACGATCTGTTTCCCTTCGACCTCGCCGCGGTTGTCCACCCGATCGCCGAGAAGCGTCACCCGGCAGCCCTGCACACCACGCAAGAGCACATCGGCTTCGAGCTCGGATGGGACCATGCGCATTACGGAGTGACTCCCCCCGCTCCTTACGCGCAAGAGCCCTCTCCATTGCGACACGGCTGGCTGGCGGCCGAGACGGCCTTCGGTTCGCGCACGCTGAAGCCCAGTGCTGCGGTCCTTCAGTGGCTGCAGCTGCGGCTCCATGCATGGTTGCGCGGCCGCAGTGTCGAGTTGTTCCAGGTCACGCCCAACTACCTGCAGCGACTGGATGTCGGCCATTGCCCGATCACCCGCGAGCCCCTGGGCGCTGTGGATCGCCGCGATGCATCGATCGCTCGCGTTCGCAGCGACGCGGGTTATGCCGCGGGCAATCTCGCGATGCTGGGCACGCGCGCCCATGCGGCAAAGGCGGCGCACCGGTTCGAAGATGCCCAGGTCATTGCTCGCCGCCTTGAAGCGGGGGACGAGCGGAGCAACACCGCACCGCTTTTGCTTGATGGTCTGAACGCGATCCAGTGGGGCCGCATCGCGGTGCTGTGCAGCTTCGTCGAACCCATGTCCCAAGAGCGAGCCTGCGAAGTTCCGCTGCTGGTGCTGCCACCCAATCGGCTGCGCCTGTTCAACCCGGCTCAAGCACTCCAGGCCTTCATCAGCCGGCAACTGTTGAGCGCCGGCTGGAGCCAGCGCATCAACGCGATCGAGGCGCTGCTGCCGGGTCTTCCGGCACGCCGCGCCTTCCGGGCGTTCTTCCAGGCGTTGCTGCCGCGCGTGCTCGAGGCCGGCCGCCCTGCCGAACCGCAACTGGCGCGGTGGGCTGTCGAAGACGCATGGCGTCATCCGTCGGTGATGCTGCGCTGGGTGCGTTTCGCGCTGCTGCTGTCGCCGGTGAAGTGCGAGTCGCTGTTGTCGCGCGCCGCGGTCCAGCGGCTCGCTCCTGCGGGCTTGCACCTCCAGTGGTTGACCGAAGTCGAAGCGACCGACGGCTGGTGCCTGACCAGTCGAGGCCACGTGCCGCAGGGTCACCAACGACAGCCGTCGACACGAGCGATGTCCGGGGTCTCAGCGGCTGCGGTCGCCGCACGCCATGCTCGTCGGATCCCAGAGCGGCGTGAAGTCGCTGGGCCGCTGCGGCGCCGGACGCAGCAGTCGCAGCTGGATCAACTCCTGCGAAACGGCGGGCGGGAACCCGGCGCGGCTGCGGCGCTTGTCCACGACCAGTTCGTCGAGCACCTTCGAGGCCAGTGACGAGTCGTCCCAGCACAAAGCCAGGCGGTTGGCCACTCGCGGGTACATCGCGCACAGGTGATCGGGTCGATAGCGATCCATCAGCGAGGCCTGCCATCGGCGGGCCATCGCCGACAGTACCTGGTCCTGCGGGCGCAGCGGTTGTCGCACACGCAACCAGTCTGCTTCAGTCGGCGCCGACGGCGCGTCCGTGCGGGCGCGGGCAGCTGGCCTGGACGGGCTTCCGCGATCAAACCATCCGAACAGGCTCATCGAGTGGTCCCACAGAATTGTTCGCGTATTGGCGAACTCGCGCTGGCGCGTCTTGCGGCACCGGAAAAGTAACTGAAAGTTTCCATGACCGAAGTGTGACTCGCTCCGGGAACGCGAATTCAGCCCGAGGTGACAGTTCCCCCGGCTTGCAGGTGTGAGAACTTCACGGTTCGTGATGGAGCCCACAGTTGTGCACTGATTCGGATTGAATGAGGCCGGAGCTGCCCGGTTTTGGCCGCCCCTTAGCATCGGACCATGCCGACGTCGTATGTGGATGCTTTCTGGCACGGGGTGACCCGACTCGGCGAGGCGCAGATCCTGTTGCCGACGGCACTTGCTCTGGCGCTGTGGCTGGCCTGGCGGGCCCGGGCACCGCGGCTGGCTGCGGCCTGGCTGATCGGCATCGCGGTCGCGGCGGCGGTCACCACCGCCTCGAAGGTGGCTTTCATCGGCTACGGCTGGGGCTGGGCAGCGCTCGACTTCACCGGCATTTCGGGCCATGCGATGTTCGCGTCAGTCGTCCTGCCGGTGGTCTGCATGGCGTTGTGCAGCACGCGGCCCGGCGCACGCGCTCAAGCCTGGCAGTGGGCAGGACTGGCGATTGGCGTGGTGCTGGCGCTGCTGGTGGGCATTTCGCGCGCAAAGGTCGGTGTGCATTCCGGATCCGAGATCGTTGCGGGCTGGGCAGTGGGTGGTGTTGCGGCCGCCGCGGTCATTCGTGCGGTACCCATGCCGTCGGTCAGGCTGCCCCTGTGGCTGCCGATCGTGGTGAGTCTCTGGCTGGGTACGGCGTCGGCCAAGGCGCCTCCTTCGATCACGCACGATCTGGTGACCCGCTGGTCGCTCGCGATGTCTGGCCGCACACAGGCCTACACCCGCAGCGACATGCTGAAGGACTGGCGGCTGGAACACCCGGATGCCACCCTGCAATGAGTCCGTCGGTTCAGAGCGAGCCGACGCAGCCGGCCGCGCCGCAGCGGCAGCGCAGGCGGCCTTCGTGGTGGGTTTCACCGTAATTGACGGTAAGTTCTTCGCCGTTGGCGACATCACGCATCGTGTACAGCTCCACGCGTCCCTGCCGGATCCGCAGCACCGCATTCGGCTGACATGAGTGATTGGTGTAGCGCAGCGGGTCCGTCGATTGGGAGGCGTCGATTGCCCGCCGCTCGCTGACCTCGACGATCATGATGCGCTGCTGCGAGCGAGCGCGCTGCCGTGCCACCCTGACGCTGACCGATTCGCCACGTATTTCACCGATCTTGCGACGCGCCGGGATCGCCTCGTCGGCAAAGGCACCCTGTCCGTCGATGAGGCTGGGTCGCACGGCGACCGCGAATTTCTGTGGGTCGGCGGGTCGTGCCATCGTGTCAGCGGTGCATGGTGAAAGGGGTCCGGCGCCGGTCAGTACTTGCCCGACAGCGACTGCGCGAGACCGGTTTGGTCCAGCACGTCGGCGACCAGTTCCAGTCGCAGCAGTGGGTTGTCGAGCGACATGAACCGCTGCTTGTCCTCATGGCCGAGCGGCAGCAACTCGCACCAGCGATTGGCGACCCAGCCGCAATCGTCCCAGCGATAAGGCGGCTGCAGGGGCATTTCGGCCGGGCTGTCGGCCCGATCGACGAGATTCCTGACGACGACCTGCAACGTGGCCGCCACCGTTTCCAGGTCGTGCGGCACGGCCACCACGACATCGTCCGGGAGCAGTTCGGCCTGTGCCATCCAAAGTCCGTGCTTCAGGCGCTCACGCCCGTGGATGCGGAAGCGCTGCGTTCCGGTGCAGCAGATCGTCATCAGGCCGGGGTTCGGTCGTTCCAGTTGCGTGATGGTGGCGAGCGTGCCGACGTCGAAGAAGCTCTCGTTCGCGAAACCGTCGCCGCGTGCATCCAGTGGCGCATGGCGTGGCGGAGGCTGGCGCACCTCGCGGCCTTCGGTCAGGCACACGACACCGAACGGCGTGCCCGCCTTGTGGCTGCGGCCGATCATGTCGAGGTAGCGCACCTCGAAGATGCGCAGGGGCAGGTAGCCCCCCGGGAACAGCACGCTTTGCAGCGGAAACAGCGGCAGCTCAGAGAGCGCGGGCGGAGGCATTGCCATGGGCGAATTGTGGGTCGACAGCGCTGCGCCTGTGTCGCAGCAGGTTTTCCAGGCACTGCTCCCGGATGCCGTAGAAGGTCTTGATGTCGTCGATCTGCGCCCACACGGCCTCGGCGGGCTGCGGCCGAGCACGCTTGACCGCAAGGATCATCTTGTTCTTCTGCGTGTGTTCGAGCGCGACGAATTCGAACACCTGGGTGTCGTAGCCGCAGGCTTCAAGCAGCATCGCGCGCAGGCCGTCGGTGAGCATCTCGGCCTGCTGACCCAGGTGCACGCCGTGCCGAAGGATGGGCCTCAGCGGGTGGGGGCTCAGCAACTGAGGGCGCAGTTCTTTGTGGCAGCACGGGGAACAAACGATCACCGCCGCGCCGCCGCGCAAGCCGAGGTCGATGGCGTGGTCGGTTGCGGTGTCGCAGGCGTGCAGCGCGATCATCACGTCGATGGGCCGAGCCGCCTGGCTGCGGACATCGCCCTCCTCGAATCGCAGGCCGACCAGCCCCAGCTTGTCGACCACCACGTTGCTCAGTCGCACCATGTCGGGCCGGAGTTCGACGCCCGTCACTTCGGGTGCGATGCCCGGCAACTCCCGCAGGTGCTCGTGCACCGCAAAGGTCAGGTAGCCCTTGCCGGCGCCGAAATCGACCACCCGCACCGTGCGGCTCGCGCCGGGCGCGGCCAGGTCGGCATCCAGCAGGTGCGAAGCCCGCAGCGCGCCGGCCATCACCTCGACGAACTTGTTGATCTGCTTCCACTTGCGCGACATCGCCGGCACCACGGTGTGCGCGGCGGTGGTGACGCCCAGCTCGGTCAGGAAGGGTCGGCTCACATCGACCCATCGCTGCTTCTCGCGGTCGTGGCCCGGGGCTCCCTCGACGGGGTCATCGCCACCCGATGCGCACGCGCCTGCCAAGTGCTTGCTGCGAAGTGTGCACACGCCTCGCTGACTGATGGCCAGCTCGACCTCCTCGTCCTGCGTGCGAAGGTGCGCGGCGCGGAATACCGGCCCCAGCAGGTCGCGCAGCGTGCTCACTCCGGCGACCACAGGCAGGTTCTTCGTCACGTCGCGCGTGTCATGGCGATAGACGAACGACAGATGCGGCTTGCCGCGCAGCGCGATCAGCCTCACGGTCACGCGCTGCAAGTCGGGATCGGGGCCGCGGTGCTTGGACAGCAGAAGGCTTGCGAAGCGACCGTCTTCGAGGCTGGCGGCGCAGCGCTCCACGAAACGATCGATGCCCAGCGGGTCGGCGGAGGAGTCAGGCTGCGGTCGAGGGAAGGTCATTGCCAAGCATGCCAGAGGACGCGAGCGTGCAGTCGCCGCACCCGGATTCCGGCGTTCCACACAAGCCTCGATCCGATCGCCGCGTCACTTGGACAGACTTCAGCGCATCAAAGGCGCCGAGACTCTGCCTGGCGCCGGTGTGCGCTCGACAAGCAGCCTTTGGTCAAGCGAGGTCTGCCCGCGTGATTCCGGGGCATCAGGCCGAAACAACACCCTTTTCCAGTGGATGCGCCGGGGTCCATTGGAGGAACTCCGTCAGCCAAGGGTAGCGACCGGTGGCGTGCCGGGCTTGATCCACGTCAGCTGAAGCGCATGCTGGATCGAAAAACTGTTACCGGCCGTTCACCCAGCGTTACCGATCGACGCCCATGGTTCTTCGGCGGTTGATGGCTGCGCCCTAACCTGAGTCCATTCCCAGAACTTGATCAGGACGCCACCATGCACACGCCTATTCCCGCCTCGATCGTCCAGTGCCCGACGACCCAACCGGCCCTGACCTCCTGCACGACCCCGATCACCGCTCCCCGGCGTCCCGCGGGCGAGCGAATCGCGCAGTTGCTTGCGCTGATCGACGCCGAACTGAAGGTGGTGCGTCGAGTCGTGCGCGCAGGCGAACCGGTTTACCGCGCGGGAGATGCCTTCGACAGCCTGTACGTTGTTCATGCCGGCATGTTCAAGACGGTGAATGTCTCTGCCGATGGCCGCGAGCAGGTAGTTGGCCTGCATTTCAAGGGTGACTGGCTCGGTTTCGACGGCATCGCCGAAGGCTGCTACGGCTGCGACGCGATCGCCATGGACACCGGCGAGGTCTGGATGATTCGCTACGACGCGCTGCTCGAAGCCTGCAGCCGCACGCCGATGCTGATGGCCGCGGTGCACACCGCGATGAGCCGTGAATTGGCCCGCGACCGCGATTCGATGATGGCGATGTGCACTTTGCCAGCCGACGCCCGCGTGGCCGATTTCCTGCGCAACTGGGCCGACACGCTCGAGGAACGCGGACTTCGCACCGACTGCATCACGCTGCGGATGACCCGCGCCGAGATCGGCAATTTTCTCGGCATGAAGCTAGAAACCGTCAGCCGCGCGCTTTCGCGCCTCGCACGCGACAAGGTCATCGGCTTTTCCGAGAAGGGCCGTCGTGATGTCGAAATCCCGGACATCGCCGCGCTCAGCGCCTTCGTGGATCGCAGCCTGGCAGCGGCGACGCTGCACTGAGCGCAGCGGCTGCGCGACAGGGCCTCAACTGTCGGGCAAGGGCGAAGGACATGATTTCAGGGCGTTTGCGATGGCCCGAGCCAGGTCTGAACGCTCGTAGGGCTTGCGCAGCAACTCCCACGGCGCATCTGCGCCTCCGGGCGACTGCAGCAGTTCAGACGAGTAGCCCGACATCAACAGCACGGCCACTTCCGGCCAGCGCAACCGAACCTGGCGCGCGAGTTCGGTCCCGCGCATGCCGGCGCCCAGCGCAATGTCGGTCAGCAGAATTCGACAGCGCTCTCCAGCGCCAAGGCTCGCCAGCGCGGGCTCGGCGTGATCGAATGCGCTGACGCTGCAGCCCAGCGACAGGAGAAACTGCTCGACGACGCTGCGCACGTCGGCGTCGTCCTCGACCAGCATCACCTGCAGCCCCGCGGGCAGACCCTCGGAAGAGTCGGTGGCCGGGCTTTCGTGCTCGACAGCGCCGCGAACCCGCGGGAGGTATAGCGCGACTTCGGTGCCGGCGCCCGGTGCGGTGTCGAGTCGTATCGATCCCCGTGACTGCTTGACGAATCCGTAGACCGTGCTCATGCCCAGGCCCGTCCCGCGCCCCAGTTCCTTGGTCGTGAAAAAAGGCTCGAACACCCGTTCGCGGACGGCTTCTGTCATCCCCTCCCCGGTGTCGGTGATCACGAGTTTGACAAAGGCCCCGCGCCGGGCACGTTCGCCCAGTTCAGCGGCCACGTCCGGCGGGAAGGACACGCAGGGCGCGCAGGTAAACGACAGCGTTCCACCTTCGGGCATGGCATCGCGAGAGTTGATCGCGATATTGAGCAGCGCCGACTCGAGCTGGCCGGCGTCGACCTCGCAGCGCAGACCCTCTGCGTCCGATGCCACCTCGATGCGGATGCGTTGATCCAGCGTGCGGCGCAACATGTCGGCCAGCGACTTGATCAGCTCGCCGACATCGACCTCGGTCGGGCTGAGTTGCTGGCGCCGCGAGAATGCCAGCAGCTTGCCGGTCAGCTCGGCGCCCCGCCGGCTGGCACGAGCCGCCGCTGCCACCATCTGTTGTGCCCCCGCATCGGCCTCCAACGCCGGATGCTCTTCGAGCACCTGCAGGTTGCCCTGGATCACGGTGAGCAGGTTGTTGAAATCGTGGGCGATGCCGCCCGTCAGCTGTCCGACGCTTTCCATGCGCTGCGCATGATTCAGCGCCTCTTCGCTCTGCGATCGCTGCAGGCTGGCCGCGAGCAGGTTCGACAGCGATTCGAGAAAGTGCAACTCGTCCGCGCCGAAGCGCTCGGGCTGGCGCGAGCGCACCGACAGAACGCCGATGATCTGACCCCGATCGACCAGTGGTACGGCCAACGCACTCACCAGCCCTTGCGACAGGTAGGCTGGCGGCACCGTGAAGCGACGCTCGGTTCGGTAGTCGGCGACCGTGACCGGCCGGCCGTGTGCCAGGATGAAACCGGGCGGCGTGTCGGGCCGGTTCGGCCAGCGGCTGCCGAGGCCTTCGCCCGCCAGCAGGCCAACGCCGCCCGCCACGTGGAACTCGAGCCGGCTGGTTTCCAGCAGGAACACGACCGCCGCGTCGACCTGCAGTGCATCGGCAGCGACCGCCGGTACCTGTTGCAGCAGCAATTGCGGGTCCCGCGTATCGACCGCGAGTCGCCCCATCTGCGCGACGAATTCGCTGTAGCGGGCCCGCTGCAACGCTTGTTTCACCCGCGGATAGGCCTCGATGCCACGGATCGCAGCCACCACATACGGGTGCCCCTCGATCTCCAGCGGGCTCAGTGCGATCTCCACCATCACCTCGCGGCCGTCGCGTCGCCTTGCGACCAGCTCCATCTGCGTGCCCATCGGGCGGGACTTCGGCTTGTGGCTGTAGGCCTCGCGATACGCTGCGTGGCGAGGCCGAATCGCGTCCGGCACCAGCACGTCCACCGTCAGGCCGGACAGTTCGCCGGTGCCGTAGCCGAGCAGACGCTCCGCCTCCGGGTTGGCCAGCAAGATGCTGCCGCAGTGATCAACCAGCAGCAGCGCGTCCGGGTAGGCGCTGAAGAGCGAACGGTAGATCGATTCCACGGCGGGCGTGGCAGCAGGCGGTGTCGCAGGGCATTTCATCGGGGTGCCCCCGGTGTTCAACGTGTGGTCACCGCGGGCACCAGCATGTAGCCGGCACCGCGCACGGCCTTGATGATGCGTGGGTCGTCTGGATCGTCATCGAGCTTGCGCCGCAAGCGCCCGATCTGCACGTCGATCGTCCTGTCGAACGGCGCAGCCTCGCGTCCCCTCGTCTGCTCAAGGAGGAAATCACGTGACAGCACCCGCCCGGCATGGCGAGCGAGCACGCAAAGCAGGTCGAACTCGCCAGCGGTCAGCGCGACAGCGCGAGCCGCGGGGCCGGTGAGCTGCCGGGAGGCCACGTCGAGCTCCCAGTGTTCGAAACACAATCGTTCTCGACCCGCCTGTGGAGCTTCCACGGCGGGTGCCGTGACAGGCGTGAGGCGACGCAGCACCGCCTTGATGCGTGCCAGGAGCTCGCGAAGGTCGAAAGGCTTCGTCACATAGTCGTCGGCACCGATCTCCAGTCCGACCACCTTGTCGACCGCGTCGCCCCGCCCAGTGAGGATGATCAGCCCGCAGTGCCAGTGCTCGCGCAACGCGCGGGCGATCGCGAAACCGTCCTCGCCGGGCAGGCCCAGATCGAGCAGCACCAGATCGGGCGGATCGGTTGGCATCAGGGCCGTCAGCGCATGGCCGGAGGCGAGTTCGCTGACCCGGAACCCGTGTCGACCGAGGTAACCCGCCAGCAACTGCGTGATGTCGGGCTCGTCGTCGACGATGGCGATGTGGGTGGCGGCGGTCACCCTGCGATTCTGCGTCAGTCCAAGGGCGTCAGCCCGTCTGACACCAGGCTGACCAGCGCAGCCACAGGTCGTGCGTCAGTGCCCACGCCGAAGCCGCCACCAAGGTGGCGCCTGCCAGGCGCAGCATCAGCACGCTGACGGAGCTGCCGCCCGGGGTGCGTGAACCCAGCACACCCGGCAGCCACAGGCCGAGCGAAGAAGCTGCCGCGAAGCTCGCCATTGCGAGCGCGCCCTGCATCGGTGTGTTGGCCAGGGCGGCAATCAGCAGGGCCGATTGAAGCAGGCCGCAGGGCAATGCCAGCAGCATGCCGCCGGCCGCGCCGGCACGCAGTGGAGCCGCCATTCGCTGCCAGCCGGCCGGTGGTTCGGCGGCAAGCACCGGCGTCGAACCCAGTCGCGACCACCACGCCGGTTGGCGGCCGGTCAGCAACATCCACAGACCGAGACCGAGCACCGCGAGATGAAGCAGCGTCCACAGCGGGCGCAGCACCGGCGCCATCGAACCCAGCACGGTCACCGCGCCCACGCTTGCCGCGACGGCCGCGCCGCCCGCGGCGTAGCTCAGCATGCGGCCCATCGTGAACCCCGCCATCAAGCCACGACGAGCCTGACCGCCGCAGCGTTGCGTCAAGGCTGCACACGGCGCGCCGCACATCGCCGCGCAGTGAGGCATGCCGGCCAGGCCCATCAGCCCGGCCCCGAGGATCAGCGCAGTGTCCATGGCCGCAACGCTATCGCGGGACGCCGAGTGGCGTCAAACCACACGCGAGTAGCCCTGGAAATGCACCTCGCGATGGGTTTCGACCGGCAGATAGCGGTCGAACACCATGGCGATGGCGCGCACGAAGTACCACCCCAGCGGGGTCACCTGGATGGCCGCTGGCTCCAGCGCCACCAGGCCCTGGGCTTCGAGCGGCCGCAGGCGCTCAAGCTCGCTGGCGAAGCACTTCTGCATGCCTACTGCGTGGTCCCGCTCGATCGTGTCGAACTCGACCCGACCCTGGCACATCAGCGCCATGATCACGTCGCGGCGCAGCACGTCCTCGGATTCGAGCTCAAGGCCGCGCACGGATGCGAGCTGCGACTGCGCTATCGCTTCATAGTACGAGGACAGCGTCTTGTCGTTCTGGCTGTAGCAGCGGCCGATCTTGCCGATCGCTGACACGCCAAGTCCGATCAGGTCGCAGTCGGCCTGCGTGCTGTAACCCTGGAAATTCCGGTGCAACTGGCCGTCGCGCTTGGCCACCGCGAGCGGGTCGTCTGGCAGCGCGAAATGGTCCATGCCGATGTGCGTGTAGCCCAGGCCCTGAAAGCCGCTGATCGCGGCCCGAAGCATGTGCACGCGCTCGCCAGCCGGAGGCAGTTCGTGGGCATGGATGCGGCGTTGCGGCTTGAACCGCTGGGGCAGGTGGGCATAGGCGTACAGCGCGATGCGATCCGGGCGCAACTCGCCCATCTGCGCCACCGTGCGTGCGAAGGTGACCGGGGTCTGGCGCGGCAGCCCGTAGATCAGGTCGGCGTTGATCGACGCGAATCCGATCTCGCGGGCCTGCTGCATCAGCGTCGCGACCGCTTCATAGGGCTGCTCGCGATGCACCGCCTTCTGCACCTCGGGATCGAAATCCTGCACGCCGAAACTGAGCCGGTTGAAACCGAGCTTCGCCAGATGCTGCAACCGACCTGCATCGACCGTGCGAGGGTCGACCTCGATCGAAACCTCGGCGTCCGGTGTCATGCCGAATGATTCGCGCAGCAAGGTCATCAGTTGTGCGAGCTCACCGTCGCTGAGGAAGGTCGGCGATCCACCGCCGAAATGCAGCTGCGTCAGTGGGTCTCCGTGACCCAGCAGATCCAGATGCAACTCGACCTCGCGCCGCAACGCGGCCAGATACTCGCCTGCAGACTCGTGGTGCTTGGTGATCACCTTGTTGCAGGCGCAGTAGTAGCAGATCGATTCGCAGAACGGAATGTGCACGTAGACCGACAGCGGCGCAGCGTTGCCATCTGCGGCATCGCGGGCGCGTTGCCGCAACGCCTCGCGGTATTGATGTGCACCGAAGTTGTCGGTGAACCGGTCTGTGGTCGGGTAGGAGGTGTAGCGCGGCCCCGGCACGTCAAGCCGGGAAAGCAGCTGTCCCACCCGGTCGGTGGTGAGGGGGTCGTTCGTCATGCGCGCACTGTGCCCACGCTGCTGACGAACAGTTTGACGCCGATCAATCTACGGCTCTTCGACCACCAGCAGCATCGTGATCGCCCCAGCCGTGGCGATCAGCGCCCAGAAGAGCATGAAGCTCATCGTGTAGACCGCCGGGCGCGACCAGTCGAAGACCTCTCCGCCGAACCAGCGCAAGTCGCCCGGATCGACCACGGCGAAAACCAGCATCTCGACCACACCCGCCATGACGAAGGCGGGCCACAGGATCTGCATGCTGCGCCGGAGGGTCGCGGCCTTCATGCTCAACGCGGCGTTGCCGCGTGGTTGCGGGCCTTCATCGCGGGTTCAAGTCCCGGGTTGACGGCGACCGGCGAAGGATCGACGACGACCGGATCGAGCACCACCTCGTCGGCGCCGCGCCAGGCGATGACCCCGGTCGTGATGGCGGCGATCACCACGATCGCAGGCCCTCCGATCACGATCCACATCATCGGCTCGCGCCACCAGGGTCGGGGCGTACGCACGGTGGACGCAACGGTATTCAGCATGGCAACTCCTGGAAAGCGGCGCTCAGCGAGGCACCACGAACGTCGATTTCTCTTTCACTTCGGCCTTCTCGCCATCGGCCTCCACGGTCTCGATCTCGAAGCGCAGCGGATGCACGCCGGGGCCGAGTCTGCTGGCCGTTTCGGGGCTGATCAGCACGCTCACCGGCAGCCAGCGAGCCTCGGCCGGGCCGACCTCGAAGTCCGGTCGGCTCGACAGCGTCGCACCGTCGATGCCTTCGACCTTCAAGCGAAAGCGTTGGACCGTCTCGGTCGCGTTCATCACCTGAAGGCGGTAGACGTTTTCGATCTGCCCTTCGCCGACCATGCGCGCGAGCGTACCGCGATCGCGAACCACGTCGACCCGAAACGGGCTGCGCAGCGCCAGGCTGGTGACGAATGCGGTGCAGATCAGCAGCAGGACGGCACTGTAGATCAGCACCCGCGGCCGGAACACGCGCCGCAGGGTCTGCTTCGCATCGAGCCGTTGTGCCAGACCGTTCTGCGTCGCGAAGCGGATCAGACCCTGCGGGTACTTCATCTTGTCCATCACGTCGTTGCAGACGTCGATGCAGGCCGCGCAGCCGATGCAGGCGTACTGCAGGCCTTCGCGGATGTCGATGCCGGTCGGACATACCTGGACGCACAGCGTGCAGTCGATGCAGTCTCCCTTGCCGAGCGCGCGCGGGTCGGCGCTGCGTGGACGCGAGCCGCGCGGCTCGCCGCGCTGCGGGTCGTAGCTGACGATCATCGTGTCGTGATCGAACATCGCGCTCTGGAAGCGCGCGTACGGGCACATGTAGAGGCAGACCTGCTCGCGCAGCCAGCCGGCATTGCCGTAGGTGGCGAAGCCGTAGAACAGCACCCAGAACCACTCCCAGGGGCCGAAACCCATCGTGAACGATTCAGCCCAGAGGGTGCGGATCGGCGTGAAGTAGCCGACGAAGGTGAAGCCGGTGTAGATGCCGATGCCAAGCCACGCCGCATGCTTGGCGGCCTTGCGCCAGACCCGGTCGAACGTGCGGGGGCCGGCATCGCGCTTCATGCGCGCCATCCGGTCTCCCTCGATATGCCGTTCGACCCACAGGAAGATCTCGGTGTAGACCGTCTGCGGGCAGGCGAACCCGCACCACAGCCGGCCGGCTACCGCAGTGAACAGGAACAGCGAGTAGGCGCAGACGATCAGCAGCGCCGTCAGGTAGATGAAGTCCTGCGGGTACAGGACCAGATCGAAGATGTAGAAGCGGCGGGCCTCCAGGTTGAACAGCACCGCCGGCCGTTGGTTCCAGGTGAGCCACGGCGTGCCGTAGAACACCAGCTGAGTGATCCACACCATCACCCAGCGCCAGCTGGCGAACCAGCCTTTGACTGAACGTGGGTAGATCTGCGTCCGCTTCTCGTACAGCCAGACGGTTTCGCCTTCGCCCTCGCCGCCGGCGACGGGCGCCGGCACGATCGGAATCACCGGGCGATTCATGCTGGGTACTTCAAGGGATCGATCTTTCAGGGTGCGGCCGGAGCGTGGTTGCGTGACAGGCTCATCACATAGGCGCCCAGCACATGAATCTGCTCGGTCGTGAGACGTTGCGCCTGTGCAGGCATCACGTTCGTCTTGCCGTTGGTGACCATCGCGATGATCGCGTCCTCGCCAAAGCCGTGCAGCCAGATCTTGTCGGTCAGGTTCGGGGCACCGACGACCTGGTTGCCCTTGCCGTCGACGCCGTGGCACCCGGCGCAGATCGCGAACTTGGCCTGCCCGGCCGTTGCCGCGGCCGCGTCGTGCGGCGCGCCCGACAGGCTCAAGACGTACTGGGCCACGTTGTGCAGATCCTTCGCATCACCGACCACCGCAGCGAGCGGCGGCATCATGCCGACCCGCCCTTCGGTGATGGTCTTGATGATGGTTGCGTGATCTCCACCATGCAGCCAGTCGCCGTCGGTCAGGTTCGGGAAGCCCTTGCTTCCGTGCGCATCCGAGCCGTGGCACGCGGCACAGTTGTTGACGAACAGGCGCTCGCCGATCCCCATGGCCGCCGGGTCCTGCATCAGCGTCTCGGCCGATGCCGCGGCGTAGCGTGCATAGACCGGCTGCATCGCTGCGCGCGCAGCTTCCTGCTCCGCCTGGTGCTGCCCGGCGCTGGTCCAGCCCAGCGTGCCGGCACGGCTGCCCGCACCGGGATAGAGCGCCAGGTAGGCAAAGCTGAACACCACGGTGATGATGAACAGCCACATCCACCAACGCGGAAGCGGGTTGTTCAACTCCTTCAGGTCGACGTCCCAGACGTGGCCGGTGGTGTTGTCTCCGGACATCACCCGGCGCCGCGCGGCGACCGCCAGCAGCGCCAGGCAGGCCAGCATCGAGATGATTGAGGCCGCGGCGACGAACACCGACCAGCCATTGGAGAAGAAGTCGCTCATCGCGCGCTCCCTTCGTCTTCGATCAGGGGAAGTCTCGCGGCCTCGGCGAAGCTCGCGGCGTTGCCGCGGGACCAGGCCCAGCACACGATGCCGATGAAGGCGCCGAGCGAAAGCAGGGTGACGGCGATGCGCAGGGTGTTCACATCAATCATGGCGTCCTCACTTGACCGAGGTGCCAAGCACCTGCAGGTAGGCAATCAAAGCATCCAGTTCGTTCTTGCCCGCGACGGCCTCGCCGGCCTGGGCAATCTCGTCGTCGGTGTACGGCACACCGACGGTGCGCAGTGCACGCAGGTGCTGCGGCATCGACTCGGCATCAACCGGGGTGCGCGCAAGCCACGGGTATGCGGGCATGTTCGACTCGGGCACCAGGTCGCGCGGGTTGTTCAGGTGAACCTTGTGCCATTCGTCGCTGTATTTGCCGCCGACGCGGTGCAGGTCCGGACCGGTGCGCTTGCTGCCCCACTGGAACGGGTGGTCCCAGACAAACTCGCCTGCCACCGAGTAGTGACCGTAGCGCAGTGTTTCGGCGTAGAGCGGCCGGATCATCTGCGAGTGGCAGTTGTAGCAACCTTCACGGGTGTAGATGTCGCGACCCGCCTGCTGCAGCGCGGTGTAGGGCTTCAGGCCCGCCACCGGCTGGGTGGTCGAGCGCTGGAAGAACAGCGGCACGATCTCGACGATGCCGCCGATCGCGACCACCACCAGGATGAGCACGATCATCAGCAGGTTGTTGGTCTCGATCCGTTCGTGCCCGGAGACCGGAGGATGGTTTTCTGTCTTGGTGTTCATCGAAGTCTCTCGTTCAAGCGTGGGCTGCGAGGGCTGGGATCGGGGCAGCAACCGCCCGGCCGCTCGACACGGTCTTCACCACGTTCCAGGCCATGATCAGCATGCCGCCGAGGTAGAGAACCCCGCCGAGCAGACGCACCACATAGAAGGGGAAGGTCGCCTTGACGCCCTCGACGAAGCTGTAGACCAGCGTGCCATCGGGGTTGACCGCGCGCCACATCAGGCCCTGCATCACGCCCGAGATCCACATCGCCGCGATGTAGAGCACGATGCCGATGGTCGCGATCCAGAAGTGCATCTCGATCGCCCGCACGCTGTACATCTTGGTCTGTCCGAACATGCGCGGGATCAGGTAATACAGCGAGCCCATCGAGATGAAGCCGACCCAGCCCAGCGCGCCGCTGTGCACGTGGCCGATCGTCCAGTCGGTGTAGTGGCTCAGGCCGTTGACCGTCTTGATGGCCATCATCGGACCCTCGAACGTGCTCATGCCGTAGAACGACAGTGCCACGATCAGGAACTTCAGGATCGGGTCGTCACGCAGCTTGTGCCAGGCGCCGCTCAACGTCATCACGCCGTTGATCATGCCGCCCCAGCTCGGCGCCAGCAGGATCAGCGAGAACAGCATGCCGATCGACTGAGCCCAGTCGGGCAGCGCGGTGTAGTGCAGGTGGTGCGGACCTGCCCACATGTAGGTGAAGATCAGCGCCCAGAAGTGCACGATCGACAGACGGTAGCTGTAGACCGGGCGCTCGGCCTGCTTCGGGATGTAGTAATACATCATCCCCAGGAAGCCGGCGGTCAGGAAGAAGCCCACCGCGTTGTGGCCGTACCACCACTGCACCATCGCGTCCTGCACGCCCGCGTAGGCCGAGTAGCTCTTCATGTAGCCGGCCGGAATGGCTGCGCTGTTGACCACGTGCAGCAGCGCCACCGCGATGATGAACGCGCCGAAGAACCAGTTCGCCACGTAGATGTGACGGACCTTGCGACGCCCCACGGTGCCGAAGAAGACGACCGCGTAGGCCACCCACACCAGCGTGATCAGGATGTCGATCGGCCACTCGAGCTCGGCGTATTCCTTGCCCTGCGTGAAACCCAGCGGCAGCGAAATCGCTGCCGAGACGATCACGGCCTGCCAGCCCCAGAACACGAAGCGAGCCAACGCAGGTGCAAACAGTTTTGTCTGGCAAGTGCGCTGGACCACGTGGAACGAGGTCGCCATCAGCGCGCAACCACCAAAGGCAAAGATCACTGCATTGGTGTGCAACGGCCGCAGGCGACCGAAGCTGATCCACGGGAGTCCGAAATTGAGCTCGGGCCAGGCGAGCTGGGCCGCGATGATCACCCCAACCAGCATGCCCACCACTCCCCACAGCACGGCTGCGAGCGAGAACCAGCGAACGGGATCGTCGTCGTAGACCGCGACGGCTCGCGCATCTTGCGCATGACCAACACTCATGGGGAACTCCTCCTGCGATTGATATCCACAACTCCCGATTCTTCGCGCGCCCACGTGGGTGCGGGTTGATCGGAATCAAGTGCGGCATTCGACGTGACGTCGCTGGACGCAAGAATTTGCGCGCCGACGGCGTCGATTTCCTCGAACTGACCGCCGTTCAGCGCCCACGCAAAAACGGCCAGGATGCCCAGCATCGCGACGACGGACATCGGCACCAAAAGATAAAGCACATCCATTCCAGATCCTCAGCGCCGAAGGCGCAGTGCGTTGCAGACGACAAAAAGCGAGCTCGACGCCATGCCGAGACCAGCCGCCCAGGGCGGCAGCATCCCGGCCAGCGCGAGTGGAACGCACACCGCGTTGTAGGTGGCAGCCCATGCGATGTTCTGGCGGATGACGCGGACGCAGCGCTTCGACATGCGGCGCAGTGCGACGACGTCGCCGATGCGATTCGCCAGCAGCACCGCATCGGCGTGGCCGCGCGCGAGCAGCGCGCCTGCACCCATGGCCAGCGATACATCGGCCTGAGCCAGGACCGGCGCGTCGTTGATACCGTCACCGAGCATTGCGACCGTCTCGCCAGCGGCCTGCGCCGCGCGTACCGCAGCCAGTTTGGCCTCGGGCGTGGCTCCCCCGACTGCCGAATCCATGCCCAGCAGCGCAGCCATTCGTTCGACGCGGTGCGGTGCATCGCCCGACAGCAGCGTGACGCGCACGCCCTCGGCGCGCAGGGCTGCCAGGGCTGCCGTCACATCGGAGCGCACCGTTTCGTCAAAGCGCAGACGCGCCATCGGCTGCCCGACCGGGCCGAACCAGGTTTCGAGCTCCGCGCTGTCGTCGGCGCAGGCGCCGGTGCCACCGACCCAGGATGCACTGCCCAGTCGCCAGCGCCGGCCTTGGGCATCCTGTCCCTCCACCCCGGCGCCCGGCTGCTCGCGCAGTGCGTGCCAGGTGGGGGTGTCCGCGGTGGCGGCCGATTGCGATTCGCACAGTGCCTGAGCCAGCGGGTGGCGCGACCACGCGGCCAGCGATGCCGCCAGGCGCAGCAGCGTCGGCTCGTCGATCAGGGCGGCGGCCGGCAGGCGCACGCAGCTGGCGTAGCGAGGATGGTCTTCGGTCAGCGTGCCGGTCTTGTCGACGAACAGCCGCGTGCAGCCGGCCATGCCTTCCAGCGCCTCGAGCCGTCGCAGCAGCACGCCGCGCCGTGCCAGTGCATTGCCTGCGGCCAGCAACGCCGACGGCGTCGCCAGCGACAGGGCGCACGGACAGGTGACGATCAGCACGGATACCGCCACCCACAGCGCGCGGCTCGGGTCGATCACGCTCCACACCGCCGCCGCTCCACCCGCGAGCAGCAGAACCGCCCACAGGAAGGGTGCAGCCCAGCGATCGGCCCAGCGGGCGCTCGATGGCCTTTGCGATTGCGCCTCGCGCATCAACGCGACGATGGCTTCATGGCGGGTGTCGGCGCCCGTGCGCAGCACCTGAACCACCACCGGCGATTCGAGGTTCACGCTGCCGGCGACCACCTCGGCGCCGGGCGCCTTGTCCTGGGGCGACGATTCACCGCTCAGCAGTGCCTCGTCGGCGGAGGTGCGGCCTTCCAGCACGCAGCCATCCGCTGGAAACGCCTCGCCCACCGCAACACGCACCCGGTCGCCGACGCACAGCCGGGCGATGCTGACGATTTCGGCGCGCCCGTCGGCGAGCAGGCGAGTGGCAGCTTCCGGCAGCGCGCCGAGCGCGTTCTCGAAAGCCTCGGCGGCGCGGTGGCGCGCGCGCACTTCGAGCCACCGGCCAGTCAGCAGCAGCGCGACGAACATCGTCAGCGAGTCGAAGTACACGGTGCTGCCGAATGGCCCGTGAGGGTCGAATGCTGCGCCAGTGCTGGCGACAAACGTGATGAGGATGCCGATCGACACCGGCACGTCCATGCCGATGTGGCGCAGGCGCAGCGCTTTCCAGGCACCGGCGAAGAAAGGCCGTGCCGAGAACGCCATCACCGGCAGCGCCATCACCCAGCTGCCCCAGTTCAGCAGCCGCTGCAGATCGGGTTCGATGCCGCCAGTCCCGGCCACGTAGGCCGGTGTCGCCAGCATCATGACCTGCATCGAACAGAACGCCGCGACAAACAGACGCCACAGCGCCTGACGCGATTCGCTGCGACGCGATTCGCGCGCAGCGGCGGCGGTGTCGGGTACGGCGTCGTAGCCTGCACGCTGCACCGCGTCGACCAGGGCCGAAGGCCGGGTGCGAGCAGGATCCCAGCGCACCGAGGCGCGCATGGCGGCCGCGTTGACGGTGGCCTCGATCACGCCGTCGACGCCACGCAGTGCCTGCTCGATCGGCAACGCGCACGCTGCGCAGGTGATGCCCGACAGCCTCAGCGACGACACACCGATGCGGCGTTCGCCGCGATCGAGGGCCCATCGTGTGAACTGCGCGGTCTGCTCCGGCTCGTCGAGCACGCGCGTCGATGGCGCAGAGCCGCTGACGGTGAGAAGTGTTTCGGGAAGGGAGGTTGCGCGCATCGACCCAGCTGCAGAGGCAGCGACAGCGAAACGAGTGGCGCTGTCAGTGTTGACGGCCGTCGTGAGGCATGTCAATCCCATGGGCCGGTCCGAGAGTCTCTTGGCCGCGAGCTGACCGCGTGGTCAGCGCCTGGCGCTGTCGCGGCAAGCTGCTCGCGCCGCGGCGTCCGGCAGAGCCTCGCAACGCGCCGCAGCGTCGTTGACCCCGCCGGCCGTGGCCGGCTTCACGCCCTTCAGGTTGCGCTTCTCGGGCTTCGGCTGAACGGCCCGCTGGTTGCGCAGCGGGATGACGATCTGGGGCGTCACTGCGTTTTCGGGCCGCAGTTCGCCCGGAGGCGATGCGTTCTGGTTCATTTCGGCCGGTGACATCAGGCGCGGGCCCGGGGTGACCGCAGCCGGCGCCGATGCGCGTGCGGCCGGCGCCGGTGCGCGCGTCTCTGCGGTGGCAGTCAAGGCAGAAAGGATCAGCACCAGCGCGACGGTCGGAGACAGGCAAGGCAGCTTCATCACGTATCCTTATCCGCAGGGGTGCATGGCAACGGAATGGCTGCAGGTGCCCCGAACGATCTGGGGTCAGGTGTAACACGACCCGCTGGCGCGAACCTTGCGCCGCGTCAAGCAGCGCGTGCCTTCCCACTCCCACCCCATCACCCCCGGATGGGGACCGTATCCAGGTACGCCGAATGAACTCGCAACCCACGACCGAGCCCCCACCAGATGATGTGACTGTGCGAGAGCCGCGTCTATGGATCGACAGCGGCTGGACCGCCCGCGTCATCAAGAACGAGGACGACGAGGGCTGGGCGGTGGAGATGATCAAGAAGGGCGAAGCCGAACCGGCACTGGTCGGCCCCTGGACGATGGGACGCGACAAGAAGAACCCGAAGCCACTCGACACCGCGGCGTTCAACACGCTGGTGAAGACCGCGTCCGAGGTATTGCGCAGGCACGAGCAGCAGCTGCATGCGCAATTGCACAAGAGCCTCGTCGTTCAGGCGGCCGCCGGGCGCATCACCGTCACGCTCGATATCGTGCCCGACGATGACGAGCCGCACGCACTGCTGACTGCGGTGGACGCCAGCGGCGAGCCGCTGGCGCGAGTGCGTGTCTCGGCAGGCTTCCGCCTGACGGTGGGCAGCGCGGCCGCATGGATCGATGCCGCCTTCCGAAAGCCGTCCTGAGCGGGGGCGGGCCGTCAGCCGGCTGTGGAGGTCTCGAGTTCCCGGGCCGTGAGCCAGAGCCGCAAGTCGAACTCGAGCTGGTGATAGGCCGGTTCCATGTGAGTGCACAGTGCATAGAAAGGCTTGTCGTGTTCGCGCTCCTTCAGGTGCGCCAGCTCATGCACGACGATCATCTTCAGGAAGGCGCCGGGCGCTTCCTTGAACAGGCTGGCCACCCGGATCTCACGCTTTGACTTCAGCCGATTGCCCTGCACTCGCGACATGCTGGTGTGGGTGCCCAACGCGTTGTGCAGTACCTGCAGGCGGTTGTCGTAGGCCACCTTGGCGACCGGTGGTGCGCTGCGCATGAAACGGACCTTCAGTTCCATCACGTAGTCGTACAGCGCCGGGTCGCTGCGCACGCCATGCCCGTCGGCATACCGCAGCCGAATGCTGTCGCCCAGGCGGCCCTGCGCGATCATTTCGCTGACGCGGACGAGCACGTCGGGTGCGTACCCCGTCAGGTACTTCAGGCTCATGCGAGGTTCTCCATCGGCAGGACGGCCCGCTCCAGCACCAGCAGCAGGTTGTTGGCGGGCATCGGCACCCTCTCGCGCAGTCGCAGCCCGACCGAATGCGCCTGCGTCAGCACGTCGGTCAGGCGGCGCAGGCCCCACGCCGGATCGCGAGTCCGCAGTTCGGTATCGAACGCGAGGTTGCCCTGCGCGGTGGGCACCGTGTCTTCCAGGTAGGGGCCGTAGAGCAGCAGCAGACCTTGCTCAGTGAGGCTCTGTGCGGCCAGCTGCATCAAGGCCGCACAGGTGTTCCACGGGGAGATGTGCAGCATGTTCGCGCAGAACACGGCGTCGAACTGAGCGGGCAGTTGGCGCTTTGACGCATCTCGTGCTGTGTTCAGCACGTCCAGTTGCAGCGCGCGCCCGACGTTGGTCAAGCCATCGCACCACGCGTCGATCGACGCCAGGGTCCGCGGCTCCGCATCCGTGGGTTGCCAGCGCCAGCCGCTCAGGCCGGCAGCGAAGTGCGCCGCGTGCTGTCCTGTGCCGCTTGCAATTTCAAGCGCGTTGCCTTCGGAGGGCAGAACGCGCTGCATTTGGGCCAGGATCGCTGCCTGGTTGCGCTCTGCGGCATGGCTGCAGTGGCGCGGGTCTGCGGGGCCGGACCAGTGGTTCGTCATCGGCCTCAATGTAGCGAAGGTTGGCGTGCCGCCCATCTTCACTCTGAGCCACGAACTCCCAGGACCATCATTGCGAACTGGTCCGCAGCATTGATCGGACCGATTACTCGAGTCGCAAGCACACCGCCCTTAGGCGGATGCTCAGGAGATGTGTAAGTTACTTCAGGTGCGACAGAAAGACGGCAAAAGCGGTGATGAATCCGAAAATCCCGATGAAGACAACGATTCCGGCTGAGTAGATCTTCACAAGTTTGTCTCTTGTTCCGCGTGCGCAATGCTCAGTCATGGGTGTTGCCTGCAAAAGAGGATGTTATGTCAGGACGGCCGGATTCTTGGTGGTCGGCGAATCGAGCTGGTCGGCGGCAAGCGAGCCTCCCGCGTCACCAGCAAGGGTTCAGTTTGAAACGCAGTTCTTTTCGAGACATTGACATCGATCAACGACGCGGCATCGAGCACTTGCGGAGCACAGGTGCGTGAGGCAGCGCCGGTCATCTGGCGTCGCGCATTGAACTGGCGCGCTGAAGGCCGCGTCCGGTCGCGGCCTCGGGTGCGGTTACCCAGGAACCCCACAAACCACAACGGCTTGCCGTGCGTGAGCACATGCAAGCCGTTGACTTATTTGGTGGCTGGGGCGGAATCAAAAGACTCGCTGCGCTTGGCTCCAGCGCTCAATCTCGCCAATTCGTCACTCTTGCCGGGGTACACCTTTGCGCACGCCAAACCGGTCAGCGGAGATCAGGAACCGAACCATCGACAAATCTGTCTCCGCGACTGGATTATCTCAGATGCTTCGAGATCGAGGACACCAGTCCGCGACTCAATGCTCATCACTCGCGGCGGCTACGACACCCTCTCACCTGCCTTTGGCTACGACGCCGCTCAACTGATCTCGAAGCACCTTTCGGCCGGCACTGTTGGTTGACCGCCAAGCGGTCAATGCAAGCTCCAGAAATGCAGTCTCGGCAACCGAAGGTGCCACGTCCTTGCGCGTCTCATCGAGCCATCCCGCAGGTTGAGCACAGGCTGACTCGATCTGTCGTGCGAGCTTGTCGCCGATGGGGCGCGAGGACTTGATCTGGCTCCACATGCTCGGCGAGATCTGCAACGTCGCCGCGAATGCCTGCTCCAGTCCCTTGGGTGATGCGCCTGCGGCTAGTGCCTTCTCAGCGTAGGCCTGGAACAGGGCCAGTGCGTTCTGTCTTCGAGTGACGGTGATGTTGACCACGGATTGT